>OMTG01000118.1 GCA_900313905.1 uncultured Actinomycetes bacterium | reverse complement strand
GCCCTGAGGCCAGAAGGTTCCTGTCTGCACGGCAGCTCTAATAGGCTTCCCGGAGTTTCTTCTCGAGCCTCTTGGAGATGTGGACGAGGATCATGACAATGAGGTAATAGATGACAGCGACGAAGATGAAGGGCTCGAAGGCACGGTAGGTGAGTGCCTGCACGGACTCGGCAGCGCGCATCATGTCGGCAAGCCCTATCGTCGCGACGAGAGACGAGCTCTTGAGGACCGTGATGACCTCATTCACGAGGGCAGGGGCCACGGAATGCAATGCCTCCGGCAGGATGATCTTCCACATCATGATTCCCCTGGGCAGTCCCAGGGCGCGTGCCGCGTCATACTGGCCTGTATCGACGCCCTCGATGCCGCCGCGCAGCGTCTCCGATACGGTGGCCGATCCATTGAGGCCGAGCGTGATCACCGAGGCGGCGAACATCGAGATCTTGTAGCCGGTGAGCTGCGGGGTCGCGAAATAGGCGATAAAGAGAAGGACGATCAAGGGGATGCCCCGGAAGATCGAGGTGTAGAAGTCGAGCAGGGCCCGGAGCCACCGGTGGGGAAGGACCTTCAGGAGCGCGATCACCGCCCCGAGCGCGAAGGCCAGGACAAGGGCGGCCCCTGTCACCTCCAAGGTGATCAGAAGGCCGCTTTGGAACAGGGGCATATACGGTTCGAGGACCGAGAAGTTCATGCGCGCTTCCGAAGGCTACTCGCCGGTGCTGTCTCCGACGGTCGAGGTGCCGGCAGCTGAGAAGCCGCCATCGCCCCAGACGAAGTCAGGTCCGACGTATTGGCTGATATAGGTGTCAATCGTACCATCTTCGAGCATGTCGCCGATGCATTCGTCGAGCGCGGTCACGAAGGGTGCATCCTTCTGCGCCATGAGGCGGTAGACGCCGACGTAGTCGGTCGTGTCCGCACGGTCCAGAAGGCCCAGCACGAGGCCCGGGTTCGCATCGCGCATCGACTGGCCCTCTGCGCCATCGCAGACATAGGCATCGATCCTGCCGGCGAGCACCTCCTGGAGGCACTGGTCTCCGCCGTCGTAGGTGTGGACATCTGCATCGGGCAGGACAGCCGTGATGAACTTGTTCTGGACGGTGCCGGTCGTGCAGGCAAGGCTCTTGCCCTTGAGGCCGTCGATCGTCGTGATCTCATCGCCCATCGTGAGGACGCCGACGCGGGGCTGGTAATAGCCACGGGTGAAGTCGAAGGTCTGCTCGCGCTCCTCATTCGCGCTCATTGCCATCGTGAACGAGGTGTCGGAGCTCTGGACGGTGGCCAGGGTCGCTGCGAACTCCTGGGGCTCGAAGGTATAGGTGAAGCCGAGCCTCGATGCCATCTCGTCTGCAATCGCGATATCGAGGCCGACGACCTTGCTCGAGCCATCGGACTGCATCTCGATGTAGCGGTAGGGCGCGAATGCGTCGTCGCCCACGAAGGTGAGCTCCTTGCCTGAAATATCGTAGGAAGCATCCTGCTGCGCGTCTTTTGACGTGGTGCCCGTGTCCGATGAGCCGCAGCCCGCAAGCACGGCGGGCGCTGCTGCTGCGACGGCAGCGGCAAGGCCCAGGAACTGGCGGCGTCCGAGCAGATGCTGGCCTGTGAAGTTCTCCATTGCCATCCCTCTCCCAAGTATCTGGATGCGGCCATTGTAGCTCAGATTAAATACCCTCATGTTACTAGGAAATAAATTCCTTTCCTGGGAGCCGCATTCCCCAGCAGGAGATATGGCCGCAACTGCGCGCATCTGAGGCGGGAAAGCGGCCATCGAAATAGCCCGTGGCAACCTCAGCGGGCCTTGCAAGACGTAACTGCTTTGTAACGTATCTAAAAATCAACCACAATAATCATTCTGTACAGTTTGGCTATGGTGCTCAGAATCGGGTATCCCTGTAACATTGCCCGATTCCGGGGACCGGAACAGGGAGATGTACTGGAAGCACATCAACGTACCTTGGGAGGTAGCCTATGTCCTCAATGTCCCGCCGCTCGTTCGTCGGCCTTTCCTCTGGCGTCCTTGCTGCCACGGGCCTCGTGCTCGCAGGCTGCGGCAGCTCGTCCTCATCGAGCTCCAGCTCTGATTCGTCATCAGACTCCGGCTTCTCGAAGAGCTCCTATACCATTGCGACCGATACGACCTTCGCACCTTTCGAGTTCACCGATTCCTCAGGCAACTTCGTCGGCATCGATGTGGACATCCTGGCCAAGGCAGCTGAGCTCACCGGCTTCAAGTATGAGCTGAACTCCCTCGGCTTCGACGCTGCAGTCGCCGCACTTGAGTCCAACCAGGCAGATGGTGTCATCGCCGGCATGTCCATCACGGACGAGCGCAAGCAGAAGTACGACTTCTCGGATCCCTACTATGATTCCTATGTCTGCATGGCAGCGAAGGCCGGCTCTGGCATCTCGGGCTACGAGGACCTGAACGGCAAGACCGTCGCCGCCAAGACCGGCACCATGGGTGCGACCTGCGCCGAGGAGCTCTCGAGCAAGTATGGCTTCACGCTCACCTACTTCGACGACTCCTCCCTCATGTACCAGGATGTCCTGACCGGCAACTCCGTCGCCTGCTTCGAGGACTACCCGGTCATGTCCTACGGCATCACCCAGGGCAATGGCCTCGAGGTCGTCACCGAGGAGAAGGACAACTATTCGACGCCCTACGGCTTCGCTGTCATGAAGGGCAAGAACGCCGACCTGCTCTCCGCCTTCAATAGCGGCCTGCAGCAGATGAAGGACTCCGGCGATTACGACTCGATCGTCGACAAGTACCTCAAGGGCTAGCATCCACGCACTGCAACGTGTCAGCCAGCAAGCGGGCACTCGTCTCGAACGGGTGCCCGAACTGTTTTCAACGCCTGCAATGACAGGAAGAGAGGAACGACTACATGGGATTTGAAGTCTTGGCCACCACATTCAGCGATGTATGGCCCATGCTCCTGAGCGGCCTGGGGACGACGCTGCAGGTGACCATCATCTCGCTTGTCATTGCCATGTTCATCGGCATCCTGGTGTGCCTCATGCACATCTCGCACTACAAGGTGCTCCGTGGCATTGCCAAGTTCTATATCTGGATCATCCGAGGCACGCCGATGCTCGTGCAGGCCTTCTACCTCTATTTCGCCATGCCCCAGCTGATCCAGTATATGGGCGCGACCGACTTCCGCATCGACGTGATCACCGCCTCGATTCTGACGCTCACGCTCAATGCCGGTGCCTACATCTCAGAGATCTTCCGTGGCTCGATCGAGGCTGTCCCGGCAGGGCAGATGGAGGCATCGCGCTCGCTCGGCGTCTCCTATGCGACCTCGATGCGCAAGGTCATCCTGCCGCAGGCCGTCCGCATCTGCCTGCCGACGCTCGTGAACCAGTGCATCATCACGCTCAAGGACTCCACGATCCTCTACGCGATCGGCCTGGGCGAGATCATGTACCAGGCGCGCATCTACGTCGGCCGCACGATGCAGTCGTTTGCCACCTACACCTGGGTCGCGGTCATCTTCCTCCTCATCACCTCGGTCCTCATGATCGTCTCCCACACCATCGAGAAAAGGATGCGTGTCTAATGTCTGAACCCAAGATCAAAGTCTCACAGCTCAAGAAGGCATTCGGCGACAACCTGGTCCTCAATGGGATCGACCTCGAGGTCGAGCCAGGCGAGGTCGTCTGCATCATCGGGCCTTCCGGCTCGGGCAAGTCGACCTTCCTGCGCTGCATCAACCGCCTCGAGGAGCCGACCGGAGGCGACATCTCGATCGACGGCGAGTCCATCACCGCGAAGGGCGCCGACGTCGACAAGATCCGCCGCCATGTCGGGATGGTCTTCCAGCAGTTCAACCTCTTCCCGCACTACTCGGTGAGGCGCAACGTCACCTTCGCGCCGGTCGAGCTCAAGCTCAAGACCCAGGAGGAGGCAGATGCCGATGCGGTGCGTCTGCTCACCCGTGTCGGCCTCGCCGACAAGATCGATGCGATGCCCCGCTCCCTTTCCGGTGGCCAGCAGCAGCGTGTGGCGATCGCCCGCGCCCTCGCGATGAACCCTGACATCATGCTCTTCGACGAACCGACGAGCGCACTCGACCCCGAGATGGTCCACGAGGTCCTCGACGTGATGCGCGAGCTTGCCCAGTCGGGAATGACGATGCTGGTGGTGACCCACGAGATGGGATTTGCCCACGACGTCGCAGACCGTGTCATCTTCATCGACGGCGGCGTGATCGTGGAGCAGGGCACCCCCTCCGATGTTATGGACCATCCGCAGAACGAGCGCACGAAGAGCTTCCTCTCGAAGGTCCTCTGAGCTTCGCAGCCCATCATCGCATCGCTTTGCCGAGGCGCACTTCCGCTGATCCGGAGGTGCGCCTTTTCCATGCTGGACAGATCTTGCGCTTGCCCTGATTGATGATGCTCTCACGGAAAAAACGATGCAGCTGTCGCGAAACTAGGTATAGGATTTCTTGACAAGAGACAAGGAGCGAGACAATGGCAACAATCGAGGATGTGTACGAATTCCTGAAGAAGAAGGCCCCGACCTACATGCTGGCGACGGTGGATGCAGAGGGCAATCCGCGCGTGCGTCCCTTCGGCACAGTCGATCTCTTCGAGGGGAAGCTTTATATCCAGACCGGCAAGAAGAAGGATGTCTACAAGCAGATCGTCGCCCATCCTGAGGTCGAGATCTGCGCCCAGAAGGGCGCCGACTGGTGGAGGATTGCAGGCGAGCTTGTGCCCGATGAGCGCGTCGAGGCGAAGAAGCATATGCTCGATGCCTATCCCGGACTCCGCAAGATGTACGACGAGAACGACGACAACACGATTGTCCTCTATTTCAGGCATGCCGATGCCCGCTTCGCATCGATGACAGGGGCGCACGACGAGGTCAGCTGGTAGGACCGCTACACACCATAGCTGCTGCAAGGGACAGGGCCGCTCCAGATACATGCCAGGAGCGGCCCTGTCCCTTGTCCTGTGCCTATGCCGTGATGTCAGATGAGGCCTGCCTGGAGGAGGTAGGCGAGGACGACAAGGTCGGTGATGAGGCAGAGGGGAAGGCCCCAGCGGAAATAGGGCTTCGCGGTCTTATGATGGGCAAGGCACATGCCCAGAAGGCCGCCCGTCGCACCTCCGGCAAGCGAGAGGCCCAGAAGCACAGCCTCCGGGATGCGGGAGAGGTGCCGGCGTGCCTGGTGCTTGTCCACGATGAAGCAGAGCAAGGTCACAAGGTTCACCGCCACAAGATAGGCTGCAAGGACTGGATGCGGTGCACGGAGCGCTTCTGTGAGGGAATCCACATCGAAGTGGATGAGCCCGGCCGTGGTGAGGGTGCCGAGGGTCCAGAGGATGGTCGAGATGATGGCGGCAAAGAGCCGGAAGACGGTCCTCTTGTAGATGTGGCCATGGGCCACCGGGAAGGCAGCAAGGATGCCCGGGCCTCCTCCTGCGCAGACAAGGACCACCCAGATGGGCGTGGGCAGCATGGGGCGCACCTTGCGGTCGCACAGAAGGTCGTGGACCGTGACAGCAAAGGCCAGGATGTTCACAGCGATCAGATAGGGCAGAAGCGGGATCTGCATGGGTCTCTCCTCGGCAGGTTCTAGACAAGCTTCCCTAAGGCGGTGCCAGGGCGGTAGGCATCCTGCAGGAGCGCTACGAGCTCTGCCACCTCAGGACGCTCGTCGAAGTCGTGGGTCAGAAGGACGCAGGATATGGTCTCCTCGCAGCCGAAGGGCGTCCAGGCGAAGGCATCGCTCCCATCATTGTAGAGGCCTGGCGAGAGGCAGACGCCCTTTCCTGCCTCGACATTGATGAGGGTCGTCTCGTGGTCGTTGCTGTTGAAATGCGGGATGCCCAAGGTGGTGACGACCCGGTGCTGCACCGCCCTCAGAGGTCCGGGGCTGGCGCCGCCGACCATCAGGGTCTCTCCCGTAAGGTCCTCCATATGGATCAGGGGCTTGCTTGCGAGCGGATGGTCGTGCGTGGTCACGAGATAGATATGGCTCTGTTAGAGGGGATGGACTGTGGCACCTGCGGGGCAGCTTCCGTCATCGCGCAGGAAGACGATATCCTCTTCGCCGGCCAGGAATCCCTCCAATGATTCGCCCTGGTTGAAGACGGGGGTGATATCGAGGTCGGGATGGAGGCTCTGCATGCGCCTCATCGCCTGAGGCAGCGCCAGAAGCGAGCTTCGCCAGGTGAGGCCGATCCTGATCGTGTCGCGGTAGCGGGCATTGAAGTTCTGGCCCATCTCGACGGCGCGCCTGAGGTCGCCCTTGATCGTGGCGAGGCTCGAGACGAACTGGAGACCTGCCGCGGTAAGGCTCGTCCCATGGCCGGTCCTATCGAAGATCTGGAAGCCTACCTCCCGCTCGAGCGCCTGGATCTGGTAGCTCATCGAGGACTGGGACATGAAGAGATGGGAGGCCGCCTCCTTGAAGTTCAGGGTACGGGCCAGCTCGAGGACGCAATCTATCTGCTTGGTGTTCATGCTGATGCCTGCAATCGGATTATCGGGACGCATATCGGCTGTATGAAACGGATTTTACGATAATTCCCCGTACCATGAAATCAAGGAACAGGAGCCGGAGGGGCTCGGGAGAAGAAGGGGACGGGATATGAAGAACGCACAGCATCAGGTGATCGTGCTGGTCGGCGCAGGCAGCATCGGGAAGGCAATCGCCCGGAAGGTGGCTGCAGGCAGGAAGCTCCTCATCACGAACCTGACACAGCAGGAGACCGACGCAGCCGTGAAGGAGCTCGAGGAGGCTGGCTTCGATGTGGAGGGAATGCCCTGCGATCTCTCGAAGTGCGCAGACATCCAGGCGGTTGCCGCCCGTGCCCAGGAGCTCGGCCAGGTCGTGAACGTGATCTGTGCAGGTGGCGTCAGCCCCTCGCAGGCGCCCATCCCCACCATCCTGGCAGTCGATCTCTATGGGACGAGCGTCCTGCTTGAGGAGTTCGGGCGCATCATCGGCCCAGGCGGGGCAGGGCTTGTGGTCTCGAGCCAGTCGGGGCATCGCCTGCCAGCGCTCACGCCGGAAGAGAACAGGCTGCTCGCGACGACGCCAGCCGAGGAGCTCCTCTCGCTCGATATGCTCCAGCCTGAGGCCATCGGCACGACGCTCCACGCCTACCAGTACGCGAAGCGCACGAATGTCCTGAGGGTCGCTTCCGAGGCGTGCCGGTGGGGAGAGCGCGGCGCCCGCGTGAATTCCGTCTCGCCTGGCATCATCATGACACCGCTTGCGCACGACGAGATCACGGGACCGCGTGGCGAGGGCTATCGCACGATGCTCGAGAAGATGCCGGCAAGACGTGCCGGCACGGTGGATGATATCGCCGAGCTGGCAGGGTTCCTCCTGAGCGACCGTGCCTCCTTCATCACGGGCACGGACATCCTCGCCGATGGCGGCTGCACGGCTGCGTATTGGTACGGGAACCTTCAATATCTCCAGGAAGGCTGGAGCGAGTCGTAAGCTCGAGGATTTCTCCCATAAGCGGAAACGTCAGGGCAGAAGCCCAGAAAGAAGCATCGCGATGAAGGCATTGATCGCCTACTATTCCAGGACCGGAGAGAACTGCTCCTCCGGCAGCATCAGGAAGCTCGCCCAGGGTAATACCGAGCGGGTTGCGGAGTTCATTCAGGAAGCGGTCGGAGGAGACCTCTTCGAGATCAAGCCTGAGAAGGAGTATCCGGAAGACTACTACGAGACGTGCGATGTCGCGAAGCAGGAGCTCCGCCAGAAGGCACGTCCTGCCATCAAGGAAGTGCCGGACGCCTCAGGCTACGACGCGATCTTCCTCGGATATCCCAACTGGTGGGGGACCTGCCCCATGGTGGTGTTCACCTTCCTCGGTGCAATCGACACGGCTGGCAAGCGCATCATCCCCTTCTGCACGAACGAGGGCTCGGGGATGGGGAGAAGCGAGAAGGACCTCATGGCCCTCTATCCTGAAGCGACCGTGGAGAAAGGGCTCTCCATCCACGGGACCGAGGCGGCACATGCACAGGCTGCGGCCGCTGCATGGGCACGGAAGTTCGCCTGATGGGAAGCGCGCACGAGCGCTGGAAATGAAGAGAAGACGCAAGCAAGGCCGGGCATCCTCATGGGGTGCCCGGCCTCTCAGCGTTTCTCTGGCGTAAAATGCCGGTTGAGGAGCGCGTAAAATACCGGTTGCATATCGCGTAAAATACAGGTTGAAAAGGGCGTAAAATACAGGTTGTGAAGCGCGTAAAATACCGGTTACATACCGCGTAAAGTGAAGGATACACAGGCAGCGATTTCTTCAGCATGCAGAGGCAGCAGGGATTTCATGGAATGGATCTCATTCTGGCAGTAGCACGCTGCGACAGGCAGAAAAGGTGATGTGCATGTCGAATGACACAAGGCTGGTTCCCGAGGGCTATAAGCCTCGCATGATAGAGGACAGGCTCGATGCACTTCTGCGCGCTTTTGGATGCGTCGAAATCAATGGCCCAAAATGGTGCGGCAAGACATGGACGGCAATGACCCGAGCTGCGAGCATGACGCAGCTGGATGATCCGTCAGAGCGCAGAGCAGCCGAAATGGACCCTGCGCTGGCCCTAGCCGGAAGGACTCCTCATCTTGTAGACGAATGGCAGGAAGTGCCAGAAGTATGGGATGCTGTTCGACGCCAGGTTGACGCAACTGGCAACAAGCGTGGCCAATTTCTCCTTACAGGATCAACGACGCTCGCAAAGGAGAAGCGGAGCAGCATCCGGCACTCCGGGGCAGGCCGCATCGCAAGGCTGACCATGGCTCCGATGGCCCTGTGCGAATCGGGAGCATCAACGGCAAGCGTCTCTCTGAAAGAGCTTTTCGAAGGGAAGCCAGTTGAGCCCGTCCGGGCTGATACCACCTTGGCAGATGTCATCCGCTGGTGCTGCCGGGGAGGATGGCCTGCCAATCTGGGGCTTCCTGATGAGGTGGCATTCGAGATGGTCAGGCAGCATATCGCTTCGGTTCTCGATATCAATGTCTTGGAAGAAGGGCGCTCGCCGGACCGAGCGCTTTCGCTCATGAAGGCGCTTGCTGCCAATGAGGGCCGCTCTGTCACCTACAAGACCCTCAAGCAGGATATGGCTGTCCAAGGTGCTGTGGCCGGAACAGATACGATTGCCTCGTATCTTGAGCTCTTCGATCGGATGCATCTGACGCAGGAGCTGCAGGGGTGGGCGCCTCCGATGAGGAGCAGGATGCGGGTGCGTCTCAAGCCAAAGCGGTATTTCTGCGATCCGTCGCTCCCTGCAGCCTTGCTGGGAGCGACACCGGATGCGCTCCTTCAGGATATGCAGACGCTGGGGCTGCTCTTCGAGAATCTTGTTATGCGCGACCTCAAGGCATTCCTGTCGACGTACGCAGGGCTGGGAAATGAGCTCCACTATTATCGCGATGAGCATGGACTTGAGGTCGATGCCATCTTGGAGCATGCAGGGCGATGGGCTGGCATCGAAATAAAGCTGAGCGATACCAAGGCGGATGAAGCTGCGGAGAGCCTCAAACGTCTCCACAGCAAGGTGGCATCAAATACCGCTCAAAAAAATAGCGAACCTGCCTTCTTGGCTGTGGTGGTCGGCCGCGGGAAGCTTGCCTACACCCGCGATGACGGGATCCATGTCATTCCGGCTGCGGTGCTTGGTCCCTGAGGATACGGTGGTAAACGGAGAAGGGCTTCCTGACCGATGCCAGGAAGCCCTTCTTGTCATCGATGCGAGGACCTATGGCCTTCTGCATCCTTCCAAGGATGGGAGGTCAGATGCCAGCCGCCGCAATACGGGCACTTGTAGACCTCGAGGCCGCTTTTCCCATGCTGGGCACAGAGGGCGGCAGTCGCTTCGGCTTCGGCGCGGGTATCGTAGCGCTGCTTTGAGAGGCAGGCCTTGTAATGTCTGGCCTCTTCCTGCTCTTCCTTCTGCTGGCGCTGGCGTTCGCCCTCTCTTGCGAAGGCGTCATCCATACCATCCAAGCCTTCGAAGAATGCCGCGCGCTCCTTGGCGCGTGCTGTCTGTTTCCTGCTCCCCACGGCTGCCTCCTTCGGATGTTGGCAGTTGTATTGCCGACACGCCAATTTCTATGCAGATGGCAGGTCAATTCCCCTGGTCTGCCATAAATCCTGCCGATTTGCATGGTGAGGAGATTCGCTAAGCAAGTGTTTGATAGAATGATGACAATAATGAGGCAGAAAAAGGAAATCTGTATTTTATTGTCGAAAATAGTAATCTAATGATATTCAACACGATATGCGGAGGACTTCTATGATCCGGACAAGGTCGGTTGTGCTGAAGAACATCAAGAATGTCGCCTACGGCAAGATTGTGTTCAAGGATGGACAGTACGGTTCGAGCATAACGGGAATCTATGGCCAGAATGGCTCTGGTAAGACGGCTGTGGTCGACGCTTTCTCTTGCGCATGCACGCTCATGCGGGGGCAGAAGCTCCCGCCAGAATCAGTCGAGCTTGTCGGCCCGGATTCAGATGAAGCCACAATCGAGCTTGAATTTGAGATCTCAAAGAGCACCTCTGAATCGCTTGGGTTCACACGGGATATTGGGATGGAAATCGCGGATGGAATGACGTTCTGGGCAGAGTATGTCTTTGCTTTCCGCAAGGCGGGCGAGGGGGTTGCACTGGCGTCGGAATCGGTCTCAGTGAAGGCAGAGGGGCTGACAAGGAGGACACTCGTCGCATACAACCGAGAGGAAGGCAATGCCTTTCGGCCACAGGCACGCTGGCGGGCGCTCAGGGCGTTGGCAGGCAGTGAGGCCGGCCTCGATCTTGCATTTGCGCAGAGATCCGAGGAGCGTGCATCGTCTTCGCTCGTGTTCGCTGCTGCCCTTGAAAGCTTCGCCGTGGCAACGCGCAGGGCATACAAGGAATGCTCCGAGGGAACAGGGGAGAGGAAACTCTCTCATGCTGGACAGGAAGCCTATGAGAAGACGCTCAGGCCGCTGATGGATACGGTGACGCTTCTCAGATATTATGCCATCAACAAGCTCGAGGTGTTCGATACGACTCGTGGGGCTGCGCTGGCGTTCAATACCTTTGCCCTTTCGGCACCGACATCATCCCATACCTCATGGGCTGCGGCAGGTGACGCGGTTTCAGATGGGAAAAGCCACATGGTCGATGTCTTCCTGCCATCCGACCGGACAGCTGTCGTCCCTGTCTCCGTGTATGAGGAGCTTGTTTCAACGACTAAAGTGGAAAACGTGGTGCTTGGGTCTATTGTTCCAGGGCTGAGCATCGAGATTCACAAGTTGAACAATGAGACGATGGACAACGGAGCACCGGGGGTGCGCATCGAAGTCCTCTCATGTCGGGGAACGACCAGGATACCGTTCCATTGCGAATCGGAGGGAATCAAGAAGATCGTCTCGATGCTTGGCAGACTGATGGACGTCTATGGCGATGATAGTGCCTGCATTGTAATCGACGAAGCAGATTCGGGCGTCTTTGAGTTTCTGCTGGGCGAGCTTCTGGAAGTGCTGGCAGATCACGGGAAGGGACAGCTCATCTTCACGGCCCACAATCTGCGTGCCCTTGAGTGCCTTCCTGCAGGTTGCCTGGTATTCACCACTGTGAATCCGCGCAACAGGTACATAAAGTTCCAGGGCTCGGGCGCATCGAACAATCTGAGGAACCAGTATCTGCGAGCCATAAATCTGGGAGGGCAGAAGGAACAAGTCTATGAGCCGACAGATGAGCTTGACATGAACGCAGCCTTCTATCAGGCGTGCAATCCTCAGATGGCGGGTTTCGATGAGCTTCTCTCAAAGATAGGGGCCAGCAATGGGTAGAGGACGAGGAGTTATTCTCTTTCTGGTGGAAGGCCCAAGCGATGAAACGGCACTTGTCCAGCCATTCACCTCGCTCTATGGAAGTGATGCTCGCCGTACGTCCAAGGTTAAGTCAGAAGCCTTCTATTGCGACGTGACGACAGTCCATCTCTTCCGTGGCAATGCAAGCTTCAAGATAGAGCGGAGGATTCAGGACACCATCAGGGGTTTTATACTCCAGCGCATCGAATCCAGACATGCATACACATGGAACGATCTTGTCCAAATAATCCATATCGTGGACTTGGATGGCGCCTTCATTCCGGATGAACGGGTCCTTCAAGGCAGCTGTGCCGGAATCAGGTATGGAGAGGATTGCATACTGACTCCAAATGTGGCATCGGTGCTGCGGCGCAATCATGAGAAGTCTGCCTGCCTCAAGGAGCTCATTGCCTGCAGCGCGTTGACCTACCGGCGGAAACCTGTCCCCTATGGAGTCTATTTCGTCTCACGTAATCTCGAGCATGCGCTATATGGCTTGGGAAGAGATTGCACAGACAAAGAGAAGGAACAGCTGTCGATGGCGTTTTCTGAGCAATGTCGCCGCCGCCCTGAACTCTTCGCGAGATTGCTTCAAAGCAAAGAAGTAAAGGTACCTGGCGATAACCTGCGCTCTACATGGACATATGCCGAAGAAGGCTTGCATTCGCTTGAGAGAGGCTCGAACCTTCATCTGCTTATTGAAGGACAAGACAGTTGAGCGTGGTCTGCCGCGCCAATTGCGGATACAATCATACGTTCGCCCATCGGTCTTTCGCGGATATGAAAAGAAAAAAACGCTCCGGCACGCAGGCGCCCCGGAGCGATAAAAGTACGATGTCCTTTTTATTCAATGCATAGTATGCCTCGTCTGCAGAGACAAGTAAATGCTTCTGCATTCACCACTGCTCTCACCTCTGTTTCGCATGCAGATCTGAGCCCGCTCTAAAGAGGCTCGAGGCTTCGCTGCTTGCTCGGAGAGGCTTGTCTTGCGGTCTTTGGCCGTGATGCTGCAATCTGCGCTGGACCTGAGCTTCTAAATGCAGGCTTCTTTGGGCTTGGATGTTCTTTTATGCATTGCGTGCATAGTTACAAGATGAATGCACATGGTCGGCTGTGCCTGAGTGCAGGTAGATTATAAGGCGAACGCATGAGCAGCTTACTGGGGCTGCGCAACCTTTGGAAAGGATTGGTCCAGATGGAGATTGCAGGCAATGACAGCATCATGACCCCTGAAGGTGTCTATATCATCGGCACCTACGACGAGAATGGTGTCCCCAATGCGATGAATGCAGCCTGGGGCGTCCAGTCGGGCGCGGGCGAGATCACCTTCTTCCTCGGCAAGCACAAGACGACAGAGAACCTGAAGAAGACAGGTGCCTTCACGGTCGCCTTCGGAACTGCGGATACGGTCGAGATCTCCGACTATTTCGGTATCGCCACCGGTGCCAAGGAGAACAAGATCGAGAAGGCGGGCGTCCATGTCCACAAGAGCGAGAAGGTCAATGCTCCCATCATCGAGGAGTATCCGCTGACGCTCGAGTGCGAGGTCGAGATCTTCGACGAGAATGATGGCATGCTCGTTGGCAAGGTCGTCGCCGAGGAGGCAGACGAGTCGATCCTGACGGATGGGAAGGTCGATCTCGGCAAGCTCCGTCCCATCATCTTCGACCCCTCGGCACGCGGCTACCGCGTGATCGGCGAAGAGGTCGGCAAGGCCTGGCATGATGGGCTGGCACTGCGCTGATAGACGCTGAAGACAGGTACTGAAGGGGCGCTGCCTTTTCCGCACGGGGAGGCAGCGCCCTTTTCGTGGACAGAATCAGAGAGCCCAGAAGATGGCCCCAGCCCTGCAGGGGAGGGCTGGGGCCTTGTGCCTTGGGGATATGCCGCTAGCCTTGCGCAATCAGGCTCTGCTGCCACTGCCCAATGACACGGGACTGCAATGTTGCCGGCAGCGGACACATCAGGTAGCGGAAGGCACGGTAGTCGGCATCGGGGATCACGATGAGCTTGCCCTCCTGCATGCCGATGAAGCCAGCCTCGGCGACCTCGCGGGGACCCTTGGCGAACTTTGCATCGGCCTTGCCGGCATTGGTGGCCCAGTTCGTCTTCGTTGGCCCCGGGCAGAGGGCGGTGACTGTGACGCCTGTCCCCTCGAGCTCGCCGTACATGGCTTCGGTCAAAAACATCTCATAGGCCTTCGTGGGGCCATAGACATTGAAATAGGGGTCGGGGATGAAGGCACCCATCGAGGAGACATTCATGATGCGGCCATATCCCCGTTTCGCCATCCGCCGCCCGAAGTAGTGGGAGAGGAGCGTCAGGCTCGTCACATTCAGATGGATGAGGTCGCGCATCGTGTCGGGATCCGCATCGACCACACGGGCCTGCTTGCCGGCGCCAGCATTGTTAACGAGCTGGGTGACCTCGATGCCAGCAGATTGCACCTCGTCGAAGATCTCACGTGCGGCATGCTCGTCGGAGAGGTCCTTTGCGATCGTATAGACATTGACATTGCAGCTGCATTCGAGCTCCTGCTTGAGCTCCTCGAGCTTCTGGGCATTCCTGGCGACAGCGACCACATTGAAATGGTGCTCGGCAAAGACGAAGGCAGGCTCGCGCCCGATGCCTCCCGAAGCTCCGGTGATGAGGACCGTCTGCCCCCGGCCATCGGTCGCATAGGCGTCACGGCGCTGCTCCTGCGAAAGGCAGACAGCTGCGGCTGCAGCACCTCCTGCCAGAGCGATCCCTGCGAGCAACCCCTGCTTCTTCTCCATGATGCATCCTCCCAGCATCTCGGGCCTGCAAAGCGACACTGACCATTCTGCCCAGCCAAAAGCGGCTGAACAGGAACAGGGGCATCCGTAAAGAAAGACGAGATGGATGGAATGCCTATTCTCCGGTGAGCTCGCGATAGCTCTCGCTGCCCACATCGGACCAGCTCTCCTTGCCGGATTCAGCGGTGGCGCCTGTCCCATACTCGTAGGCATAGCTGTCGAGGAAGGTGGCATCCATAAGCGAATAGCTTCCGTCGCCTGCCTTCTTGGCCTCGTAGAGGACATAGAGGCCACAGCGTCCATTGGCAGAGTCTCGATCATACACGAGACAGCGGATAGCGTCATCTGTGTCTGAGACGATGGCATAACTCGATCCGTCTGCGCTGTAGGCGATGGTGGGCTCTGCAGAGAGGGAATATGCCTGGCAGATGGCGGCATATCCTGCTTCTTGCTGGGCGACCTCATCGTCCTGCGACGAAGGCGAAGCGGAAGCGTCTTCGTTGGCGCTGCTCTGCTCCTCTTCCTGGCTGGAAGCGGCGTCTCCCGTATCGGCTGCGACATCCCCAGAATGGCGGGTCCACCATGCGCCTGCATCGATGCTGGGGTCCATGTCGTCCGGCCCCTCCATCGGGCGCAGATATCTCAGATAGAAGGGGCCATCATCTGCATAGAGCGTCCGGGTCGTCTCTTCGAGAAACGGCGCATAGGCATAGGTGTAGGTGCCGTTTCCGTTATCAGTTATGGCTCCTGGATCGAATATGAGAAGGGAGAGGAGAAGGCCTGCGAGGAGGATGAAGTCTGCAAGCACAGAGGCGATCCTGCAGGCGATGCGTGCTCCACGTTTCTGGATGGCAGCAATGCGGCCTCTGTCGAGGAGGATGAGGCCGAGCACGCCCGATGCAGCAAGAAAGATCAGAGAGGCCATGCCTATATCGCTCACCCAGCTGCGCATGATGTCACGATGGGGCATCTCATGGCCAATGATGCACCAGACTGTGAGGCAGGCAAGGCCCACGCCGAAGATGGCAGCAGTGGCCCGCGTGAGCCGCTCTGGCTGATGCGACTCGGACGCGAAGCGGCGGAGGAAGGAGGCCTGCTCCTTCGTTCCTTTGGGCACGGCAAAGCCCTGGCCGGGCGCGACCATAAGGTAGAAGTGGTCGGCCCCTTCGACGACGCGGCTGAGCTCGTCGTAGCGGTAGGTGGCACAGAAGTTCTCCCGCTTTGCCTCGAAGCACTCTCCATAGAAGGTGATGTTTGTCGTGCGATCCTTGATGGTGCGGCTGCTCTCGAAGCTTATCCGGAGCGCCTGCCGGAAGAGATGACGCAGGGCAAGAGGGGCGATGAAGGCAAGGGCCAGCACGATGTAGCCAGCGGGGCTGCTCTGGTCTGCCAGGAGCCAGTCGGCTGCCAGGATCAGGCATGCAGCGAAGATGAAGGCAAGGCGCAGGCGTGCCGGCCCCAAGACCTCACGGTCCATCGTCTGGACAAGCTCCCACGTATAGGTTTCATGCGCACAGAAGAGCGGCTCCTCATTCTGCTGCTCAGGCGTCTGGCCCATTTGTTCCATGCGCTGTCTCCTTGTCTGCAGCTGTGGCTTTCGCTATGCAGGCACAGCGGCGCTCACTCGGGGAGCGGCCCCCTCCTCATGCACATCCAGCAAGGCGGCGAGTCCCTCGGCGAACATCCTTCTCCAGTCGAGCGTGGCCTTGCTGATGGCCCACATCAGGAGATAGCCCTGGAAGAGGTAGGCAGCGGTCCCATAGAGCTCGAGCGCTGGCCGCTGGTTGCCGATCTCGCCGGATTTCTGTCCGCGCTTGATGATCGCCACCATGGTATCGGTCAGGAAGCTCCGCTCATCGAAGCTGTGATGGTCTTCCTCGAGATTGATCATCAGCATATGGGACATCACGTCGACGCCGACCGCCTCGGTCTCGTCGATCAGCGTGCCGAAGCAGATCTTCAGCTGCTCCCAGGCGCTCGTTGTCTCCACGAGGGCGGAGAGGTTCTTGTTCAGGCGCTCGGTCACCCCATCATAGAAGTCGATGATTAGATCGCCCTTCGATGCGAAGCGGCTATAGAAGGTGGGCTTGCTGATTCCGCAGGCATCGCAGATGTCCTGGACCGTCGTGCGATCGTAGCCCTTCTCGCTGAACAGCTTGAAGGCGCGAGCGGAAATCTCTTCTTTCTGCATGGTCTACTCCGTCAATCTGCAGTCTGTCGTTGCATGTGCCATACCCTCCCAGCATAGCGTGTTTGGATGAGATGCGCATATGTCAGATGCAGGCAACGACGTGCCAAAGATGGTGGCACCACCTGCGGAAAGTCGGTTTCTGCTGCGGCGATGTTTGATGCTTCTCTGGGGGTCCGTGCTGACTGGCACACCAGAGCGCTGAGGTGGCCTCTCATGAAGGCTACAGATGCAGCGCAACAGGTCCAGCAGAGCCTCATCCTGTCTACCTCAGAACGACTCTGCGCGCGTCTCCGGCAGCATGGACAGGACTTCTGGCATGCCAAAGCTAGCCTGTCCATTGGGGCTTATCTGCAAGCTGGCTTTTAGGAGCATGCGCGGGCAAGGAGGTGGGAAGTTCTCGGCAGCAGTCGCCCGAATCCAGCTCAATGCCCGAAACATGGACTAAATATGTAGAGATAAACGGCTAGGTGACCGTTCACCCTAAATATCTGCCGCTGGGCGGATAATGTCCCTGCGGAACGAGAAAGAGCCTTGCATCGGGCATCGGAACAACTAACATGCCAGATGGTCAAAGAAAGAGACAGAAGCTTGCCAAGAGGGCTTCCGCACACGTGATTTGCCAGAAGGGACCTGCACGATGAAGAAGTTTATGGACGACCAGGATTTCCTGCTTTCCACCAAGACGGGGGAGCAGCTCTACCATGACTACGCCGAAGGGATGCCGATCCTCGACTACCACTGCCACATCTCCCCGAAGGAGATCTGGGAGGACAAGACCTTCAAGAGCATCACGGAGGTCTGGCTGGGCGGCGACCACTACAAGTGGCGCCTCATGCGTGCCAACGGCGTCGACGAGCGCTATGTGACGGGCGATGCCTCTGACTACGAGAAGTTCCAGAAGTGGGCAGAGACCCTCGAGCGCTGCATCGGCAACCCGGTCTATGAGTGGAGCCACCTCGAGCTCAAGCGCTTCTTCGGCTATGAGGGGACGCTCAGCCCCGAGACGGCAGACGAGGTGTGGGAGCTTGCGAGCAGGAAGCTCGCAACGCCCGAGTTCTCCTGCAGGAACCTGATCCGCCGCTCGAACGTGCGCCTGATCTGCACGACCGACGACCCTGCCGACTCCCTCGAATGGCACAAGAAGATCGCTGCCGACGATTCCTTCGATGTCCAGGTCGTCCCGGCCATGCGTCCGGACAAGGCCCTTGGCATCGAGAAGGAAGGCTTCGGCGCCTATGTCCAGAAGCTTTCCGAGGTGTCTGGCATCGAGATCGCTTCCTTCGCTGACTTCAAGCGCGCCCTCTCGAAGCGCTTCGACTTCTTCAATGAGATGGGCTGCAAGGCGTCCGACCATGCCCTCGACTATGTGGTGGACGTGCCGGCACCCGAAAGCGAGATCGAGAACATCTTTGCCGCACGTGTCGCCGGCAAGCAGGTCTCCGATGAGGACATCCTCAAGTACAAGACCGCATTCATGAAGTTCGCAGCTGCCGAGTATGTGCGCCTCGACTGGGCGATGCAGATCCACTTCGGCTGCAAGCGCGACAACAACACGACGATGTTCAAGAAGCTTGGTCCCGACACCGGCTACGATTGCATCCGCAACGGGCAGAGCGCAGCCGACCTGGCCGACTTCCTGAACGATGTGAACGAGACCTCCGGCCTCCCGAAGACGATCCTCTACAGCCTCGACCCGAACGACACGACGATGATCGATACCGTCATCCAGTGCTTCCAGCAGGCTCCGGTCGCAGGTAAGCTCCAGAACGGCTCTGCCTGGTGGTTCAATGACTGCGAGCGTGGCATGAGGGACCAGATGACGACACTGGCGAACGAGGGCGTCCTCGGCAACTTCGTCGGCATGCTCACGGATTCGAGGAGCTTCCTGTCCTATCCGCGCCACGAGTACTTCCGCCGCGTCCTCTGCGGCCTTATCGGCGAGTGGGTCGAGGATGGCAAGTATCCGGACAACCCGAAGGCCCTGAGCCGCATCGTCCGCGACATCTCCTACAACAACGCCGTGCGCTACTTCGGCTTCAACCTCTCTGAGGAGTAGCGCCTCACCTTCTTCTGTCGACTGCCAGCTGCATCTTGCCTGAGCATCCCTGGCCTGCGATGCGTCCCCAATGCGAATTGGGCTCCTTCCCCGCATCGTCCGGGCAGGGCCGCGATGCCAGGTGCAGCTGCACCAGCATGGGCCTGTCCCTGCTGGTGCTCGGTCTGTCGTATCTTGAGAGCGATCTGCTGGGTGCCGGATATGGCGTGTCCTTTCTGGCACCGTGCCCTGCTCAAGCGTGTCTTCTGCAGGGCGGCAGGCTCTCCATCTGTTGGCTCATTATCGAATGGTGGATCCATGGCTCCGCTTGTACATATCTATCCGACCGATACGGTCGCGGTCGCGCTGCGTCCCCTCAAGGCAGGGGAGACCCTCACGCTCGAGGGCAGGCAGCTCCTGGTGGCAGAGGATATCCCGCAGGGGCACAAGATCGCCCTGGCTGATATGCCGGAAGGCTCCCAGGTCATGAAATACGGCGTCGCGATCGGCCACACGACCCAGGATGTCCATCCGGGCCAGTGGGTGCACACCCACAACATGAGGACGAACCTTTCGGGCGAGGTGGACTACACCTACGATCCGAAGCCCTGCACGCTCTCTCCGCGCGAGAGCGAGACCTTCATGGGATACCGCAGGGCAGATGGGCGTGCTGCGACCCGAAACGAGATCTGGATCATCCCGACCGTGGGCTGCGTGAACGAGGTCGCCCATGCCTTGGCTGATTCCTGCCAGGACCTCGTGCAGGGCAGCATCGATGGCATACACTATTTCCCCCATCCCTTCGGCTGCTCCCAGACGGGCGCTGACCACGAGCAGACGAAGAAGCTCCTCGTCGCCCTCTCCCGCCATCCGAATGCTGCAGGCGTGCTCTTCCTCTCGCTTGGCTGCGAGAACTGCACGCATCGGCAGATCCTGGATGAGCTCGGGGACTTCGACCACGAGCGCGTCCGCTTCCTCACCTGCCAGGATGTGGCAGACGAGCTTGCCGAAGGGCGCAAGATCGTGAGTGAGCTCTGCGGCCTGGCTGCACAGGCAAAGCGCGAGCCCGTCAGCACCTCCGAGCTCGTCCTCGGCATGAAGTGCGGCGGCTCCGATGGCCTCTCGGGCATCACCGCCAATCCTGTCATCGGACGGGTCAGCGACATCCTCGTCTCCGAGGGCGGCACGACGGTGCTCACCGAGGTGCCTGAGATGTTTGGCGCCGAGAGCTTCCTTCTCGGCCGTGCGAGCAGCCGCAAGGTCTTCGACGACGCATGCGCCATGCTCAATGGCTTCAAGGACTACTTCCTGAACCACCATGAGGTCGTCTACGACAACCCGAGCCCTGGCAACAAAGCAGGCGGGATCACGACCCTCGAGGACAAGAGCTGCGGCTGCGTCCAGAAGGGCGGCACCGCCCCGATCGCAGCGGTGGTCCCCTATGCGGGAGCGGCCACGACGAAGGGCCTCAACCTCCTCTGCGCACCGGGCAATGATATGGTGTCGACCACAGCCCTCACGGCTGCTGGCTGCCATATGATCCTCTTCTCGACGGGACGCGGCACCCCCTTCGGAGCTCCCGCTCCCACGCTCAAGGTCTTCACGAATACCGCGCTCTCCCAGCGCAAGCCGAACTGGATGGACTTCAATGCCGGCGTGGTCGCAGATGGGAAGCAGACAATCGACGAGGCTGCTGAGGACCTCTGGGATCTCGTGAAGCGTGTCGCCTCAGGAGAGCTGACGTCTGCAGAGCGCAGGAACAGCCGCGATATCAGCATCTGGAAAGACGGTGTCGTCCTCTAGCGCAAGCTGGGATGGCACAGGGAAGGAAGGCCGGGAATGGATGTAAAGGTTGTCTGGCGCTCTGCACGCGCTGCCGTCATCGAGCTCGATGACGGGGGACTGTATGAGACCTTCTTCTCGTGGGAGGTCTATGTCAATGGCCAGCGCTATGGCACGACCAAGAAGGTCGAGACCTATGTGGATGGCCTGGTGCCGGGGACCCGCAACCTCATCAAGCTCGTCTCGGGCGATGAGGTGTACGAGGTCGGCGTCACGACCGAGCAGGAGTCTGCCACGATCGATGTCCGCGACTGCGGTGCCCGCGGCGACGGCGAGCACGACGACACCTGCAACATCCAGGCTGCCATCATGGCATGCCCGGAGCAGGGCAGGGTCCTTGTCCCGGCTGGCCGCTACATCGTGAAGTCGCTCTTCCTGAAGAGCGGCGTCTCCCTCGAGCTCATGGAAGGCGCCCACCTCCTTGCCCGCCATGACCGGGATGAGCTGGCCTATATCCCCGGCACCCTCAAGGGCACCCAGGGCATGGGCCTCGAAGCCTCAGGGCTCTTTCCGCTCGGGCGCTGGGAAGGGGAGAGCATCTCGACCTACTGCTCGCTGATCACCGGGATCGGCGTCCACGATGTCTGCGTCTACGGACGCGGCATCATCGATGGATGCACCGACTTCGCGCCAGACAACTGGTGGCACAACGTGAAGGACCTTTACCGGCCGAACGAGGGGCGTGACATCGCCCGCCCGCGCATGGTCTTCCTCTCTGAGTGCAGCAACGTCTCGCTTGTCGGCATCACGGTCAGGAACAGCCCGGCCTGGAACATCCATCCCGTACTCTCCGACCATGTGGATGCCCTCTGCCTCAAGATCGAGGGCCCGAAGAACTCCCACAACACCGATGGCATGGATCCCGAATCCTGCTCCTTCGTCCGCATCATGGGATGCGAGTTCTCGGTCGGCGACGACTGCATCGCGATCAAGAGCGGCAAGCTCACGATTGACAAGGAGCTCCGCCCTGCCACCCACGATATGCTCGTGGCCCATTGCCTCATGCACGATGGGCACGGCGCGGTCGTGCTCGGCTCCGAGGCGGCAGGCGGCATCAAGGACCTCACCGTGCGCGACTGCGACTTCCGCCGCACGGACCGGGGCCTGCGCATCAAGACGCGCCGTGGCCGTGGCACGGATGCCGTGAACGAGGGCATCCTCTTCACGAACATCCATATGGACCATGTGCTCACGCCCTTCGTGGTCAATGCCTTCTACTTCTGCGACCGCGATGGCAAGACGGACTATGTCCAGAGCAGGGAGCCGCAGCCAATCGACGAGCGGACGCCGGGATTCGGCGCCCTCGAGTTCCGCGACATCGCAGCCACGGGCTGCGCGGCAGCAGCTGCCTGGATCACGGGCCTGCCGGAGCGCAAGATCTCCGAGCTCATCTTCGACGATGTCCAGATTTCGTTCGATCCTGATGCAGAGCCTGCTGTGCCGGCCATGGCATCAGGCGTGGAGCCGATGCTCCGCCAAGGCATCATCGCCCAGAATGTCAAGCGCCTCGTCCTGCGCCATGTCTCCATCGAAGGCGCAGAGGGCGACGAGCTCCAGCTCACCAATGTCGATGAGGTCGTCCATCTCTAGATTCCATCGGCTCCAGATACCATGTTTCCCCATCTCCAGCAGAGGAGGCGCCGCTTGGCGCCTCCTTTGCCATCTGCCCTCTGGGGACGGGAAAGCTACCATGTCCGGGCAGGGGCAGCTATGCTTGATATAGGTGAACGATAACAGCCAGAGGAGTGCAGGATGGCAGAGCGTGTCACGATGAGGGAGATTGCGGAGCGCACGGGGGTTTCCGTCAACACGGTGCACAAGGCACTGACGGGAAAGCCGGGCGTGAGCGACGCGATGCGGAAGCGCATCATGGACTGCGCCGAGCAGCTTGGCTATCGCCGCAATGCCAATGCGTCGAATCTGCGCCGCACGAAGATCAGGGTGGCCGTGGTCGTGCCGAGCCCGGAAGGGGAGGGCCGCTACTACTATTCCTATCTCTGGCGGGGGATCGAGGCCTACGAGGAGACGGCCGAAAGCGTCCTCATCTTCGAGGGCCGTCCCTATCCCACGGGCGGCTACGGCACCGCGCTCGAGCAGCTCATCCAGGATATGAAGGAAGGGCTCCATATCGACGGGATGCTTGCCTATGCGCCTTCCGATGGGCATGCGCTCGAGCTCCTGTCATCGCTGGGCGCCCAGGGCATCCCGATCGAGCTTCTCGACGGCGACCAGGAGATCCCCGGCAGGCTCGGCTGCATGGTCGCAGACTATGCGACTGCAGGCCGTCTCATGGCGGAGCAGGCGGCCAACATCCTGCCTGAGGCAGCCCAGGAGATCCTGGTCCTCGGAGGGGACCGTCAGGTGAGGTCCCACGCCGAGGTGCTTGAAGGCTTCTCGGAGGGCCTCCAGGAGATCGCCCCGCAGCATCGCATCGAGACCCTCTTCGGTGCCCACGGCAAGATCGAGGAGCTCTCTCGTGCCGTGCGTGCGGCGCTTGCTGACGAGGAGCCGGCCCTTGCCTGCTCGGTCTTCGCTGTCGGCACCGAAGTGCTCTGCCAGGCCCTGGACGAAGAAGGTCTTGCGGGCAGGCTGCCTGTGATCGGCAACGACCTCTTCCCGGAAAGCGTGCATGCGCTTCTGTGCGGGACCCTCACGAATGCCATCTACAAGGACCCGGTCGGCCTTGCTCACCAGGCAATGGATGCGCTCTGCAGCCATCTGCTCTCGGGAGGGGAGCAGCCGGAGCCTCTGCGCCGGGGCAACGTCGAGATGGTCTTCCGCAGCAACCTCCCGCAGTACTGCCGCCTCATGGGCATTCCATTCGAATAGGCCGTCTGCAGCCCATATGGGCACGCTGGCGGTATTCTGGCAAAAGAAAGGTGAACGTTCACCTTATCTGATGCTATCATCTAATCCAGTACCGGAAAGATCGAGGAACAGGTGTGATCGCAATGCAGAAGCTCAGCTATGCCAGCCTCAAGGCTGACGGATTCGAGGGTTATCTGGTGCCCCAGGATGCGCCGGAGCGTGTCATCCAGTTCGGCGAAGGCAATTTCCTCCGTGCCTTCGCGGACCGCTATTTCGACCTTGCCAATGAGCTCTCGGACTGGTCAGGCAAGGTCGTGCTCGTGCAGCCCCGCGATGCCTCTGCCAAGAGATTCGCATCCCGCAATGCCCTGAACAGCCAGGACTGCCTCTACACCGTGCTCGTGCGCGGCCAGGAGAAGGGCACGAAGGTCGACGAGGCACGCATCGTGAGCACCTGCAGCCGCTGTCTCAATCCCTATGATGCAGACGACTATGCCTCCCTCATGGAGCTGGCCTGCTCGCCTGATATCGAATTCATCATCTCGAACACGACCGAGGCAGGTATCGTCTACGATGCCACCTGCAAGGCTGAGGACCGTCCTCCCAAGAGCTTCCCGGCAAAGCTTGCCCAGCTCCTCCATGTGCGCTTCGAGGCAGGCCTCCCGGGCCTCATCGTCCTCTCCTGCGAGCTCATCGACCACAACGGGGCAGAGCTGCTCCGCATCGTGAAGCAGCATGCAGCCGACTGGGGCTGGGGAGAGGAGTTCGCTTCCTGGCTCGAGGAGTCCTGCACCTTCTGCACGACGCTTGTCGATTCGATCGTGCCAGGCCGCATCCGCGACAAAGATGAGCTTGCTGCCATCGAGGAGCGCCTTGGCTACGAGGATGGGTTCCTCGCAGTGCGCGAGCCCTTCCAGATGTGGGGGATCGAGGGGGACGACAAGCTTGCTGCGAAGCTCCCCTTCATCCAGGCGAAGGTGCCAGGCGCCTTTGTCGTGCCCGATGTCACGCCCTACAAGAAGCGCAAGGTCCGCATCCTCAATGGGGCCCACACGGGCTTCGTGCCAGGCGCCTTCCTCGCTGGCTTCACGATCGTCCGTGACTGCATGCACGACGAGACCGTCTCTTCCTTCATGGACGCGATGCTCTCCCAGGAGATCATCCCGACCTTGGCAGGAGCAGAGCTCAGCCAGAAGAGCCTCGAGGAGTTCGCGGCAGCTGTGCGCGGCCGCTTCGACAACCCCTTCGTCGACCACCAGCTTCTCTCGATCTGCCTCAACTCGACCGCCAAGTGGCGTGCCCGCAACCTCCCCTCGCTTGAGGACTATGTGGCGAAGACGGGGAAGGTGCCTGTCTGCCTGGCGACAAGCCTTGCCTGCCTCATCGCGTTCTATACCTGCGGCTACGAGGGCAGGGACGAAGGCGGCCTGCATCTGAGGCGTCCGGATGGCCTTGCCTACGTCGCCCAGGACGACGCTTCCGCGCTCGACTTCTATGCAGAGCATGCATCTGACAGCACAGAGGCAATCGTCGACGCCGTGCTCGGGAATGAGGCGATGTGGGGCAAGGATCTGCGCACGGTCGCAGGGCTCCAGGAGCTCGTCACATCGCGCCTCGCCCTCATCAGGGACAAGGGGACAGAGGCTGCCTTCAAGGCCTGCCTCTGAGAGACAAGATGCATAGATTGCAGGCAGCCTGGCGCTGCCTGCCTCACGGCACTCCAGCTGATGCGCTGGAGTGCATTTTGCTGTCTTGGTATGCAGCTTTGCATCCATGGTTCTGAGCAATAAGCAAGTGTGCTAGATATTCGTGGATTTGGGGACAAATTTCGGGAAGGTGAACGTTCAAGTCGGAAAAGTGACCGTTCACCTAAATAAATTGCTGATTTACTGGCATGCTAGTTTTGAGCAGAAAGCCTGTGATATAACGCTTCATGTGCAAAGAAGCCCAGCACTGATTATTCAGGCAGAACCACATGCTGATGATGCGGCTGCCTGCTGCAGGATCTGGGCAGCAGCTTTCCCGGCACGGGAGCGGCGTGGGGCCAAGGGGATGGTCCCCGAGAGGAGTGAGTGTCGTGTTCAAGAAATTGGGCAAGAAACGCAAGATCACATTCTGGACGAGGCTTGGCTTCGGCATGGGAGGCATGGCGAACTCGGGTGCCCTGACCTTCACCCACAGCTACATGGTCATGTTCCTGTCGACCGAGTGCGGCCTGTCGGCTGCAGAGTCGGCGCTCATCGCATCGGCTGCCATCTGGCTCAATGCCTTCCTCTGCCCGATCATGGGATTCATCGCAGACAACTTCTATGCCACGAAGATCGGCCGCAAGTTCGGCCGCAGGCGCTTCTGGATCCTCATCGCCATCCCGATGATGATCGCTGAGCCCCTGATCTTCCTCGTGACGCCCTTCGGCTTCGGTTATTACTTCGTGCTCTACATGATCTACAACATCGCCTATGCCTTCGTGACCTCGAACCTCGCACCGCTCACCATCGAGATGACCGACGACTACAAGGAGCGCAGCCTCCTCACCGGCTACAAGCACATCTTCGGCAATGTCTCCGGCTTCATGATGGCGCTGCTCGTCGGCTTCGGCTTCGGCCTCTTCGGCGAGACGAACCCCTGGTCCTACTTCATCATCGCCACCATCAATGCTTCGATCATGGTCATCTCCCTCATCGCCGTCTACTGCTCCACCTGGGAGAAGTCGCCCGACGAGGTCGCACAGGAGACGATTGGCAGCCCCTGGGAGGCCATCAAGAAGCTCTTCATCGACGTCCTCTCCACGTTCCGCAACCGCTCTTTCCGCCAGGTCCTGTCCGTCTATCTGACCATGAAGTTCGCAGCAGCCTGCTGGAGCGCCTGCCTCTCCTTCTTCATCGTCTACGCCCTCGGCATCGCGAAGTCCTATGAGTCCGTGATGGAGATGCCTGGCAAGATCGTCGCAATCGTCTGCACCGCTGTCTGGGTCGCCTGGATGGCCAAGAAGGGCTTCCACACGCCTTGGTACGTCTCCACGATCGGCGCAGCCCTCTGCATCGTCGCCTTCAACTTCTTCGCCTTCGGCCGTGTCAATGGCACCTTCGATGTCACCGTCGCTATGATTGCCTACCCGATCATCTTCGCCATCTGGAAGTTCTTCTACGTCGGATTCCAGTATCTGCCTGATGTCCCGATGAACTACATCCCGGATATCGACGAGCTCATCACCCTGCGCCGCCGCGAAGGCGTCTACAGCTCCGCCCAGCAGTTCGTGCAGCAGATCGCCTCTGCCCTCGCAGTCAGCCTCTGGGGTGTCGCGCTCTCCTTCTCCGGCTTCATCACCACGGCAGGCGGCTCTGACACCGTCGTGCAGCCGGTGACCGTGCCCATCACGATCTGCGTCTACATGCTGATTGGCTGCGCTGGCTTCTTCATCCTCTCCTGCATCCTCGGCAGCCGCATCCACATCGACAAGAAGCAGTGCGACATCCTCTGCGCCGAGGTCAAGCGTGTCCGTGAGGGTGGCCGCATGGAAGATGTCGACCCCGAGGTCAAGCAGCTCTGCGAGCAGCTCTCCGGCTTCCCGTATGAGAAGTGCTTCGCTCACAACAATGTCGGCTACCAGGGCGATGCAGTGAAGCCCGCCGAGTAGCGCAGACACGCAATCAGCTCTTCACCGCCGTGCTGCGGGTCAGATGGCCTGCAGCACGGCTTTTCTGGAAAGAGGCCAATATCATGGAGCCACAGGTCTTCGAGGTCTCGAAGACAGGCACAGGTGCCTATCGAACGATAGCAGACGCGCTTGCAGCGGCGGAGCGTGCCGTCCCTGATGTGGAGGAGACGGTGACGATTCACCTTGCGCCGGGGACCTATTGCGAGAAGGTCGAGCTGCGCCGCCCGAACCTTGTGCTCGAAGGGGAGACGGCAGAGTCGGTCCGGATCGTCTCGGACCGGGGCGCCTTCGCCGAGGCGGCAGATGGCCTGCCGTACGGGACCTTCAGGACCTATGCCGTGCTCGTCGATGCTCCGGATGTGACGCTGAAGAATCTCACGATCGAGAATGCAGCCGGAGATGGCAGGACAGCAGGCCAGGGCATCGCGCTCTATGCGGATGGCGACCGGCTTGTCGTCGATTCCTGCTGCATCCTGGGCCACCAGGACACCCTCTTCTGCGGACCGCTCCCGAAAAAGGAGAGGAAGCCCGGCGGCTTCCGTGGTCCGAAGGAGAAGAGCCCGCGGGTGAAGACGAGGCAGTACTACACCCGCTGCCTCGTCCAGGGCGATGTCGACTTCATCTTCGGGAGCGGCTGCGCCTACTTCGATGGGTGCGAGATATCCTCGCTCGAGCGTGGCGAGAAGGTCAATGGCTATGTGTGCGCAGCCTCGACGCCTGAGGGGGAGCCGTTCGGCTTCGTCTTCCATGGCTGCTCCTTCACGGGAGACGTGCGCAAAGGCACGGTCTTTCTGGGAAGGCCGTGGCGCGAGCATGCAAAGACTTTGCTCCTTGATTGCTGGCTTGGCCCCCATATCAGCCGCAAAGGCTGGCATGGCTGGGGTGAGGAGGATGCCTTCGGCGATGCCTCCTATGCCGGATGGAAGCTTGCGGGCCCTGGCGCAGAGGATTGCCAGTGGCCTTCGTTCGCGAAGATGCTGGATGAGAAGGAGGCAACGCGGTGCAGCCGGGCTGCTGTCCTCGGTGGAAGCGACGGCTGGGATCCGCGCGGCGGAGCGGATGAGCCAGTCGAGACAGAGCATCTTGCAGAGGGTGGCCGCACGCTCCATATCGGGCGGTATCTGAGCGACGAGGATGCCTTTGCCCGGCGTTTCGACAAGACGGCCCGAAGCGCACGCTTCCGGGGAGGAGACGCCTCTTCGTGGAAGGCGTGGGCAGAAGGCGCCCGGCAGCGCTTGGCCGATGTTCTGGGACTTTCGCTTCTGGGGCCTGCCTCAGGCGAGGCCAAAGTTGTGAAGACAGAAGAGCTGCCTTCGGGAATCGCCCGCACGCTGCTCGAGCTCGACTGCGGGGAGGGAGTCTGGATGCCGGTCTATCTCCTTGTGCCGGCACGCCCCAAGACCGACGGCGAAGGGCGCCGTCTGTGCATGATCGCTCCGCATGGCCATCAGGGGGCAGGGGCTGCAAGCGTGGCGGGACTCAGGGGCATCCCTGCGGTCGATGAGGCAATCCGCCGCTTCAACTATGACTATGGCCTGAAGCTGGCAGAGCTTGGCTATGTGGTTGCCTGCCCGGAGGCACGTGGCTGGGGAGCTCGGCGCGCTCCCAAAGGTCAGGGGGACACGGAGGAGCTCTTCCTGCGGGGCACCTGCCTCAACGAGGCACGGATGGCGGAGCCTCTCGGCCTCACCCTCATGGGGCTTCTTGTCTCGGACCTCATGCATCTTGTGGACTACCTGCTCGCACAAGAGGGCGTGTCGCCTGATGGGCTGGGATGCGTCGGCTTCTCGGGCGGCGGGATGCAGACGCTCTACCTCTCTGCACTCGATGAACGCATACGGAAGGTCTTCATCTCGGGCTATCTCTATGGGGTGAAGGATGCGCTGCTCCATCTCAATGGCAACTGCTCCTGCAACTATGTGCCGGGCCTCTGGCGCCTTTTCGATATGGGCGACATCGCATCGCTGATAGCGCCCAGGCCGCTTGTGGTGCAGAGCGCAGACCACGACCATCTGAATGGGCCGCGTGGCCTTGCGAACGTCGAGGAGCAGCTCTCGATTGTCCGGCGTGCTTACGGCCTCCTGAGACATGAGGACCGCATCCGGTGGGAGGTCATTCCCGGCGAGCACCATTTCGGGTGCGAGCATCTGGAAGAAGATCTTGCCTGGCTGGATGGCCAGGAAGAAGGGAAGGGACGCATATGAGCCTTGCAGGAAAGACAGTCGCCTGCTTCGGAGATTCGACGACCTGGGGAGACAATGGGATAGGCACAGGCTCCAATGCGATTGCCTGGCCTGTCTGGCTGCCCGAGCTTGCCGGTGTGCGCGAGGCGAAGAACTTCGGCGTCAAGGGATCGCGCATTGCGGTCAAGAGCGACCGCACGGACAGCTTCGTCGAACGCTTCCCTGCGCTCGACCTCACGGCAGACGTGATCGTGCTCTTCGGCGGTGTCAATGATTTCTGCCGGGATGTGCCGCTCGGGAAGATGGGGGACGAGGATGTCTACTGCTTCTATGGGGCGCTCGACTATCTGGTATGTGGCATCCTCTCCCGCTATCCTGAGGCGAAGCTTGTGCTGATGACGCCGGCAAAGACGGCAGGCGTGCCGGCAAAGGGGCTTCCCGCCTTCGATGTGGCGAATGGGGTGGGCCTGAAGGAGTGCGCCTATGCTGAAGCCATGCGCGAGGTTGCAGACCGCTATTCTGTGCCTGTGGTCGACCTCTATTCCTCGAGCGGCATCTCGCCCCTCATTGCAGAGCAGAGGAAGCGCTACATGCCAGACGGGCTCCATTATTCGGCAGCAGGCTACCGGAAGCTTGCAGAGCGCATTGTGAGTGGCCTCGAGGCGCTGGTGTAGGAGAGAGCAGACAAGGGAGAGATGGGCTATGGGCTCGAATGTGATACTGGACCGCTATATCGCACAGCTGATGGAGACCTCGACGCCGGAAGCGCCGGCATGGAACATCGAGAAGATCCGGGCAGGCAAGAAGAACACCTGGAACTACATCGATGGATGCATGATCAAGGCGCTGATCGAGCTCTATGGAATCGAAGGGGATGAGGGGTATCTCGACTTCGCGGATGCCTTCATCGACCACTTCGTCGCAGAGGATGGCACGATCGAAGGCTACCGTCCGGAGGACTACAACCTCGACAACGTGAACGCCGGAAAGACCCTCATGCGGCTCTATGAGCTCAAGGGCAAGCAGAAGTACCGTCTTGCGATGGACACGATCTACGGGCAGCTCGAGCACCAGCCCCGCACCCGTGAGGGCAACTTCTGGCACAAGGCCATCTATCCGAACCAGGTCTGGCTCGACGGCCTCTATATGGCGCAGCCCTTCTATATGCAGTATGAGCTCAGCTTCCACGACAGGAGGGCATGCTCGGACTCCTTCCATCAGTTCGAGGTCGTGCACCGCGTGATGAGGAACCCTTTGAATGGCCTCTATTTCCATGCCTACGATGCCTCGAGGAAACAGTTCTGGGCAGACCCGGTGACCGGTCTCTCTGCGAACTGCTGGCTTCGGGCTGAAGGCTGGCTGGCCATGGCATTGATCGACACCTGGGAGCTCATGCCGCCCTCGATGTCGGCTGAGAAGGATGCCCTGAGGCAGATGTTCCAGGAGCTCGTCGATGCGATGCTGCCCTACCAGGACAAGGAGTCCGGCATGTGGCATCAGGTCATCAACCTGCCGAACATCGCCCCCAACTACCTCGAGGAGTCGGGCTCTGCGATCTTCGCCAATGCCATCATGAAGGGCGTGCGCCTCGGTGTGCTGGACGCCTCCTATTACGCCTTCGGCCGGAAAGCGTTCGACGGCATCTGCCGCACCTGCCTCTCCGAGGAGGATGGGAAGCTCGCGCTCACGAACATCTGCCTCGTGGCAGGACTCGGCAACAAGACGCACCGCGAAGGCACCTTCGGCTACTACATGAGCGAGCCCATCGTCGCAAACGATGCAAAGGGCGTGGCACCACTCATCCTGGCCTACATCGAGACGATGCACCACGATGCGCTCGCAGGGAAGCTCGATCCGGCATCCTGCGCCGCTGGATGCTCGCTCGAAGATCCCTTCGATGGGTATGTGCCGCAGATCAATGGCAGGAAGGATGCATGATGGGAACGATACGTATCGGCGCGAGGCTCCACGATGTGCCGGGAGCCTCGATTGAGGAGCGACTCCATGCAGCAGCTGAGGCAGGATTCACGAGCATCCATCTCGCCTCGAAGCTCCTCTTCAAGGAGTGGGACTGCCGGGAAGAAGGCCTGACGGAAGAGCGCGCGAAGCAGCTCACGGATATGCTCCAGCGCGAAGGACTTGTGGTCGATGTCTTCGGCTGCTACAAGAATCTGGCGACACCTGACCCTGAGCAGGAAAAGGCCAATACCCGCGCCTTTTCAGCCTGTGGTCGTTTTGCCCGCTGGATCGGTGCCCCCATGGTGGGAAGCGAGACCGGAAGGCCGAATGCTGCTTCGCAGATCACAGAGGGGCGCAAAGGGGAGCGAGCGCTCGCCACGCTGATCCGTCAGGCAGGAGAGGCTGCAGCTGCTCTCGAGGATGAGGGGTCACGCCTTGCCCTCGAGCCTGGCTGGAATGAGGTTGCCTGCACGCCTGAGCGTGCGGCTGAAGCGCTCGAAGGCATCGGCATGCCTTCTGTCGGCATCATCCTCGATCCGGTATCGCTCCTCCATCCCACCAGCCTTGCTTCCCAAGATGCACTGATACAGAAAGCTCTTGAGCTTCTGGGAGACCGCGTCCTGGCGCTTCATGCGAAGGATTACGAGGTCATCGACAACGAGGATGCTGCCGGGTGGTGCGATGGATCGGGCAGGCGCCTTGTCTGCCATGGAGCAGGCACGACGGGCGCCTTCGATTTCGGCCCTGTCGCGAGGTGGGCACAAGGCCAGGATGGCATCATGCCCTGCATCGTCGAGAACGGGACGCCTGAGACCTTTGCCAAGTCCCTGGCCTATCTCAGGAGCTTCATGCAATAGCGCCTTGATTCATCTACAGCTTTGATTCCCGTCTTCCTGCCAGGAGGGCGGGAATCATTTGTCTTGGGTCGCAGGATTGCTCGCGAGCAGTCGGTCGACCAGGGCGTCGGCAATCAGGAACTCGGTGAAGCGGGAATTGAGGTCGATCTGGCTGATTCTGAAACGGTCTGCTGCAGCGATGAGCGTCACGGTCGCCAATTTCGAGAGGGGACTTGCTGCATCGGAGCAGATGGCGATGATTGTGGCGCCGTTCTTCTTTGCGATGGCGGCCGCCTTCACGACGGGGATGGTCCTGCCGCCCGAGGAGAAGATCACGATGGCATCTTCGGGAGCGAAGCGGGCAGCATCACGGTAGACGAAGGGCGGGTCGAGATAGCGCCTGCAGGAACGGCCCATACGCCCCAGATATTCTGAGAGATACTCGGCTGGAAACTCGGAGAGGCCACGGCCGAAGAGGACCAGATTCCGGGCTGAGCGGATCTTGTCCGCTGCGCAGGAAAGCGCATCTTCGGAAAGGCGATCCAAGGCGATGCGTGATTCTCTGAGGAGCGCCTCTGCTGCTGTCTGAGCGCGGTAATCGACAGCATCGGCTTTGGCGACCGATACCGTGCCCTTGAGCTCGTTGCGGATGAGCCAGCGAAGCTCCGAATAGCCAGAGAGCCCCAGCTTCTTGCAGGCACGCTCGATCACGGGAGCGGAGGTGAGGCTTGCCGCTGCTGCAGCATCAAGGTTCCAAGACGCCATCTCCTTGAGGTGGAGCTCGGCAAAATAGAGGAAGTCGAGCTCCCCGGGCGTGAGGACAGACAACACATCGTCGCGGAATGTCTCAATCATGCGATTGCCTCCTGCGCATCGATAGGGCCATGGGGATGCCGGTGGGCATAGGTGCGGGCAATCTCGTCGGCGATTGCGATGATGCCGAGACGCGAGGCGAGACGGGTCCCATTTCTTGGGGCGCTTGTCGCCAGGAGATGGATGTCGCAGAGGGTCACGAGCTCGCTTGTGAGCGAGCTCGTGATTCCGACCACGAACATGCCACGGTCATGTGCCTCACGTGCCAGATCGAGCGTCGAGCCCCGGCCGGATACCGAAGCGCAGATGACGAGCATATCGGGAGTGGCGCTGCGAATCACATCGAGTGAGAGCTCGTCATTTGGCATGCAGATCGTAGGGCAGGAGGCCGAGAACAGATAGTGGTGGAGATACTCCATTGCCGTGTGGGTGAGGCCGCCGCCAACCAGGATGATGCGATCCCTCTCTGCCAGAAGGTCGGCGCAGCGCTCGATGTCCTCTGGGTGGTTGAGGCGTGAGACAGTGTCGATTTCAGCGCGGAGATTGCGTGTCTCGCCCTGGACAAGAGCGGTTGCAGCATCCTTCCTTCTCCCGAGCGCGAAGCGGTATTCCGCATATCCTGCATAGCCGAGCTTACGCGAGAGCCGGACGACGGTAGCGGCAGAGCATCCTGCCCGCGATGCAAGCTCGCGGGCGCTGAGCTTCACAATCTCCTGTGAATGGGCCTGGATGTACCGGAGCGCTGAGAGCTCCGAAGGCGTGAAGGTGCGTGGTGCTGTATCGGGCATGGGCTTGCTCCTGCATCCGATTGCCAATGTTGCAGAAACTGAAACATGTAACAGATTATGGCATGAGTTTCTGAAACGTCTCTCGTGAATTCTGCGGATCTGCGTGGCGGTATCTTCTGGTTGTGCACCGCAGAGGAGCAGAAAAACAGGCTCTCTGCCAGCGCAAATGCAGATCAGAGCGAGGCCTGCGGCTTCGCTTGGATACAAGCGAGAGGTGATTGTTGTGAGTGGCAAGCGTTACAACGTGTGCATTGTCGGTGGTGGCTCGACCTATACTCCGGGCTTCCTGAAGAGCTTCGTCAGGCTCCAGGAGGACTTCCCTCTGAATAAGCTCGTGCTCTTCGATATCAATGGTCCGCGGCAGGAGCCAGTTGGCAAGTTCGGTGAGATCCTCTTCCGTGAGATGTATCCGGATGCAGAGATCAGCTACACCACGGACGAAGCCACTGCCTATACCGATATGGACTTCATCTTCATGCAGATGCGCTCTGGCGGGCTTGAGGGCCGCTGGTCTGATGAGCACACTTGCTTCGATCATGGCCTGATTGGCCAGGAGACGGTCGGCGCTGGTGGCATGGCCTATGGCATGCGCTCGATTGGCGACATGATCCATGCCATCCATGCAATCCGCCAGTACTCGCCGGAAGCCTGGTGCCTCAACTACTCCAATCCAGCTGCCATCGTGGCAGAGGCGCTGAGGCGCGAGTTCCCCGACGACAAGCGGATCCTGAACATCTGCGACCAGCCGGAAAACGTTGTGCGCTCCACGAGCCGCCTGCTCGGCGTGGACTGGAACGATCTCGAGCCGGTCTACTTCGGCCTCAACCACTACGGCTGGTTCACCCACATGTACTACAAGCCGACGGGCGAGGACCTCATGCCCAAGATTCGCAAACTTGTGCATGAGAAGGGGTTCCTGCCGCAGGATGCCGAGCAGCGCGATCCTTCCTGGCTCGAGACCTACGGCAATGTCCAGATGATGATGGAGGATTATCCCGAGTATCTTCCCAACACCTACGACCAGTACTACCTCTATCCGCTCTACAAGTTCGAGCATCTGAACGAGGAGCGTCTCGCGGCTGGCAACAAGACCCGTGCCGATGAGGTCATCGAGGGCCGCGAGAAGCGTGCCTTCGGCGAGTGCCATCGCTGCATCGATGCAGGGACGACCAAGGGCATCGTCGATATCCATTCGGATGCCCATGCAGAGATGATGATCGAGGTCGCCTCTGCCATCGCCCACAATACCAGCCGCCGCTACATCATCATCACCGAGAACCATGGCCTCATCAACAACATGCAGGATGACGCAATGGTCGAGGTCGTGGCCGAGCTCACTGCCAACGGACCGCGCCCGATGGGCGTCGGCGACATCCCACAGTTCCAGCTGGGGCTCTTGGTCCAGCAGGTGTCCTGCGAGAAGCTGCTCGTCGATGCCTACTTCGAGCACAGCTATCAGAAGGCGCTCCAGGCGATGACGCTGAACCGCCTCGTGAATGACACGAAGAAGGCGCATGAGATACTCGACGCGCTCATCGCCGAGAACAAGGACTTCTGGCCCGAGCTGAAGTAGCTGGGTCTTGAGATAGCTCTTTGGGCGTGGCCTGCAATAGGGAGGCAGACCACGCCTGCCATCGCACCGCGGTGGCAGGAGAAGGTGTTTTGACAAGGGGATTTTCTGAGCAGGGGGAATGACATGGGAGAGACGAAACAGAGGGGCAGTGTCATGAACTACCTCTCGAAGCTGGGCCAGAGCCTGATGCTGCCGATCGCAGCGCTGTCTGCTGTTGGCCTGCTACTCGGCGTGATGAGCGCCCTGACGAAGGATGCGGTTGTCGCTGCAGTGCCAGCATTTGCCGCGACGCAGCCACTGGGCTTCGTGTTCGCAACGGTGAAGTCAGTCGCCAATGCGGTATATGCGCAGATTCCGGTGCTCTTTGCAATCTGCCTGGCCCTTGGCCTTGCCAAGAAGGACAAGGAGATTGCTGCCTTCGCAGGATTCGTCGGCTACTACACGTTCATCGCATCAGGCGCTGCAATGACAGCAAGCGGCCTCTTCGATTTCGGCTCGCTTGACACAGCGACGGTCCTCGGCATCGAGCAGGTGCCGAACATGTCGGCATTCGGCGGCATCTTCGTTGGCTGCCTCACCGCTGCAGTGCATGACCGCTTCATCGATACCAAGCTGCCAGTCGCCATCTCGTTCTACGGCGGCAAGCGCTCTGTCGCAATCGTCGAGTTCGTCGTCATGCTGGTCCTCGGCATCGTCTCGCCCTTCATCTGGCTTCCGCTCTCGATTGCGATTACCGCTCTCGGCATGGCAATCGCCAGTCTCGGGAACTTCGGTGTCTTCCTCTTCGGCCTGGCTGAGCGCGGCCTCATCCCGACCGGCCTCCATCACATCATCAACCAGCTCTTCCGCACGACCTCGATCGGCGGCACGCTCAATGGCACTGAAGGCTGCCTCAACATCTTCTACCAGTACGTCGACTCCATGGGCACAGCCGCCCTTTCCGACTACACCCGCTACCTTGCTGAGGGCAAGTTCGCCTTCATGCTCTTCGGTCTGCCGGCAGCAGCTCTCGCAATCTACCGCTCCACGCCTTCAGATCGTCGTGACCGTGTGAAGGCCCTTGTCATCGCAGGCGCTGTGACCGCTTTCGTCTCCGGCATCACCGAGCCGCTCGAGTTCTCGTTCCTGTTCGCGGCGCCGATGCTCTATGTCTTCCACTCCGTGATGGCGGGCCTCTCCTTCATGCTGACCCATATGCTTGGCGTCTCCATCGGCGGCACTGGTGGCGGCATCATCGACTTCTTCATCTGGGGCGTGCTGCAGCCGGGCTCCCGCTGGTATATGATCCTGCCGCTCGGCGTGGCCTACTTCTTCATCTACTACTTCGTGTTCTACAAGTACCTGACGGCGAAGCACATCACGATCGATGCCCCGGATGATGCCTCTGAGGTCGCTCAGCAGGCTGAGGTTGCAGAAGGAACCCTGACGCCGCAGCTCACCTACATCATCGAAGGCCTGGGTGGCGTCGACAATATCGTCAACATCAACAACTGCATCACGCGCCTCCGCGTCGATGTGAAGGACATGTCGCTGATTGACGAGGACATGCTCAAGAAGTCCGGATCCATGGGCGTGAAGAAGATGTCCGACACCCATATCCAGGTTATCTATGGTCCTGCAGTGGAAAGCATCGCGACACAGCTTCATAGCGTTCTCAAGATGTAGTTCCTACCAGCACGTTCGATTCAAGCAGGCAGATCCACAAGGGTCTGCCTGCTTTTTGCATGAGGCGAACCAATGCGCATCCATGCCATGCCGTCTGCCGTCCTGCAGCGGCATTGCATCTTTCCTATCTCTGCTTTCCGGTAAGGTATGGCAAGAAGACAGCGGAAGGAGGACACTCATGGTCCAGGGAATCATCTTCGATCTTGACGGGCTCATGTTCGATACCGAGCCGGTATGGATTGCCGCATGGGATGTGGCCTTCTCCGAGCAGGGGCTCTCCTTCAGGCATGACCTTCTGCCGCAGTTCTTCGGTGCTAGCCATGAGGCGATAGGAAAGATCGTCGATGTGGCGTATGCGGGAGATGTCCGCGCACTTGCTGCAGTGAAGGAACATGCACGGATTGGCCGCGAGATGATGCTCGAACAGGGTGCTGCCAAGAAGCCTGGGCTCGATGGGCTGCTGAGCTATGCGGCAGAGCACGGCATCAAGTGCGCTGTGGCCTCCGCCTCGCCGAAAGAGCTCATCCACGCACATCTCGAGCATGGGAATATCGAAGGCTTCTTCTCCGCCATTGTTGCGGGCGATGATGGGTTACCTTCGAAGCCGGCGCCGGATGTGTTCCTCGAAGCAGCACGAAGGCTCGGCGTCGCACCTGCTTCGGCGGCAGTTCTGGAAGACTCCGCTCTTGGTATCCAGGCGGCACACGCTGGCGGCTTCATCCCGATCATGGTTCCCGATATGGTCGAACCGACGGAAGAAACACGCAAGCTGGCTCGGTTCGTCTGCAGGGATCTTCATGAGGTGCGGAACCTTCTGGAGGAGGGCAGGCTCTAGTCTCTGTCTCTTATGCAGAGAAGCGACTTCAGGCTTTCCTTGAACATGTTCCGCCAAGGCAGCACACCCTTGCTGACAGACCACATGAGCAGATAGCCCTGGAAGAGGTAGGCTGCGGTGTCGTAGAGCTCTTCTGCTGGGGATGGATTGCCAATCTCTCCAGATTCCTGTCCTCTGCGGATGATAGCGACCATGGTCTTCGTCAGGAAGTCACGCTCATCGAAGCTGTGGCGGTCCTCCTCGAGGTTGATGATCAGCATATGGGCCATGATGTCAGGGCCAGCAGCTTCCGTCTCGTCCATCAGGGTGCCGAAGCAGATGACCAGCTGCTCCCAGGCGCTTGTGGTCTCGACAAGCGAGGAGAGGTTCTGGTTGAGGCGTTCGGTCACTCCATCGTAGAAGTCGATGATGAGGTCGCCCTTCGAAGCGAAGCGGCTATAGAACGTCGGCTTGCTGATGCCGCAGGCATCGCAGATGTCCTGCACGGAGGTAGCCTCATAGCCCTTCTCGCGGAAGAGCTCGAAAGCGCGTGCGGATATTTCTTCTCTCTGCATGGTCCTGCCTTGGTGAACTGAAGCGATTTGAAAGCAGTTCCTTAACTTAGCATGTTTTGCGTGTCTGGCTTCCCGAGCCTGGCATATCTGCCGTCCGCCGAAATGAATATTACTTGAGTAAAGATATACATACCCTAGTAAGTATCTGTCCAAGGCTTAGGGAAGGAGCATGATGGCAGAACTGTTCGATGGACTCCAGATTGGTTCGATGAAGCTCAAGAACCGTATCGCTATGGGTCCGATGGGCACCACCGGAGAGGCTGATGGCGCCTACACGATGGATGGCATCTACTATTTCGAAGAGCGTGCAAAGGGAGGCGCTGGCCTCATCATCACCGGTGCCAACGTCGTCTCCACGAAGTATGAGCCGCGTCCCTGCACGGAGCTCAGCAATTTCCATCACGTGGAACGCCTGAACATGCTTATCGACCGCTGCCACCACTACGGAGCGAAAGTCTGTGTCCAGCTTTCGCCGGGCCTTGGCCGCCAGCAGTTCACTGACCCCTTCACGCCTCCCTATTCGGCGGGTGCCTGCAGCTCGTTCTGGTTCCCCGATCTCATCTGCAAGCCGTTCGCGAAGGAAGATATCGCCTATCTCGTGAAGCGTGTCGGCTATTCTGCTTCCCTTGCTGTGGCTGCAGGAGCAGATGCCGTTGAGCTCCATGCTTACGGTGGATATCTCCTCGACCAGTTCCAGTCCACGATGTGGAATGACCGCACCGATGAGTATGGCGGATCGCTCGAGAACCGTATGCGCTTCACCTGCGAGTGCATTGCTGCCATCAGGGCAAATGTCCCGGCTGGCTTCCCGATTCTCGTGAAGTTCACGCCGTACCACGGCGTTCCGGGTGGCCGCGAGCTCGATGAAGGCGTCGAGATGGCAAAGATTCTCGAAGGTGCCGGCGTCGATGCCCTCCATGTGGATGTGGGCTGCTACGAGGCATGGTACAAGGCAATCTCTACCGTGTATGCGCCTGAGGGGCATCAGCTTCCTGTCGTCCAGGCAATCAAGGATGTCGTGAGCGTTCCTGTGCTCGGACAGGGCAAGCTCTTCGATCCGGCCAAGGCATCCCAGGCGCTCGAGGATGGCGTGCTCGACGAAGTCGTCCTGGCACACCAGATGCTTGCCGATCCCTTCTGGCCCAAGAAGGTCGAGAGCGGCCACTTCGACGATATCCGTCCTTGCATTGGCTGCAACGAGTGCCTGCTCTCCGGCTTCTCCGGCAAGCACTACTACTGCGCCGTGAATCCCGAGTGCTATGCAGAGCGCGACTACAAGCTTCCGAAGCCCGATGGCACGAAGCGCTCTGTCCTCGTTATCGGTGGCGGCCCGGGTGGCATGGAGGCAGCCATCGCTGCGGCAGAGCGTGGCTTCGATGTGACCCTCTGGGAGAAGAGCGGGCGCCTCGGTGGCAATCTCTGGGCAGCAGGCGGTCCTTCCTTCAAGCATGACGTGCTGCGCCTCATCGACTACATGAGGACTCAGGTACTCAAGCTCGGCGTCGATGTCGTGCTTGGCAAGGATGCAACAGCAGACGAGATTGCAGCCTTCGGTGCCGACAAGGTCATCCTGGCAGCGGGTGCCCACTCGGTCGTGCCGCCCATCCCGGGTGTCGAGCATGCAGTCGTCTCCGATGCAGTCCTGCTCAACAAGCTCGAGGCAAAAGGTCATGTTGTCGTTGTCGGCGGTGGCCTTGTAGGCTGCGAAACGGCAGCATACGCCGCAGAGACGGCAGAGGATGTCACGATCGTCGAGGTGCTCGATCAGGTGCTCAAGACGGCAGGACATTGCCTCAACAACGATCAAGCACTCAAGGCCATGCTCAAGGAACGCAAGGTCAACTGCGTTTGCTCTGCCAAGGTTACGAAGATCGAGGAAGGTTCGCTCACGTATGAGGCAGCGGGCGAGACGCACACGATTCCGTGCGACCAGGCTGTCCTTGCCTGCGGCTACCGATCGAACAATGAGCTGGCCGATGCGCTCAAGGGTCGTGTGAAGGATCTCACTGTCGTCGGCGATGCCGAGGCGCCGCGCAAGATTCTCACGGCTGTGCATGAGGGATACCACGCAATCCGCGTGATGGAGTAGAGGGACCAGACGAAAGGAATCTGGACATGAAGATCGATTTCTCAGGACGCGTTGCTGTCGTGACCGGTGCCTCGTCTGGCATCGGTGCTGCCTACGCAAAGGCACTGGCTGAGCAGGGTGCAGACGTCGCTATCTTGGCCCGCCGCGTGCAGAAGCTCGAGAAGGTGGCAGAGGAGTGCCGCGCCTTCGGCGTGAAGTGCCTGCCTGTTGCCTGTGATGTGACCGACGAAGCAAGCATCAAGGCTGCCGTGAAGGAGGTAGGCGACACGTTCGGCCGCATCGATGTCCTCATCAACAATGCAGGTGTCTGCGAGTTCTCGCTCCTCGAGGACCATACGACTGAGCAGTGGAACAAGGTCATTGCGACCGATCTCTCGAGCGCCTTCCTCATGACGCGCGAGGTCGAGCCGTACTTCAAGAAGCAGAACTACGGCCGCGTCGTGAATACTGCCTCGGTCGGCGCTCTCGAAGCTGGCGCTATGCAGATCAGCTACTTCGCCGCGAAGGGCGGCATTCTTCAGGTCACGCGTGCACTTGCGGCAGAGCTTGCGCCCTACGGCGTCCTCGTCAATGCAATTGCTCCCGGCGTCTTTGCCACCGAGATGACTGATGGCATGCTCGAGGCAGAGGGCTCTCTTGTCCTCAAGAATCGTACCTGCCTCAAGCGCTTTGCAGAGCCCAAGGAGCTCTGCCCGCAGATGCTTCTTCTGGCATCGGAGGAGAATACCTACTGCACAGGCCAGACCATCTACGTAGACGGAGGCCTTACCTCGCAGCTTTAAAACCTGTTGGAACAGAACCGAATGGATGGCCGGAGTGCTGCTTGCGAGCAGGCTCCGGCCTTTCTCTGTGGCAAGTCTATGTAAAGCCAGAATCAATCTGACATGCTAGTTTCTGTGAGAGTAATCTTTGCATCACGAAACATTGATATGTCAAAGATTGGAGCTGGCAATGCCTGAAGAACAGAGAGGAGCGAAAGCGCCTCAAGAGGGCCGTACCCTCACCGATATGCATATGCTGCTGGTCAGAGCCTACCATGCGCAGACGAACTATCTGAGAGCACAGATGGCACATGCAGGACTTGGACCGGGACAGCCAAAGATCCTGAGCTATCTTGCAGTCAACGGGCCTTCATCGCAGTCTGAGGTGGCACGCTTCTTCGAGGTGGACTGTGCGGCGGTATCCCGCATGTTCGATGCTCTGCAGAAGGGTGGCTTCGTCCGTGTCTTCAAGGGATCCGACGCCCGCACAAGACAGGCAGAGCTCACCGAGAAAGGCCATGAAGCGCTTTCTGTCTGGGAGACGACCTGCGACGAGGCAGACAGCATCTCGCTCTCGGGACTCACGGAAGAAGAGCGGAAGGTGCTTGCGAAGGGCCTTGCAAAGATGCATGACAACTTCTGCTGCCTGACGAAGAAGGAGGTGCGCTGTGCCTAGAGAAGCCACTGCCGAAGAGGAGGCAAGAAGCGTCGGGGCAGACGATCTCAAGATCGTGGGGTCGGCCTTGAAGCCCTACCGCCGTGCCTTCCTCATAGCTATCGTCTGTGCCTTCGTGGAAGCGACGCTCGAGCTCTTCATCCCGTTCATGATGGCACAGATGGTGGACGTGGAGATCCCTGCCCAGGATGTGCATGGCATCTTCCTGGTGGGTGCCGAGATGCTTGCCTTGGCAGTCATTGCAGGATTTCTGGGCCTTGGCTATGCGCGCTATTCTGCCATCGCTGCCATGGGCTTCGGCGCAAACCTGCGCGAGGCTGCCTATGCCCATGTGCAGAAGCTCTCGTTTGCGAACCTTGATTCGTTCGAGACATCGTCTCTCGTGACGCGCCTCACGACCGATATCACGGTCATCCAGAATGCATTGGTCCAGGGCTTCAGGCCGCTTCTCCGTGGTCCTGTCATGCTCGTTATGGGCCTCATCCTGTCCTTCACGATGAGTGCAAAGCTCGCCGTCGTCTTCGTCGTCGTGCTGCCGTGTCTGGCAAT
>OMTG01000129.1 GCA_900313905.1 uncultured Actinomycetes bacterium | reverse complement strand
CGAAGAGCACATCCGCATTCACGGCACACTGGACGAACAAGCCAGGCAGCGAGATCAGCTATGTCAACAAGGGCTATGATGCCGAGAATTCTGATACCTGGACAGACCTTGTCTGCGACTGCAGCGGTGGCGGAACGCACGTCTCGACCATCGGCATCCATATGAACCTTGCAGGGGACGAGAGCACGTCCTACGAGACGGGGAGCGTGAAGATCTACATCCCGGCTGGCTACTACCAGGGATACGATGAGACGAATCCCCTCCGCACCCTGAGGGATGGGTCGCAGATCCAATGGAACATCCCCAAGGCTCCGAATACGACGGATGCGACTGACTTCAACTATACGGTCGAGACACGCAACGTGGACGGCAAGGACGTCACCTACTACGTGATGCAGAATGTCCGCGCCCTTGCCGGTGCGACCGACCTTGCTTTCGAAGTCTCGTACCGCTATATCCCATATGCCCTCTATCTCACGGGCACAGAGACGCAAGCCGATGGCAGCAATCGCGGCATCTATGCAAACAGCCTTCCCGTCTCCTGCGAGGTCAATGGATCGGAGATCGGCACGTGCCCTCTGAGCGTGCTCGTGAAGACCCATGTGGAGACCTCGACCACCGAGCTCACGCATGCAACCAAGGATCCGAACAGCGGCGTCTTCATCTCGTGGGATGATGCATGGGGCGAGAAGCCTGCAGATGCCGACCAGTACTTCTATGTCGTGTGGTATGCCTACTACCGGAAGACGGGCGGATCCTCCCAGCCCTATACCTATACGATGACGGTCGACGATGAGCAGGCTGACGGCGGAACGCTTGTCGGTGTCAGGAAATGCGTCGGCCAGTATGACAACCCATGGCATGACGCGTATGACTGGCACGGGTATGTCTACAACCGGATCGATCAGACCTATGCGGGCATCGCATCCAATGCCGACTATTTCGGGAAGACGTGGATCGGCATCTACGACAAGATGTTCGATGACCACGGCTACTACAACATCAGCAACGACTACGGCGAGCAGGCCTATTATTTCCTCATGAAGTATCCCCGCTCCAAGATCTCCGATGCCTTTGACGCATGGGAAAAGGAGGGCGGAAAGGACTATGCCGACGAGAAGATGGCAAAGGAAGGCGTTCCTGTCACCTGTGGCCTCAAAGTCGAGGAGACCTGGAAGGATGGCCATAGCGAGAGCTATACGGTGTCCCCGAATGCCGATGGCGGAGATGCGGCCGTCAAGACGCTTCCTTCGATAAACACGGGAAAGCGGACCATCACCAAGGAGTGCACAAGCAAGAACTGGGGCGGATATCAGGATGCCGGCGTCCAGTCCCTCATCGCCGCTGGCAACGATGTCACGCTGCCCGATTACACGCTCTACGTCTACAACGTCGACGACAAGCCGGTGTGGGATGAGGCCTCAGGCACCTGCACAGCGACGACCGGGTTCGAGGCCACTGATGGCACGTACTACCTCTACTCATCCACGCCGGGAAGCCAAGGCATCATGAGCGTCTATGGGGTGAAGCCAGGGGTCGAGAACATCTCCGGCCGCAGCCCGGTCAAGATGTCGGATGATGACTACAGCTACACGTCGTTCTATCTGGATGACAGCGAGTTCGATGCCTCCTATCTCGAGCATATCGGATGGCAGAAGGCCAATGCCACAAGCCAGGACTTCAGCTCGTATGCTCCGGTAGAGGTCTGGTGCAGGACGAAGGGGCAGGCATCCTTCGAGAAGTATGGGGAGATCAGGCGCAGCGCCTCGTCCTCCTATGTCTTCACGAGCTCGGATGGCACCGTCACGGAGGGAGTGAGCGCGAACAAGCGTGTCGCCTTCCCTGAGGATACGGTCCAGGTGAAGATTGTCCAGAAGGACAGCGGACACTTTGCCACATCGCTGACCTTCCACTTCGGCATCAGGATCCACGCGACCGACTCGGTGCGCGAGAAGCTGCATGATGATATCAGCAAGGGACAGAACAGCCTGTTCGGCGGCTTTGCGTCTGGCGAGCTGACGGTCGAAGGCACGTCGCTGGGCAGGTCGGGGGAGACGGCTGGCACTTATTGGAACAATGTCAGCCTTGCCCTCTCGCCGCTCCAGCCATCGAATGTCAGGAACATGACGTACAGCATGATGGGCGATGACACGAACAAGAGCGAAAAGAGCGTGCAGGTCATTGAGGCCTTCGGCAATGGGTGCGATTCTCCCCATGAGTACCAGCAGGCCAAATACATGCATGACTTCATGGTCACCTCAGGCATCATCTACGACTTGCTTCCTGCAGGGACATATGTCAAGCCGGAAGATGTCCGGATCGATATCGGAAACATGAGCGACTGGTATGGAGGCAAAGGCCTGCAGGAACGTCAGGTCGAGCTCATCGACAACTGGAATGGCACCGGCAGGACGATGATGAAGGTGACGGTGCACATCCCTGACACGGAGGCCTACCAGAACTGGATCGACGATACCAATGGCTTCCATGCAAAGTCCTATGGCATCAGGATCGTGTACCGGCTCTACGATCCCTACCTCAATATCGTCGACCGTGGCGGCCTGGTGCGCGGCACCGCCATGTTCGTCAATACGAGCGACGACAACGTGGTCTTCAATTCCAACGCGAAGGATGCCTCGTTCACGGGCAAGGGCTTCGATGACTGGGATGCGTTCAAGAGCGTTGCCGAGGAGGCATGGAGCAAGGGCCAGGAATGCTCGGTCGTCACCGCCCAGACCGACTTCGGCACGGTGCCGTACCGCCAGAGCGGCTTCGAGAACACTGTGACCACAGACAATGGACGCCACTATGGCGGCAGCGCGCAGGTCTATCCGGGCGACAGCTATGCCTTCCGGCTGCGCTACACGTCGAAGGGGAACACGCGGTCTGACAGCCTTGTCATGTTCGATACCGTGGACGGCAACGGGACGGTCGGCAGCCTGGAAAGCGTCGACGTCTCAACCATCGCCGAGAAGGTCACCTATGATGCGAACAATCCTGATACGACAGATACCTGCGCTCCGGTGGTCTGGTATGCCACGGTCGTTCCCACGGAGGACCAGAAGGACCTCTCAAACGAGATCTGGAAGAAATGGACAGACGACACCGATCCATCCCAGGTCAAGGCCATAGCCATCGACTGCAGGAAGACCAAGTCCGGCGCCGACTTCGTGCTCGATGGATACGGGACCTTGGTGGCACACATCCATATGAAGGCAACGACGGATGCGAGCGTGGCATCCAAGACGACAGATGCCTATGTGGGAGAGATCAGGAGCCGCATGTTCTCAGGATCTTCGGCAGGAGAGGGCACGGCAGATACGATGAAGACATCCTGCACAGCAGAGCTTCTTCGTGCAGATCTTTCCATCGAGAAGAGTTCCGATCCGGCATCAGGCACCAAGGAGCGGCCTGCAGAGATCGGCAACAGCCCCGATACCGCCATCACCTATACCATCAAGGTGACGAACAAGGACGACGACACGGCCGACAAGGCGGTGCACGACATTG
>OMTG01000119.1 GCA_900313905.1 uncultured Actinomycetes bacterium | reverse complement strand
AACCCGAAACCAAAAACGCGCCAAACCCGAAACCAAAAACGCGCCAAACCCGAAACCACGCAGGTCATCGTGGCCGTCTTGCTCTGATGAAGGAACAGCCCTCTAAGTGGTGCACAGCCCCCACTCACAGGCGCTATGCAGCTCTTCTATCCCGCTTTGAAGATCACATCGTTGTGGTACTCGATGAAATCGGGCGATGGGGGATTGCAGAGAGGCTCCGTGATGGACTTGCCATCGAAGTCCCAGAGCCATTGGTCGTTCGGGCCTGTGTGCTTCACCACGGGAGAGACATGGATTCGATGCTTCTGGTCGATCGTGATGAGGCCCCGGTCGAATGCCTTGTCGTGCAATGCATTGAGGAGAAGCCCGTTTCTGGGGGACAGACGCTCTGTAAGTGGGTCTGCGGTGCTCCAGGGCTTGATGTGGCTTGCCACCAGCACGGGCTCCACATCGATGCCTGTCATGCAGCAGCGGCCTTCATAGTTCTCGAGGAGGGAATTCCGGAAGTACTGCTGGTTCACGCGGGTCGCCGTGAGGGTCCAGCGCTCTTTGCCTTCGGGGACGTCTGGATTCTCGATCTCTATATCGTCCATCACTTCGGTTTCCGTGCCAGGGGCATCCGCATCGAGGAGCCATTGGATGGCCTGGTCGAGATAGGCATCGCCTTCTGCCTCATAGCGCTCCCAGACCTCGCCGTCGAGCTTGCTCCCATGGCTCATGCCGACCTTGCCTTCGGCTTGGCGGATCTTGTCGTGGGAGGCGATGTTCCAGATCTTGAGGGAGACGGCAGAGGGAGTCCTGCCCAAGGCAGCTGCGAGCCGCCTGACCTCGTCTCCTGTGTCATCCAGCCTCTTCTTGGGCAGGAAGAGATAGAGGACGAATGCCATCGATGTCTCCTGGAATGACCAGTTCCTTCTCGTTTTTCCCATGCTGCCTCCTGGTGGATGCCTGGCTTCCATCCAGGATGGCACTTCTTTTCCAGGAGGGCATGACTTTTCCGCCCCTGGCTCGGCATGCTCCGCCAGGGCTGCTAGCGAGTGCGATGGAGAGGCTCTGGGCGCATGGAGAGCGAAGGGTCTGGGCTACTTGAGCTTGAGCTCCGGATATTCTGCCTCGATATAGTGCAGCGCCTCGTCCCACTGGTCGCGCAGCACTTCGTCCTTCACCCTGCCGCGCTGCTTCTTGGCCCAGACATATACCTTCTGGGGTGCCTCTCCGGCATCGAGCTTGTCAGTGACCAGGAAATAGGGGTCGTCGTCTTCGAAGAAGTCATCAGCCATGGGTTGCCTCCTAGGATGGATTGCTGCTGAGGAGCTGATACCCGCTCAGAAGAGGGCCTAGCCAGCTCACTCCATGCTCTGCACGAGCATGCCGGCAGAGATCGCTGCCGGCATGCATCGCAGCCATTGCCTGAGGCTCAGGCGCAGTGGCTCTCGGTCACCCAGAACTCCTTCCCGTGGAGCTCCAGGAGGTCGTCCTGCGGCCAGAGCGCCTTGTCTTCGGGGAGATGGATCTGCCTGCCCTCGAGCCTTTCGTAGATGCTCCCCTCGAGGCGGCTTGAGGTTCTGATACGGTAGTCTTCTGGCTCGATGGTCAGGAGGTTCGCATCGTAGAGCAGATGGATGTCGCTCCGGAGCAGGATGCCATTGCGGGTCTTCTGGGATTGGGCGCCGCGGTAGGAGACGATGTGGGCTGCCTGCAAGACATCGGAGACCTCCACATCGGTTGCGGCACATCTCCCTGCATAGGCTTCCAGAAGCTTTGCCCGGAACTTGTCCTGCTGTTTCCTGCGGATGACCGTGGCCTCGGTGGTCTCGCGGGTATCCTCCAGATCGGCCTTCTTGAGCGTCTCCAGCTCTGCGGGAGAGAGGTTCTCGGTGGTCGTGAGGGAGAAGAGATAGGGATTGCGTGCCTCTGCCGAGACAGGTCCGTGGAGGGTAAAGAGGCCAGTTGCCTCGTCGTAGCGCTCCACATAGGCGAGTCCCATATTGAGATAGCCTCCCTGCTTCTGCCTGACGAGCACGCCGACCGGCACCCCGTCATGCAGGTTGCGCATCAGGTCCTCGTTGTAGTTCGTGGCAGTGCGCGTGATGCCAGCATGCCTCTCCCGATGTTCCGAATATTCGAGGGTCCAGGTCCCGTCCGGATTCCCAATCACCTCATTGTCTGGATAGGGAGAGCGGGGATCTTTGACTGAGCCTTCCGAATGGACGGAGAGCACGTATTTCTTCACATGCTTCCTGACACAGTCAGGATAGGAAGGGAGCCTACGATAGTCAGGGCTGTGGATGCCTGATTGGCGGGCAAGGGTGATGGGGACATCGAGCTCTGGCGCGGCATCTCCCATGGGAAGGCGCCGCAGATGCTCTCCCTCATGGTCGCTGAACCATTTCCAGGCTGTCATGAATTCAGGAGGGACCAGGCTCTCTGCGTGCGCCAGCGTGAGGAAGTTGAGCTCGCATTCGACAATCCAGCTGCCCATGAACGCCTCCTCCGCCCGATCTGGATCCATCCTAGCCAGGAGATTCTGCCCTGTCCAGATCGGTGCTGGCAAATGGAAGAAGGATTGCCTGCATCTGCCCTGATCTGTCCCGATGCAGCCGATCTCGTAGCTCCGGTCCGCATGCTCTTGGCTGCGTGGCTGCGGGAGTGCCTTTCCCGGTGCCCTCGTATGCGGATGCTCGGCAGGACAGGTGGCTTGGGGGCTGCTCTCTCTATGTATGGCTGCATGGCAGATGCCGCAAGGCCGTTCCTTCTGAAATCGTCGATGGAATCAGAATCGATGACCTCAATGCTGGCATTTTCTGCAATATTGAGCAGAGGCACGCATCGACGGGGCATCCGCCCATCAAGCACCTGAAAACATGAAAGGGTAGCATTCCGCATGGCAATGGCAGGAAGGGACTGGTAGCTGATGAAGAACTATTTCTCTGTCGAAGGCAAGAACGCGATTGTGACGGGAGCCTCGTCGGGCCTGGGGCGGCAGTTCGCCCTCTGCTTGGCGGAGCAGGGCGCCAATGTTGCTATCTGCGCACGTCGTGTCGAGCGTCTCGAAGAGGTGAAGAAGGAGGTCGAAGCCTACGGCGTCAAGTGCGTGGCGATCCCGACCGATGTCTCCGACGAGGAGAGCGTGAAGAGGATGGCCAAGACTGCCGAGGAGGCCTTTGGCCGCATCGACATCCTGATCAACAATGCCGGTGCCGGATTCTCGACGCCAGCTGTCGAGGCGGATGATGGCTCCTGGGAGAACGTTATCAACACGAACGTGAATGGCGTCTTCTACTGCTGCCGCGAGGTCGGCAAGATCATGTTGCGCCAGAACTACGGCAAGATCGTGAACATCGGGTCCTTCCACTGCGTCGTGACGATGAATGGGGTGCCGAGAAGCGCCTACTCCACCTCGAAGGGTGCCGTGCTGATGATGAGCAAGGCGCTGGCAGCCGAATGGGCAAAGAACAACATCACGGTCAATGTCCTGGGGCCGGGCTATTTCGAGTCCGAGATGGCGGCAAAGGTCACGAACCAGGCCTACGAGGATGGCATCAAGAACAACTGCCCGATGGGCAGGAGGGGCAATCCTGGCGAGCTCAACGGCACGATGCTCTATCTGGCATCCGATGCCTCGAGCTACGTGACGGGCCAGCTTGTGCTCGTTGATGGCGGTTGGACCATAGTGTAGGCACGGCTGATAGCGATCTGTCCTGAGGGGCTTCTGCAATTGGGCGGGGCCCCTTTTCTCTGCCGCAGGAATGGAGCAGGAATCCCCGAGATTTCCCCACCACCAACCTTTCTGTCCATCTCCCCTGGGCAGAGAAGCGCTTGCAAGATGCTCAATGAAGAAGGCCTCCCCGGATATTCCCGGAGAGGCCTTCTTTCCCAATCCAGCAGGATGCTTCAGTACCACTCAGAGATGCGCTCCGCCCGCTTCGATACGTGCTTCGTTATCGCCATCGCTATGATGACCATAATGAGGAGAAAGAGGAAGAATATGTGCTCTACCCCCGCGAGGCTTGCAAGCGTGTCATAGGCGCCGTGGCAGAGGATGGGGGCCAGAATTGCCCAGATGCCGTTCCAGAGCTGGGCGATGTGGCGCTCCTGCACCTGGGCAAGCTTTGCCCTGCCATAGAAGTAGCCCATGAAGACTGCGAAGATGGCGTGTCCTGGTATCGCCGTGAATGCCCTTGTCACTGCTGCATCGGGACCATAACTGAAGACATAGGTGATGTTCTCCGCTATCGCGAACCCCAGCCCGACGAAGACGGCGTAGACGATTCCATCGAAGACATAGTCGAAGCTCCTGTTTCGCCAGGTCTCATGCCGGAGGAAGGCATATTTGCAGCATTCCTCGGTGACGGCGACGATACCGAAATTGTCCATCAGGAGGGTCTCAAGGTTGTAGGGCTCCTGGCCATCCAAGAGATAGCCCGTGCCGAAGATCTCGATCAGGACAGCGGGAATCGTGGAGAGCATGCCGCAGATGAGGAGCTTTGCCAGAAGCGATGAGGGCTCCTTCTCGACCGGGTCCATCCGCCAGATATAGAAAAGCAGAATGGCGGCAGGAAGCACCGCCATCATAACGAGGATTCTCATAGAATCATATCCTTCCCGGCAACAGGGCCATTACGGAGACAGGACATAGTGTCCATTGTAGCGGCTGGCCTATTGTGCGGACATGCGGGCAAGCGTTTGTCTGTATGGGCAGCCGTTTCAGACGAACCGGATGGATATCTGCATGCAGGTCGCGGCGAACATGATGAGAGACGGCCGCTCATCCTCCGCTTCGTTTAGACGAAAGAGAGGTGGCGGTTAGGTTATATGAGGGGGCTGGAATTGTGGTACAAAAATATTGGGCTCTTCGGTGTTTCTAGTGGGTAGCAGATGAGACTGCCAGCTGGGCCGGGAAGTCCAAGCGGCCGAGCCTCAGGAAGATCATGGTCTTGAAGTACTCCACGTTCCTGAAGCCCCTCGCGGCGCGCTTGATGGACTGGATGACAGAGTTGAGGCCCTCCAGGATGGCGTTGGTGGCGTTCCTGGAGAACCAGCTCGGGATCCCCTCGCGCCTCTTCCTGACGGTCCTCGCCACGGCCTTCATCTCCGGGACGTTGGAGTGCATGATCCAGGAGACGACGCGGTCCAGCTCCCTCCCTGCGGACTCCCTGCCCGGGCAGGCATAGACGGCCCTCAGCGCCTCGGTCATGGCGCATGCCCTAGCCGTCAGGAGGTGCTCGCCCATGAGCGAGCCCTTCAGGGCCGCCTGCCTCGCGGTCAGGTTCTCCGGCCTCTTCAGCCAGCAGTACTTCGTGCCCCTGAGCAGGCGCCTCTTCTCCTCGGAGGACTTCGCCTCGCGGCACCTGACCCTGTCGGTGGCCTTCGCGGCGAGCTGCATCACATGGAAGCGGTCGATGGTCTGGATGGCCTTCCGGAAGGCCCCGGCGCACCCGATGGCATATGCCTCGGACATGTCGCGGGTGACCTCGCGCATGGCATCCCTGTCCCCGCCGTGCGCCTCGAGCTCATCGGCGAGCCTCTCCGGCGCGCCCTTGTCCCTGCCCTCGGTGACGGCCACGGCCCTCCTGCCGTCCAGGTCCACCATCGTCGTGATGTAGCTCTGGCCGCGCCTGCAGGCGGTGTCGCCGATGCCGACCCTTCTCACATCCGAGTAGTCCGCGGCATCCCTCGCCTCCGCCACGGCCCTGCCGAGCATGCGCCAGACGGCGCCGTCCGACATCCGCATCGCCGAGGCTATCTGGACCGCCGTGAGGCCGGAGATGGCCATCGCGAGCACCTGGGCCCCGGAGAGTGCCGTGAAGTGCGAGTTCGGGCGCACCTCCCAGGGCATCCGCACGGTATGGACGCCATGCTCCGGGCAGTCGGCCCTCGGCACGGCGCAGTGCACGATCGTCTCATACTGCCAGATGTCGAGGTGGCGCCAGGTCCTCTCGCGGGTGTCGTAGACGCCGCATCTGCGCCCGCATTCCGGGCATTCCACCGCCTGGCCCCTCACATGGGCGACGCGGATGTGGAGCTCGTCAGGGGCATCCCCCTTCGCCTCGAACCAGACGTCGGAGACCTCCCACTCGGGCCCAAGCCCCATCGACCTCTCGAAGAGCCTCGCCAGCATCCCGGCCTGTGCGTCCATCGGATCCTCCCGGCAGCATGTCGGATTCCCATCTCAGGGCAACATCCTACCGCTCGGGGGAGGCGGCCGCATCATCGCCGGGATGTGCTACCCACCAGAAGTGATGAAGAGCCAAATATTGGTGGTGGCCACAAGCCGCTACCTCCAAGCGCCGGGGGTAGTCCCCCGGCTTTTTAATTTTGGAGGCGACTTGATGCGCCCTTCATATTCAGAGCCGCTCCTCAATGGCCACAAAGACTACCAAGGCCTCAGCATCGAACAGCGCAAGAAGATCCTCTCCTGCTTCTCCACCTTGGTAAGGCACCTGCCGATTAATTACCAGACGTTCGTCTATGAGCGCCACGAGATTCCAGATCCCGCCGCTCTCTCGGCAAGGATGCGGCGCTACATCTCCAATTTCCTGTTCGACCACCTTGCATATTTCCAGTCATTCGACGACGTTAAGGTCTACTACGACGACGGCCAGGACGTAGTGAGCAGGGCTCTGCGCGACTCCATAGGTTTTGTCCTCTCTAAGGGAGCGGTGGAGCGCAGGCGCACGACGATGACCGACTACCGATTGGAACAGGCTGCAGACTATCTCTGCACTATCGAACTCGCCGCAATCAAGTACGCCTCCAAAGAGGACGGTGGGACTTACGACCGATTCTTCGGTGGCATAGGAACCTTCAAGAAGAACTGGCTCAAACAAGCCCGACGCAAGAGACTTGCTATCTGATTATCGCCATCGCCAATGTGCTTGCGACGATGAGGGCAAGGCCGGTGAGCGAACGCTTCGTATAGGTCTCGTGGAAGACGGCCGCCGAGAATGCCATGGCGACGACGATCGAGAGCTTGTCGATCGGGACGACGATCGAGACGACGCCGTTCTGGATAGCGTAGTAATAGCAGAGCCAGGAGGCGCCGGTGGCAAGGCCTGAGGCGCAGATGAAGCCCAGCTCATGCTTCTCTATATGGCGCGCCTCGCCGAGCTTGCCGCGCATCGCGACGACGATCCATGCCATCACCAGGACATAGCAGGTGCGGATGGCCGTGGCGAGATTCGACTCCACGCCCTCGATGCCGACCTTCGCGAGGATCGAGGTCAGGGCTGCAAAGACGGCAGAGCCGACCGCATACCACATCCAGGAATTGCCCTCGACCGCATGGTCCTGCTTCTTGCGCTCAATCATGAGGAAGGTGCCGACCAGGATGCCGGCCGATCCGATGAGCTTCACGGCCAGGGCATCAGTCTCGCCGAAGAGTACGATGGCCAAAAGGATCGTGAGGACCGAGGAGCACTTGTCGATCGGCACGACCTTGTTCACGTCCCCCATGGAGAGGGCCTTGAAGTAGCAGATCCAGGAGGCGCCGGTCGCAAGGCCGGAGAGAGCGAGGAAGAGCATGGAGTGAGCAGAGATCTGGCCAATCGTGCTGACCGATCCGGTGATCGCTGCCATGAGCCAGGCGAAGATGAGGACGACGATGGTGCGGACGGCGGTCGCGACATCGGAGTCGGTATGGCGGATGCCGCACTTGGCGAGGATCGAGGTGATGCCGGCGAAGACAGCAGATCCGGCAGCTGCAAGAAGCCACATGGAAGGGCCTCCTTTTCTCTTATGGAACCTGAACCACCTATGATAGCGGTCTTCCATAAACAGGGGATAACATCGGCCAGAAGATAGGCCGGAGGCGGATGGATCGAGCGGCTTCGTCTTCCGTCTGTCAGCTGTCTGCAAAGCTTGTGCCCCCATATCCTGCCGCTGCCTGATGCGTGGATGGTTGCAGTGGCGCTGCGTGGTATGGTTGCCGCAGATATCAGGAATCGAAGAGGAAGAGAAGCCGGACCACATGATCAAGCTCATTGCGACCGATATGGATGGCACCCTGCTCGACGAGCATTCCAAGGTGCCGGAAGAGACGTTCGGGCTCATACGCGCCCTCAAGGAGGAAGGGGTGCGCTTCTGTGTGAGCTCAGGCAGGCGCTACTCGACGCTCCGCTGGATGTTCGCGCCGGTTGCAGATGATATCGACTATGTGGCAGCGCTCGGCGCCCAGGTCTTCGGCGACCACAAGCTCCTCGACAAGGAGGTCTTCTCCACCCGCTCGGTGCTGCGCCTCTTCAGGACCTGCTCGGCCTTCGACTGCCTCCATCTCGTGCTCTACGATTGGGAGCACACCTTCCTGCTCGACGACCAGTCGAGCTATGTGAGGGAGCTCGACAAGGACCTCCCGAATGCCCAGCGCATCTTCGATCCGCCTTCGCCCGATGTCCCCATCATCAAGGCTGCCATCTGCTATGACAGGCCGTCCGACATAATGGACATGGTCTATGTGCTCGAGCGCGAGCTCGGGGATGAGTTCTCGTTCATGCCGTCAGGGGAGACCTGGATCGACTGCACGCCGAAAAGCATCAGCAAGGCGACCGGCCTCGAGTGCCTCCTGGACTACTACGGCATCGACCCCTCGGAGGTCATCGCCTTCGGCGATTCGATGAACGACTACGCGATCCTGCGCTCTGTTGGCCACCCCGTCGTTATGGGCAACGCCCGCTACGCGGTGAAGCAGATCGCCGAGAAGGTGATCGGGACGAATGCCGAGCATGCAGTGCAGGCCGAGATGTGCGCCCTTCTGGAGGAGCTCCGGCAGGCGGACTGATAAATTCTTTTAGTGCATAGATGCGGCCTGAAACTGAATAGAGGCTTTCAGCTGCCGGAAACGTTACCAGCACCCGCTGCCAATCCGCAGCTCATAGGCGCTGCCGCTTTGTCGATGCAGGAAAATGCTATATGCAGTAAGGATATCCGTCCCGCGGATAGGCTTCTCCCTTTGCCGTTGTCCTGCGTGGCATGCAGACAAGAGGCAGCCAGTTATTTATAATATGCGTTGATGTGCTGGAAGCCATTCCGGCTCATCTGCCATGTATACCTGCGCTGGGGGAGGGAAGGCATCGGCCTCCTTTCGCCTGGCGCATGCAGACGTGCAGGTACACCCGTAACAAGCGAAGGAGTAACGGATGTCACAGGAAAGCACCATCATCGACAGCGTGGAGTCGCTGGAGGAGCATCTGAAGACGATGCGCGCTGCCCAGGCTGAATTCGCGACATTCAGCCAGGAGCAGGTCGACAAGATCTTCAAGGCTGCCGCACTCGCTGCCAACAAGGCGCGTATCCCCCTGGCGCAGCTGGCCTATGAGGAGACCGGCTACGGCGTGATGGAGGACAAGGTCGTAAAGAACCACTACGCAGCCGAGTTCGTGTACAACAAGTACCGCAACACGAAGACCTGCGGCGTGATCGAGGAGGACAAGGCCTTCGGAATGACGAAGATCGCCGAGCCCCTCGGCGTCGTCGCTGCGGTCATCCCGACCACGAACCCGACCTCGACGGCCATCTTCAAGACGCTGATCTGCCTCAAGACCCGCAACGCCATCCTGATCTCCCCGCATCCGCGCGCCAAGAAGTGCACGGCCGAGGCTGCACGCGTCGTCCGTGACGCTGCAGAGGCAGCAGGATGCCCGAAGGGCATCATCGACTGGGTCGACACCCCCTCGATCGAGCTCACGAACACCCTCATGCAGGAAGCTGACATCATCCTGGCCACGGGCGGCCCGGGCATGGTCAATGCTGCCTACAGCTCCGGCACCCCGGCCCTCGGCGTCGGCCCGGGCAACAACCCTGCCATCATCGACGACTCTGCTGATGTTGTCGAGGCCGTCAACTCGATCATGCACTCGAAGACCTTCGACAACGGCATGATCTGCGCGACCGAGCAGAACGTGATCGTCCTCGATGGCGTGTACGATGCCGTGAAGGCCGAGTTCGAGAAGCGCGGCGCCTACTTCCTGAATCCTGAGGAGGCAGAGAAGGTCGGCAACATCGTTATCGTGAACGGTGGCGTCAACGCCAAGATGGTCGGCCAGCCGGCCACCAAGATCGCCGCTGCTGCAGGCGTCGAGGTCCCTGCCTGGACCAAGATCCTGATCGGCGAGACCGACTCCGTCGAGCCTTCGAACCCGTGGGCACACGAGAAGCTGACGACCATCCTTGGCATGTATCGCGCGAACGACTTCGACGATGCCCTTGCCAAGGCTTCCCGCCTGATCGCTGACGGCGGCTACGGCCACACCTCCTCGCTCTTCATCGACACCCGCGAGA
>OMTG01000172.1 GCA_900313905.1 uncultured Actinomycetes bacterium | reverse complement strand
GAAAGGGGTCGCGATGAGCTACGGAGTCAAGTACCTGTATCCCGACGGAGAAGTGGAATGCGAGGGCGGCTACGAGACCTATGACAGGGCGAAGGATGCCGCTGAGGATGGTGTCCTCGGCTTTGCCACAGGGGCAGAGATTCTCGAAGACATGGGCAGGAGCTACGATAACGGTACCCTCGAGTACGAGATCTACGAGGAGTAGCTGAGGTCTTCATAGTTCATGAGTGCAGCAAGATGGGCGGAGCCGCAATAGGGCGCCGCCCATCTTCTATATCGTTCTGCCTTCTTGTGGAGAACCGCCAGGCAGGCATACCCGTCCCCGGTCAGATTCTCCAGGGAGCATGGGGAAGAAGTGCGCAGCAGCCGTCCGTCCAGCATCTGTCCTTGCAATCAGGGGCCATCATCGCCGCCGAGCCCTCTCTTCAGGCTTCGCTGCATCAAGGCCTCAGCCAGCAGATGCTGCCAGCAATACCAAGAAGAGAGGGGTCCGGACGATTGTCCGGACCCCCCAAAGGTCGATAGCGTTCTTGTGGCTAGAGGCTCTGGTGCACCGCTGCGCCGTGGGATGTGCGCTCCAAGGTGCGGCGCGGGAATGCAATCTGGCCCGAGAGCTCGCACCAGGCGGCGCCACCGAGGATAAGGACAGCGCCCAGCACCTGAAGCGTGCTCATCGGCTCCTGGAGCAGCAGCACAGAGAAGACGACGGCGGAGAGCGGCTCGAGATAGCCGCAGACCGAGACGGTCTGGACCGACAGGTCATGCATCGCGCTGAAGTAGAGGTAGCAGCCAAGGCCGGTGTTCACCAGGCCGAGGAGGAGCGACGGCACGATATCCGTCGGGGCAAAGGCAGGGAGCGCCTGTGCGGTGGCAAGAGCATAGGCAAAGGCTGCGGCGAAGCTGCCGAGGAGCTGGACTGCCGAATTCTCGAGGCCGCTGATATCGGTGACCTTCTTCGAGAAGATGACCATCAGGGCATACATCACGGCGGACATGAAGCCGCAGGCAAGCCCCAGAGGCGAGAGGGCAGCTCCTGCGCCCTGGCCGACGACGAGGAAGGCGCCCAAGACGACCGCAGCAAAGCCCAGGAGCTTCTTCGCGCCGAGGTGTGTGTGGAAGAGAATCGGGGAGAGGGCCATCACAAGGACGGGACCGCAGTAATAGGTGAGCGATGCGATGCCGACACCGATGAGCTTGTAGGCCTGGAAGAGGAAGATCCAGCCGCCGCCCAGTGCCGCACCGGAAAGGAACAGGTAGAGCGCCTGGGCAGGATGAGCCGTGCTCTGGAGGCTTCCCTTGTGGCGCACGATGCTTGCCGTGAGGATGACTACAAGCAGCATGCTGCCGAGAAGCGTGCGGACCAGCACGATCTGCGTCGACGGAAGCAGGATATGCGCGGCGACGATGCCATTCATCCCGAAGAGCAGAAGCGATGAGAGATAGCGGACCAGAGATTTCTGCATATGCGCCCAATCCCGTTCGATGTGTACCGCTACCATTCTTGCAGCCTTCACAATGAAAGAAAAGCGCATATATCAAATATGTAGTATGATGAATAAGTATAGAAAGGAGTGGGCGTTGGATACCAACATTCAGAAGTACCGTGCCCTCATCGAAGCGGTCGACCAGGGAAGCTTCTCGCGTGCTGCCGAAGTGCTCGAATACTCGCAGCCGGGCGTGAGCCGCATGATAGCGGACCTGGAGCATGACTGGGGCGTGCGCCTCGTGGAGCGCGGACGCAGCGGTGTCACGCTCACTTCCGAGGGCGAGAAGATTATGCCCTATGTGCGCCGTGTCGTCGAGGAGGACCGCCTGCTCCATGCAAGGATCGACGATGTGAATGGGCTCGATGTGGGCACGATCCGCATCGGCACCTTCTCGAGCGTCGCCACGCACTGGCTGCCACAGATCATCGAGCGCTTCGAGAAGGACTATCCCCATGTGGACTACGAGCTTGTGATGGGCGACTATGCCGAGATCGAGCGCTGGGTGATGGACGGCAGGGTCGACTGCGGCTTCATCGCAGGAAAGTCCCGCAGCAAGCTCGATGACATGCTCCTCGACCGCGATGAGATGCTTGCGGTCGTGCCGGAAGGCCATCCGCTCGCGCAGCTCGCGAGCTGTCCTCTGGAGGCGCTCTGCGCCGAGCCTTTCATGATGCTGAAGCAGAGCGGGGATACCGAGGTCTCCGGCATCTTCGAGCATGCCGGCCTGAAGCCCCAGGTGCGCTTCGTCACCTGGGATGACTATGCGATCATGGCAATGGTGGAGCATGGGCTGGGGGTCTCGGTCCTGCCGAGCCTGATCCTGCGACGCAATCCCTATCGCATCGTGGCAAAGCACCTCGAGATGCCGGCATTCCGTGATATCCGCGTGATATCGCGTCCAGGCATGTCGAAGGTCGCCTCGAAGTTCATGGGATACCTCAGATATCGCGACGATGCGGCGCCAGCTGCCTAGCGCATGGCGTCGACAATGAGGGCACTGCCTTCCTTGTGGGTGTTTGCTACAGCCTCTGCGATTGTACGTCCCCGTGCATATTCCTCATCGGTGAAGAGGCAGAAGGCGATCTTCTCGAAGGCGGGGGAGGCTGCCAGCAGCTCCCTGAAGGCGATGGGCAGAGCATCCTCCATAGGGTAGCCATAGACGCCGGTCGAGATCGAGCAGAAGGAGATCGTGCGGATGCCGTGCTCTTCGGCAAGCCTGCAGGAGCTCCGGTAGCAGGAGGCGAGGAGCTCGGATGCATGCTCGGGCGTCTCGCGGAAATAGATGGGGCCGACCGTATGGATGATGAAACGGCAGCCTGTCCGCCTCTCCAGATCGAAGCTCGGGGTGATCACGGCAGAGCCGGTGGGGCAGAAGCCGATCTTCCGGCAGGCACGGTCGAGCTCAGGGCCACAAGCGGTGTGGATCGCCCCGTCGACGCCGCCTCCGCCTGCCAGGGCACGGTTTGCGGCATTCACGATCGCATCGGTTTTCTGGTCCACGACGGAAGCATGAAGGAGTTCGAGCATTGCGGCCACCTCATCTGGATGTCTCATACTACTATGAGACACTATAGGCAATGCAATGGATGCAGGCTTCCGGAGAGGGGAACGCATGCAGAAGATACGTGAGGCAGAGCCGGCCGAGATGCCGGCTATCCAGCAGAGCCTCTTCGAGGAGGCGCCTGCACTCATCGGGTCGGCCGTCGATGCGGATGGCAAGCCCGTCACCGACGAGGTGCGCTTCGTGAGCCTCGACCGCGATGGCTTGGTCGTCCTCGTGGCAGGAGGCTGCCCGCTTGCCACCTACCTCAGGCACCGGCGCTATCTCTCCTGCATGGGGAGGCTGGAGAAGGCAGAAGGGCATCCGCTGGTCGGCTTCTCCGGCAGGGTCCACGAGCTCGCCGAGAGCGATGCGAGAGAGCGCATCTCATCGGTGCCGGCGTTTGCCGATCTTGCGGAACGCATCAAGGCTGAGGGGCTTGCGGCCTTCATCCTCTTCGACGGCAAGGGGCTCTGGCGCACGGAGGAAGAGGAGCTCGCCTTCCCGGTCGGCCAGGAGCTGCCGCAGGTCAACTACTATGTCACGAACTCCTGCACCGGATGCGCCATCTGCGTCGCTGCCTGCCCCCAGCTCTGCATCGATATGACAAAGAGCCCTGTGGTGATCAACCAGGTGAGCTGCATCCACTGCGGGACCTGCTACGAGAAATGCCCCTATCACGCAATCGTGAAGCTGTAGGCATGAGGAGGAAGACCAAGGCTATGCCAGAACGTACGCATGAAGGATGGGTCGGCGTCTTCGACTCGGGTGTGGGAGGCATCAGCATACTCCAGCACCTGGTGCATGAGCTTCCCCACGAGGACTATGTCTTCTTCGGCGACTCTGCCCATGCCCCCTACGGCGAGAAGACCGACGAGGAGGTGCTGGAGCTCTCGACCGCTGCGGTCGAGGGCCTCATCGCGGAGGGCTGCAAGGCGGTCGTGATCGCCTGCAACACTGCCACCTCGGTCGCGGCGCCGACGCTGCGCGCTGCGCATCCCGACTACCCGATCATCGGCGTGGAGCCGGCGCTCAAGCCGGCCACCCTGGCTCCCCACCACAGGCGCATCCTCGTGATGGCGACACCGATCACGCTGAGGCTCGACAAGTACCACAAGCTGGCGGAGACCTGGGGAAGCGACTCGGAGGTCCTGAGCGTGCCCTGCCCGGGCCTGGCCGCGAGGATCGAGAAGGGCAATCTCGATGCCCCCGATCTGACAGAGCTTGTCCGTGGCCTTGTCGGGAAATATGCCGGCACCATCGATTCGGTCGTGCTTGGCTGCACCCACTATCCTTTCATCAAGCACACGATCCGCGAAGTGCTGGGGGATGTGCCGCTCTATGATGCGGGGGAGGGGACAGCCCGCGAGCTTCATCGTCGCCTCAAGGAGAAGGGTGCTCTCAATCCGAAGCAGGAGGCTGGAACGGTCGAGTTCCGCTCGAGCAAGGACACGCCCGCAGAGCTCGATCTCTACCGCTGGTTCTTCGCAAAGGAGGCATGAAGATGATCGATGCCGCCATCTTCGATATGGATGGCCTCATGGTCGATTCCGAGAGGATCTGGCTTGCCCAGTGGCCCTCAACAGCTGAGGCCTTCGGGCTGCCGTTCCGTCCCGAGGCTGCAGACCGCATCCGGGGCACCGCACGCAAGGAAGGCATCAAGGTCGTCGAGGAGGTCTATCGCGACTTCATGCCCTTCGATGCCGATGCGCTCCTGCAGCTCCTCCACGACAAAGCCTACGCTGCCATGTGGGAGCATCCTGCCGATGCGAAGCCTGGGCTCTATGAGCTGATGAACTATCTCGCGGGCTGGCACATCCCCCGGGCGGTCGCGTCCTCCTCGTCGCTCGACCTGATCAGGCACAACATGGCCCATCTCCATCTGGACGACGCCTTCCAGGAGCTCGTCTCCACGAAGGATGACCATATCCCGCACAGCAAGCCGGCACCAGACATCTTCCTCGAGACAGCGCACCGGCTTGGCAGCGACCCTTCGCGCACGCTCGTGCTCGAGGACTCCTATAGCGGTGTCACGGCAGGGGCGGCTGGCGGCTTCATCACGGTGATGGTGCCTGACCTCTCGCCAGTGACAGATGAGATGCGCCATCTTGCGAGCTTCATCTGCCAGGACCTCTCGGAGGTGGCAGATCTGCTCGACGAGGGCATCATCGATGCCTGAGCTGGAGCTGCCGCTTTTAGGGAATAGACAGGTTCTGCAAGCCTTTGTGGTTTCTGCGCACGGAAGGCGGGCTGGCGGCCTGCTTTCTGGGAAAGTGGGCAGGATGGGCCCCAAAGCTGGCTCGCACGTGCCTGCATCAGAAAGGAACACATGGAGAAGAAGCGCTATCTGGCTGCCCTCATCGTGACGGCCATCATCTTTGTGGCATCGCTTGCCATCTATATCTGGTTTCTGACCACCGACGCATCGGACGAGATCGTGCTCACTGGGCCAGCAGCTCTCCAGTATGGCTACATCCTCTGCCTTCCCCTCATGGTAGGGACGGCGGTCTTCGCTGCGGCCATCTCGATCGTCCATTTCGCGAAGCTCCATATCGGGCGGATCGCAAAGACGGTCCTCCTCATCCTCGGCATCCTTTTCACGGCCCTCGTCGTGGTGGGTCCGCTCGTCGCCGCCTTCCTGCCGGAGGCGCTCCAGATCCTTGTTGTCGCCTGCGTGCTCGTGGCTGCCCGCTATGCTGCTGTGATGATCGTCCCCGCCTGCCTTCTTGGCTTCGGGCTTGCCCCCGTCAAGGACAAGGTGGAAACGAAAGCCGAGAAATAGGGCTTTGAACTGGGGTTCTTTGATAATACCCGCAAGAAACTAGGATTTAACAGGTGGAAATCGTAATTCCCACTTGATTGGTGGGATTATAAGTGGCATGCTTAGCGCTGACGAGCTTGCAGGCCACCAGATAGGCATAGCGGCCAACCACCCTCGTCTCCAGTCACGTTCTGTGAGAAAGGTTTGAGCAATGAAGGTCGCAAATCATGTTGAGGCACTGATCGGAACAACGCCACTCGTCGACCTCTCCGCCCTCGTGGACGGCAAGGCGAAGATCCTGGGCAAGTATGAGGCCACGAACCCCGGCGGATCGATCAAGGACCGCATCGCGAAGGCCATGCTCGATGCTGCGGAGGCCGATGGGTCCCTCAAGCCGGGTGGCACCGTGATCGAGCCGACAAGCGGCAACACAGGCGTCGGCCTCGCCATGCTCGCAGCTGCCCGCGGCTACCGCATGATCCTTGTCATGCCCGAGACCATGTCCGTGGAGCGCCGCAAGCTCGCTGCCTCCTATGGCGCAGAGATCGTGCTCACGCCGGGCAAGGATGGCATGAAGGGCGCTGTCGCGAAGGCAGACGAGATCAAGGCCCAGACCCCGGGATCGATCGTCGCTGGCCAGTTCGTGAACCCTGCGAACCCGAAGGCCCACTACCAGACCACCGGCCCCGAGATCTGGCGCGACACCGAGGGCACCGTCGATGCGGTCGTCGCAGGCGTCGGCACGGGCGGCACCATCTCCGGCACGGCCAAGTTCCTGAAGGAGCAGAAGCCTTCCGTCAAGGGCATCGCCGTCGAGCCGGCAGAGTCCCAGGTGCTTGCTGGCAAGCCGGCAGGCGCCCACAAGATCCAGGGCATCGGCGCAGGATTCGTCCCGAAGACCTTCGACCGCTCCGTCGTGGACGAGATCGTGCCGGTCGCTTCGCAGGATGCCATCGACACGAAGAAGAAGCTCTCCGATGATTTCGGCCTGCTCGTGGGCATCTCCTCGGGCGCTGCCGTCGCCGCAGCTGTCGAGCTCGGCAATCGTCCTGAGTATGCCGGCAAGACCATCGTCGCGATCCTTCCGGATACCGGCGAGCGCTACCTCTCGATGGACCTCTAGGACCTGCTTCCATAGCCTGTGATGGGGAGGGCACCCTCAGCTGGATGCCCTCCCTGCTTCTTTTGGAGCGCCGGAGAGGTTGACTGATGGGGCGCAGGGGGAGTATAACGGTCTACAGTAAATACCGTCGCGCAAGTATGATTTAAGGGGACAGGAGGTGCCACATGGTGCTCGAGGATGATGCACGCGCTAGCTTGGCACCTGAGACCTGCCCTGGCGCAGCCTGTCCGGCTTTCCTGTAGAGAGGCATATGGGGTCTTGGCCCCTGCCATAAGGCATCACAGGAAACCAGCATTCATACGGAGAGGCAATGGATATAGAAGTAGCGGACAATGGCTATCTCGATGCACCCGAGGAGATGAGCCGGGAGCATGGCTCCATCGGGCTCTTCAAGATGATGAGGGAGGATGCCCGTGCGGTCGTGGCACGCGATCCCAGCGTGTCCTCGGTGCGGGAGGTCGTCTTCTTTGCAGCGGGCCTTCGGGCTGTCTGGGCGTATAGGCGCCAGCACTGGATGTGGACGCATGGGATGCACGCCCTTGCGATGTGGTCGCAGAGCCATACCCGCAAGCGCTATGCGATCGACATCCATCCTGCCGCAACGATTGGCCGCCGCTTCGTGATCGACCATGGCATCGGCATCGTCGTGGGATCCACGGCGATCCTGGGCGATGACTGCATGCTCTATCAGGGCGTGACCTTGGGCATGACAGGACACCATGCCGGCAAGCGCCATCCCACCTTGGGCAACAATGTGATGGTCGGTGCCCGCGCGACGATACTCGGCAACATCACGATCGGCGACAACGTGAAGGTCGGCGCCAATGCGGTCGTCCTCGAGGACGTGCCGGCAGATGTCACGGTCGCAGGCATTCCTGCCCATATCGTGAAGGATCACCGCTGCTGGGAGATTCCCCAGTTCACGCTCGTGGACGGCGAAGAGGCCGTGGAGAGCATCCTGGGTCCCCAGAAGGGCTCCGCCCTCGACGACGAGGAGAGCCAGCGCTGGTCCTGCTCCCTGTAAGCAGCCAGTTTCTGACAGCCTGGCTTCAGGTAGGTTTCCGCTTCTTTACAAATCAGATGCGGGTGGAGCTCTTAACGTACCATTGCGGCATTCCTTCTGAACATATCTGCCGGAGGGTGCATTCCTCCTGCAATGCCCGAAAGCGAGGATCCATGTCTGCGAACTTCAAGAGGCGCCTGCCCATCCCCCAGGACCTGAAGAAGGAGATGCCGCTCTCCGAGGAGAGCGCTGCGCGCAAGAAGGAGGTAGATGCGGAGGTCGCATCGATCATCCGCGGCGAGTCTGACAAGAAGCTCATCATCGTCGGCCCCTGCTCGGCTGACAATGAGGACGCCGTGCTCGACTACGCCCACCGCCTCTCCGTCCTTCAGGAATGCGTCCAGGACAAGCTCGTTATCGTGATGCGCGTCTACACGAACAAGCCCCGCACGAATGGCACGGGCTACAAGGGCCTTCTCCACCAGCCGAACCCTGAGGCGGCTCCCGACCTGCTCGAGGGCCTCAAGGCCATCCGCCACATGCATATGCGTGTCATCGAGGAGACCGGCCTCTTCACGGCTGACGAGATGCTCTACCCCGAGAACGACCGCTTCCTGAATGACCTTCTGGCCTATGTGGCTGTGGGTGCCCGCTCGGTCGAGAACCAGCAGCACCGCCTTGTCGCCTCCGGCATCGAGGTCCCGGTTGGCATGAAGAACCCGACGGGCGGCTCCATGTCCGTGATGCTGAACTCCGTCTATGCTGCCCAGCATCCGCAGACCTTCATCTACCGCAACTGGGAGGTCGAGACGACCGGCAACCCGCTGGCCCACTGCATCCTGCGCGGCTACCGCGGCCTCGACGATATCAACTACCCGAACTACCACTACGAGTTCCTTGAGCGCCTTGCTGCGTCCTATGAGGAGAACGAGAAGTACCAGAACCCTGCTGTCATCATCGACACGAACCACGACAACTCCGGCAAGCGTCCGTTCGAGCAGGTCCGCATCTGCAACGAGGTGCTCGATTCTGCCCACCGGAACGAGGAGATCGGCAAGCTCTTCCGTGGCTTCATGATCGAGTCCTACATCGAGGACGGCAACCAGCCCATCGGTGGCGGCGTCTACGGCAAGTCCATCACCGATCCCTGCCTCGGCTGGGCAAAGACGCAGAATCTGATCATGCACATCGCAGACCGCATCTAAGGCGGGCCAGAACGCAGCACCGAGGGGAGGCTGGCCATGAGGCTGGCCTCCCTTTTCCATGGCTATGCGCTACGATAGGAAGCCTGTGCGGCACATGGCCGCCGGATACATGATCGAAGGAGCAGAACTTATGCCTTGTACGACGTTGCTCATCGGCAAAGATGCCTCATACGATGGGTCGACCATCGTCGCCCGCAACGAGGACTCGGGAAGCGGCAGCTTCGAGCCCAAGCGCTTTGTCGTCGTGAAGCCTGAAGACCAGCCACGCCACTATGTATCGGTGCTCTCGCATCTTGCGATCGAGCTGCCGGACAACCCGCAGCGCTATACGGCCCTCCCGAATGCGCTTCTGGACAAGGGCATCTGGGCCGAGGCCGGCGTGAACGAGAAGAACGTCTCCATGAGCGCGACCGAGACGCTCACGACGAACGAGCGGGTGCTCGGCGCGGATCCCTTCGTGGAATATGTGCCTGCGCAGGGAAAGCCAGGCGAGGAGGGCTATGTCGCAGAGCAGCCGGGCGGCATCGGCGAGGAGGACATGGTCACGATCGTGCTCCCGTACATCTCCTCCGCTCGCGAAGGCGTGAAGCGCCTCGGGGCCCTTCTCGAGCAGTACGGCACCTACGAGATGAATGGCATCGCCTTCTCCGATGTGGACGAGATCTGGTGGCTCGAGACCGTGGGCGGCCACCGGTGGTATGCACGCCGCGTGCCGGACGATGCCTATGTGACGATGCCGAACGAGCTCGGTGTCGACCGCTTCAGCTTCGAGGACGCCTATGGGGAGCAGAAGGACTTCATGTGCTGCCCCGACCTCAAGGAGTTCGTGGAGGAGAACCATCTCGACCTCACGCTCGGGGAGGGGGAGATGAACCCTCGCGACGCCTTCGGCAGCCATTCCGATTCGGACCATGTCTACAACACGCCGCGCGCCTGGGCCATCCAGCGCTTCCTCAATCCCCGCACCTGCCGCTGGGATGGGCCTGATGCCGACTTCACGCCGGAATCCGATGACATCCCCTGGTGCCGCGTGCCGGAGCGCAAGCTCACGATCGAGGATGTGAAGTATGCCCTGTCGCTCCATTACCAGGGGACGCCCTTCGATCCCTACAGCCGCCGCGGCCACCGTTCGGACCATGGGATCTACCGTCCCATCGGCATCAACCGCAACAGCCAGCTCTCTGTCGTGCAGCTGCGCCCCTATAGGGACGAGGCCTATCGTGCGGTGCAGTGGATCGCCTTCGGAAGCAACGTGTTCAATGCCCTCGTGCCCTTCTATGCGAATGTCACGACGACCCCTGCCTATCTCGCTGGCACAGACGACCGCGTCACGACCGAGAATTTCTACTGGGAGAACCGCGTCATCGCAGCGCTTGCCGATGCCCATTACCATGAGGCGATGGCCGATGTGGAGCGCTACCAGGAGAAGGTCGGCGGCATGGGGCACCATATGCTGAAGGAGACTGACGCTGCAGCCGCTTCAGCAGCCGATGTCCATGCTGTGCTCGAGGCAGCGAACGAGAGGATGGCAGGCCTCCTCAGGAAGGAGACGGACGACCTCCTCGACAAGGTCCTCTTCTGCGCCAGCATGGGCATGAAAAACGCCTTCTCCAAGGATGATATGTAAGCTGTACAATAAGGCATATAATTTAATGAAATATGGCAGCTCTGATATTTGAGCTGCCATATTTCATAATTGGTATCATTCTGCAAGAAAACTGTATAGTTTCTGCCTTTGCATCGCTACAACTGCATCAGGACCCCTCGTGGTATGAACCGTTTACAGAAAAAGACCAACCATCCACGTAGTGGTTACGAGGCCAAAACGAAGCTGAAAGAATTTTAGGCAAGACTAGGAGAAGCGAGGGGCGAAAGTCATGGCGGGAATATGAGACGAAGGAGGCAAGCTATGTCGTCCGCAGAGAAACGCTTTCAATCCTTTATACTCAAGCTGGACAATTCCGACTACGTATATGACGTACTGAGAATGGGGAAGTCGCCCATCGTGTCCATCGCTTTCGGCGAGAAGCCGCGCTCCGGCCATTCGGAGAAGTTCGAGCATGTGGGCACGAAGCCGCTTCCGCAGCTGTATGTCTATGCCATCTTCAGCTCGGACGGGGAAGAGGTCCATTTCCAGTCCTCGCCTCTGGTGAAGGTTCCGCAGAGCCAGTCCGCACAGGCTCTGGCGGTCTGCAACGCTGCCAACAACCAGCAGCGCTGGATCAAGTTCAATCTGAACTCCTCAGATTACATCGTCGGCCATTACGATCTGCTCCTGCAGGGGCATGGTGCAAGCGATGCGTGCGTCACCATCGCGCAGCGCATGGCTGATGTCATCGACGAGACGCTTCCGCTGCTTCTGAGCTGCATCGACCAGCAGGGGGCAGAAGAGGTTGCATAGCATCCCGCTCCTGGGAGGGAGAGGGCGCTGCCAAGAAGAAGAGCACTGGTATGCGAAGCATGGCATGGCTACGTGTACCGGTGCTTTTTCCATGCTGCGATGCAGTCCCTGCAAGGAAGCACGCTCGGCACAAAAAAGATCCAGCAGGGAGAGGGTCTGCTGGATCTGGCGCGGCACGAGGCCTCAGGAATGAGCCCTATGTATGCGAGGGGAAGGGGCTAATTCCTATCGCTTGACTAGGATTAAACTACTTCTGTGCAGCTTCGTCAATAGTAAACCAAAGATAACTTTGTGGGGAGCCCATATTATTTAATCTGAGACATCTTGACAATGAATACCCTTTGATAGGTCTAAATTGGGTTTACATCGCAGAAAATGACATTTAATATTTCAATCACGATTGAACATCCCCAATATTGATGCATGGGAGCAAGATTATGAGCCGCTGGACCGTGAGGCTTTGCAGTGTTTCGCTGACCAACTTCAAGAATGTCCAGAAAGGCATCATCGAAATGGGGAAAGCGCAGAGTCGCTCTGCGGACATTCTTGCTGTGTACGGGCAGAATGGATCGGGCAAGACTTCGCTTATCAATGCCATGGGAGTTCTCAAGAGCTCTCTGACGGGAGATCGTCTGTCTTCCAAAGCACAGACATTCATTGAATTCGGGTATGCCTCTGCGACAATTGAGTACATTTTCAATATCACTGATGGCTCCAAAACGTATCGGGCGGTCTATGAGGTGACCCTGACGCGGCGCAATTCCGACGCTGCTGTCGAAGCTGCTGATGCGCAGGGGCTTCTGTCTGTCTATGTCTCGCGCGAGGTTCTCAAGATTGCGGTTTCCGGAACTGCATCTTCTGGCCGCCTGCGCAGGGTAATTGATACGGGGCAGGGAGACGCTTTCGGCCCTGATACCATGCTGCGTCGATTTGTCGGAGATAGAAAAGAGTCTTTCCTCAATCTTGTTGTTGCGAAGCGGGTGGCCATCAGAGAGTCGAGATCCTTCATCTTCTCACGGGAATTCAGGGAAGATATGAAACCCAATAGTGATGATGGCCAATCTTCGGATCAGACATGCGGCATCATTGATGCCTGCGCAGATGTAATTGATGCGCTTGCCTTCTATGGGATGGATGGACTCTTTGTCGTCGAAACCTCGTTGGTTGACTCCATCGGGCTCTCGGCTTTGCCTCTGGTTTTCCGCATGGAAACATCCGAGGGGACAAGAATCTCCGGCCATGAGATGCTGAGAGCCGATGTGCCGACCAACATACCTGAAAAGCAGCTGGCGGTCACGAAGAAGATCATCGCAAGTCTCAATATCGTGCTAAGACAGATTGTGCCTGGTCTTGAGATGGAGATTAGGGAATTTGGCAAAGTCATTCTCGACGATGGCAGCGAAGGCCAGCGCATACAGCTTCTCTCTAGGCGTGGAGACGTTGTCCTGCCTCTTGACTGTGAATCAGAGGGAATCAAGAAGATCGTATCGGTACTGCAGGTACTGATTCTCATGTATAACGAGCCGTCAGTCACTGTCGCGATTGATGAGCTCGACTCCGGCATATTCGAATATCTATTGGGAGAGCTCCTCGCGATTATTGCGAATGGAGGAAGGGGACAGCTGATCTTCACGTCGCATAACCTGAGGCCTCTTGAGACTTTGGACAAGCGGTTCATCGTATTTACGAGCACGGATCCAAGCAATCGGTATGTGCGTTTGAAGGGAGCAAAGGAGACGAACAATCTCAGGAATATGTATTTCAGGAGCATCATTCTTGGTGAATCGTCCGATGAGCTCTACGAGCATACAAGCAACGGGGAAATTGCCTATGCCATGCGCCAGGCAGGTGAGAGCATTGAGTAGGAAGATTGCTTTCGTGATACTGGAAGGGCCTTCAGATGATGAGGCGCTACATGTCATGTTTGACCACGCGCTCAAAAAGGATGGCGCGGAGGTCTACGTTCATGTTGTGCATGGGGACATAACATCGGACAAGAACACCAACGTAGGCAATGTGCTTCGAAAGATTGCCGACATGGTGAAGACATATGCGACGCGCAACGGACTGAGACAAGGGGACTTCATAAAGGTCATTCATCTTATGGACACTGATGGCGCCTTTGTCGATAGCTCCAGAGTGTTCGAAGACGATAAGGTGGATCGGGCACGGTACTTCGATAATGAGATTCGGTGCCATAATTTCGAGGCAATTGTTCATAGGAATGAGCAGAAGTCAGCAGTAATGCAGAAGCTCTGCGGGACTTACAAAATATAGAAAAGCATTCCTTATGAACCGTACTACATGTCCTGCAATCTTGACCATGTGCTCTATGACAAACGAAACCTGAGCGATTCTGAAAAGGAAGACGAGGCAATACGTTTTGCACGTAGATACCATGACGATATTGCTGGATTTCTGGATTTCATCTGCCATTCCTTGTTTTCGGTGATGGGCACTCGCAAGGAGACTTGGCAATTCATAGAGACGGGCGACAACTCTCTCCAGCGTCATTCGAATCTGGGGACTCTGTTCGCTCCAAATTGATGGATGCAGCACGGCACCGTCGTGGCATCAATATGTCTGTCTGGACGGCAAGGAATCTGGCACGGCATGAGGCCTCAGGAATGAGCCCATTGGATGCGATGGGAAAGGGGGATAATTCCTTAAGGTTGACTGGGATCAAACTGCTTCAGGGTCTTTCGTCGCACTAAAACCAAGAAAACTTCTAGCCAAGTTTCATGCGTCGGGCCTGTTTGAGCCAGTTATCTTTGAAGGTACCTGTTCCACCGAAGAAGCTATCGATGCCGCCGTGGCGCTACCTGCAATTGCACTTCGGGATGCAATTCTCCGAAAACTGCGCTGCTCCTTTAACTGGGCATGGATTGCCTCCATGGGGACATTGCATCTGGTCCAGAAGGCAAACGCGGGTTCAGACCGCCTTCGGGCATAGCGAAAGCGAAGATGTCCATGCAGCTGCACCTATGTCCAAGGGGCAGCGGAAGGATGCAGGACGCTGACGCATGGGCCGAGATCTTGCCATAGAGTCCTTCTGAACGTGGATTCCCGTCGCTCCAGGCAGCCACTGGCAGATGATTTGTTTCGAAAGAAATTCAAAAGTTTCACAGATATCAATATTTGTCTATTCTGGCTTCCAAGCCATTATTCTATGAACAAGTCCTGAAAGGGATTTGCAGACACAACAGAAAGGGAGAATCTGTTATGGCAAACATCTCGCGTCGTTCATTCCTGAAGGCAACTGGCGCCTCTGCCGCTGCCCTCGGCCTCGCAGCCTGCGGCAATTCAGGCTCCAGCTCCGATTCCGGCTCTGACACCATCAAGATTGGCGTCCTTGGCCCGTTCTCCGGCGATGTCGCCCAGTATGGCCTTGCTGTCCGCAATGGCGCAGAGCTCTATTTCGAGCTGAACCCTGAGATCAACGGCAAGAAGGTCGAGCTCGACGAAGAGGACGAGAAGGGTGACGCGACCGAGGCTGTGAACGCCTACAACAAGATGGTCGAGGCCGGTGTTGTCGCAATCCTGGGCGATGTTACCTCCACGCCGTCCATCGCTGTCGCACAGCAGTCCGTGAACGACAACATGCCGCTCGTCTCCGCTTCCGCTACCGCTGCGGACTTCATCAAGTACGGCAGCAATGCCTTCCGTGCCTGCATCACCGACCCGTATCAGGGCAAGCTGATGGCCGACTTCGCAGCCGACCAGGGCTACAAGACCGTTGGCACCATCTACAACTCCGGCGGCGACTACGAGAAGGGCGTGAACGACGCATTCGTCGAGGAGGCTGGCAACAAGGGCATCACCATCACCACCCAGCAGGGCTACGCTGCAGGCGATGTCGACTTCAATGGTCAGCTGACCACCATCATCTCCGGCAACCCGGACGCCGTCTTCTGCCCGAACTACTACCAGGACGACGGCAAGATCGTCACCCAGGCTCGCCAGCAGGGCTACAAGGGTGCCTTCATGGGCGCCGACGGCTGGTCCAACATCGTGGGCGGCTCCGAGGAGTACGCAAGCGCTGAGGACCTCGAGGGCTGCTTCTATGACTGCTCCTTCGTCTCCGAGAATGAGGACGAGAAGGTCCAGAAGTTCATCTCCGACTACAAGGCCAAGTTCAACGAGGAGCCGTCGAACTTCTGCGCCCTCGGCTACGATGCGGCCATGGTCATCGCCAACGCAATCGAGACCGTCGAGAAGGACGGCAAGGCAAAGGCTGGCTCTGACGACTACAAGCAGGCGGTCATCGATGCCATCGCTTCTGGCACCGTCGACGGCGTCACCGGCACGATCAAGTACGAGGGCACCGGCGACCCTGTCAAGCCGACCCTGGTCATCACCTTCGAGAATGGCTCCCAGAAGGTCTTCAAGACGGTCGAGGCAGAGTAGCATCTGCGCAAGCTCGCGCACACTGGGCGCCCGGGGCTCTCACCTCGGGTGCCCTTCTCTTTTGAGCATGCTGTTGGAAAGAGAAGCAGGTAAACGCCCTGTTACTATTGAGCGACGGACTCGCTCAATCTGCGGCATTTGCTCTTCCTCACGCTATGCTAGCCATAGAGTATTTAACCATCGGAACTGAAAGGGGTGGTCGGCATGACGTTTGTCACGCAGGTCCTGAATGGCCTGCAGCTGGGAAGCGTTTACGCACTGGTCGCTCTGGGCTACACAATGGTGTATGGCATCATTCTGCTGCTCAACTTCGCCCACGGCGACATCATCATGGTAGGTGCCTACATTTCCTGGATAGTCATGTCGCAGCTGGGGATGCCGCCTTTCGTGGCTGTCATCCTTTCGATTGCAGGCTGCACGCTTCTGGGCGTCCTGATCGACAAGGTTGCCTATGCGCCTCTGCGCAACGCTCCGCGTCTGTCGATCCTGATCACGGCAATCGGCGTATCGTACTTCCTCGAGAATGGCGCCCAGCTCGTCTTTGGCGCTGACGCAAAGGTCGTCCCGTCCTTCATCGACTCCACGACCATCGAGATCGGCGGCATGCAGCTCTCGTCTGTCGCTCTGCTCACGATCCTCGTGACCGCCATCTCCACAATCGTGCTGACGGTGCTTGTCAACAAGACGAAGCTCGGCAAGGCCATGCGCGCCGTTTCTGAGGACATGGGCGCCGCCCGCCTCATGGGCATCAACGTGAACAACACGATCTCATTCACCTTCGCTGTCGGCTCCGCCCTTGCTGGCATCGGCGCCATCCTGTATTCGATGGCCTATAGCCAGGCAACGCCGACCATGGGCATCATGCTCGGCACCAAGGCCTTCGTCGCTGCCGTCCTGGGCGGCATCGGATCCATTCCTGGTGCCGTCATCGGTGGCCTGCTCGTCGGCTTTGCTGAGGTTGCCGTCTCCGCTATCGGCCTCTCGGTCTGGAAGGATGCAGTCGTCTATCTCATCCTCATCGTCGTCCTCATCGTGAAGCCGACTGGCATCCTCGGCCGCCCGATGACGGAGAAGGTCTAGGAGGGGAGAGAGAATGGCTGAAGCAATCAACAAGGCATACCGTACGCTCTCCATCAAGCAGCGCTACCTGATCAATGCGATCCTTGTCGTCATCTTCCTTATCGTCGGCGAGCTCATGATCGACTCCGGTGCGATCACTCGCTACCAGACCACGGTCATCGAGCAGGTCGGCATCTACATCATCATGGCCGTCTCGCTGAACATCGCGACCGGCTACCTGGGACAGCTTCCTTTGGGCCACGCCGGCTTCATGTCCGTCGGCGGCTACTCCTGCGCCATCTTCATTATGCGCATGGCTGATGTGATGGGCGTCGGCGCTCGCGACTTCGTGACCGGGTCTCCTGCAGCGATCCTGCTCTTCATCCTCGGCATCATCTTCGGCGGCCTCTGCGCCGCGCTTGCCGGCCTCATCATCGGCATTCCGGCCCTGCGCCTCAAGGGCGACTACCTTGCCATCATCACCCTCGGCTTCGCCGAGATCATCCGCGTCGTGATGCTCAACATCGACGATGTCCTGGGCTTCCAGCTCACGGGCGGCGCCAAGGGCCTCACGGGCATCCCGTCCTACACGAACTTCCTGAACACCTTCATCGTCGTCGCGATCTCGCTCTTCCTGATCCACACGATGATGAAGAGCAGGCACGGCCGCTGCATCCTCTCGATCCGCGACAATGAGATCGCGGCAGAGTCCGTCGGTGTCAACACCACCTACTACAAGACGCTCGCCTTCGTCGTCTCCGCCTTCTTCGCCGGTGTCGGCGGCGGCCTCTATGCAGGCTGCATCGGCGTCATGATGCCGGCCAAGTTCGGCTTCATGAAGTCGATCGAGATTCTTGTTATGGTCGTCCTCGGCGGCATGGGCTCCATGCTCGGCTCCGTCCTGTCTGCGACCGTCCTCACGATCCTGCCTGAGGCGCTGCGTGCCTTCTCTGACTACCGCATGGTCGTCTATGCAGTCGTCCTCATCGTCGTTATGATCTTCCGTCCGCAGGGCCTCTTGGGCACCTACGACTTCTCGATGGGCGACACGATCGAGAAGCTCATGAACGGCCAGCTGCCGTGGAAGAAGCAGAAGAAGGACGAGGATCCGGACGCACAGACTCCGAAGGAGGCGCAGAGCAATGGCCGATAGCCCCGCAGAGATCAAGCGCAAGCGCAAGAGCGAAGTGCTGCTGCCCGTCCCGACCCCGAACCTGGTCACGGAGCGCGACTTCGGCAAGCCGCTCGTCCTCGAGGTCGAGCACCTCGGCATCGATTTCGGCGGCCTCACCGCTGTCGATGACTTCAACATCGCAATGGGCCCGACCGAGATCGCCGGCATCATCGGCCCGAATGGCGCAGGCAAGACCACGATCTTCAACCTGCTCACGAAGGTCTACCAGCCGACCCGTGGCACCATCATGCTGAACGGTGTGGATACGGCCGGCATGAACACGATCCAGGTGTCCCGCCTCGGCATCGCCCGCACCTTCCAGAACATCCGTCTCTTCACCCAGATGACGGTGGAGCAGAACATCCTTGTCGGCATGAACAACCATATGACGACGAAGCTGCCGCAGGACATCCTGCGCCTGCCAGCCCACTGGAAGCAGGAGGCAGAGTTCCACGACAAGGCCATGGACCTGCTTGGCATCTTCAATATGCAGAAGTATGCCAAGGAGCTCGCTGGCAACCTCCCGTACGGCGCACAGCGCCGCCTCGAGATCCTCCGTGCCCTCGGCACCGGCCCGAAGCTCCTGCTCCTCGACGAGCCGGCAGCAGGCATGAACCCGAACGAGACCGCCGAGCTGATGGAGAACATCCAGAAGATCCGTGACGACTTCCAGATCGCCATCCTCCTGATCGAGCACGACATGTCCCTCGTTATGGGCATCTGCGAGATCGTCGGCGTCCTCGACTACGGCAAGATCATCTGCAAGGGCACGCCGGAAGAGGTCCAGTCCGATCCCCGCGTCATCGAGGCCTACCTCGGCAAGCAGGGCGCCAAGGCTGCGAAGAAGGGGGCCGACAAATGAGCATGCTGACTGTCCAGGACCTCCAGGTCTACTACGGCGCCATCCACGCCGTGAAGGGCATCTCCTTCGAGGTCAACGAAGGCGAGATCGTCTCCCTGATCGGTGCCAACGGTGCCGGCAAGTCGACGACGATGAACACGATCGCTGGCCTCATCAAGCCGCGGTCGGGCAAGATCGTCTACCAGGACGAGGACATCACGGGCCTTGCAGCCCACAAGGTCGTCGCGAAGGGCATGGCACTCTGCCCGGAGGGACGCCGCGTCTTCTCGAACCTGACCGTGCAGGAGAACCTCGAGATGGGCGGCTATCTCCGCACGAACGATGAGAACGAGAAGACGATGGAGCTCATCTTCAAGTACTTCCCGCGCCTCCAGGAGCGCCGCAGCCAGGTGGCTGGCACGCTCTCCGGCGGCGAGCAGCAGATGCTCGCTATGGGACGTGCTCTCATGAGCCACCCGAAGCTCCTGATGCTCGACGAGCCGTCCATGGGACTCGCACCCATCCTGGTCGACGAGATCTTCGATATCATCGAGACCTTGAACAAGGAAGGCACGACCATCCTGCTGGTCGAGCAGAACGCCCAGATGGCGCTTTCCATCGCAGACCGGGGCTATGTCCTCGAGGTCGGCAACATCGTCCTCACCGGCACCGGCGAGGAGCTGCTGAACAACAGCGCCGTGAAGAGCGCCTATCTCGGCGGCTGAGCAGAAAGGCATAGAGCAAGCTGCAGAAGGAGGACATCCCGTGGGGGTGCCCTCCTTCCTTCTGGAGCCTTTGGGCGGCTGTGCAGGGCTTTCAGAAAAGCTGCGGCGACTGCATGGTCTGGGCCTGTTCTTTGAGCTGCTGGTCGAGCTCTTCGTAGGCCTTCTGGCTCTTCTCGTAGTCCTCGCGGCGCTCTTCTTCTGCGCGCCTCTGTTCTTCATAGTATGCGTCAGTTGCGATCGTGTGGACCTTTACGACGCTTCGGCGCTCGCCTTCGACGGTGGCTTCGGCCATGTCCTTGTCGACCATGGCCGAGATAGCGTCTCCTGTGGCGGGAGCAGGCCCTTGGAGGCGGCCTGCTGTATAGGAGAGACAGGCGGTCTCTCCAGACTGGGGAAGCGTATCCCAGCTGCAGCTTGTGACCTCGACGAAGATGTAGGTCGGGTCACTGTCTGAGCCGGCAGGGACGATGTCTGTGACCGTGCCGTCGAGCAGCATCGGCGGCAGGGCATCGCTTCTGCCGCAATACTCCTCAAAGCTTCCGCTGGCACGGAAGATGAGGGGCGCTGCTGCGGCCAGGGTGGCAAGGGAGAAGAGGACAAGCGCCCTCTGCATCGTTTTCGGCATTGCGTGCTCCTTTCGGCCGATGAAGTGATGGGCCTCTGCTACGGGTACAGTCATGAGCCCAAGGGGTAACGGGGTTCATGACCCATTTCGAGGATGTGGCTGTATGTGTCGATGGTGTAGGCATCGTATGCGCACCGGCTTTCGCCGTCGATCTGCATCTCTTTCCTGTAGTACCAGACCATCGCCTCTATCGCATCGCCAACCTGCGGCTCTGGCCCGTACAAGCCGGCAGTGTGCTCGCTGCGGATAAGGGTTAGCATATCGCCTTCTGCGGGCATGAAGGCATATCCCTTTCCCAGCAGGTGATCGTCGTATTGATCCGCTCCGATCACGCGTATCTCGATATAGGAAATATCTCCATTCGCCGAAGCGGAATCCGGGACGCTCCCGATCTCTTCGACGACTCCCCCTACGATGGCCGGTGGTATGAGGTTCGAGACGTTGTCTGAGGACTGAGAGCTCCAGAGGATCGCGGCTGCAGCAAGGGCGAGCGCGGCAATGGACAACGCTATGCCTGCAGCTGCAATCTTTGCCGGTCTTCGCATGGCTGCCTCCTCGGAAGGAAGGTATGGAACGATGCAGCAACGCTGCCTGCCTCAATGATAGACGGGGAAGGCACAGCCGCTTTTGGCTGCAGGATTCCATTCGCTCAACGGAAAATCATCGGATGTGCTTTCAGCCCCATTCAGGGGGACAGATTCACTATGCTTCTGTCTGGCAGGCCTGCATGTTTCCTGCACTTCGACGCTCACCGACCGTTGATGGGCTTCGATGATGCATCTGTTCGTAATAAAACATCGTTCGTGCAGTCATCGCAACATCATGTCTGAGAATTGGTATATCTGTAATGACAGTTCATCTGCTCAGCTCCTGAGATAGGGTGGGCGAAGAGGGTGGTTGCCATGAAGGGTACGCTCTCGGAGAAGGCACTTCGATATTCCGAAGAGTTCGTCCGCGCCTTGTGGGCACAGGACATGGATATATGCCGGCCGTATCTGGCTGCAGGCTTCACCTTCATCGGTCCGAGCGCTGACGAATATTGCCTGAGCGACCAAGCGCTCATGTCCTATTTCTCCTACGTCTCGTTTGACGCCTTCCAGGACAAGAAGATCTCCGAGGACTATTTCCAGGTACGTGCGGAAAGCGACCGGGCTGTCCTGGTCTGCGGCCATGTGCTGGCGAGCTACTCGACCGCCCCGAAGCAGTTTGTCTCCTATCGGTTCAGGCTCACCTGCCTCTGGACGATGGAGGACGACAAGCTGAAGCTCCTCCATCTCCATATCTCGACGCCGACCTGGCAGTCGCGGCAGAAGGCCACCGATGGGCGTGGCGATGAGGTGGCGGTGCAGCATGCGCCCCTCATGCATGCGCCGTCGCAGCCCCTTGTCATGCGTGACTCATCGGGCATCGCCCATTTCCTCGAAGCGGATGCGGTGGTCTATCTGGAGGCTGAGCGCCAGTACACGATGGTGCATACGACAGAAGGCATCTTCCGCCTCGCGAAGGTCCTCGGCAAGGCGGCAGCAGAGCTTCCGCCCTGCTTCCTCAGGGTCCATCGTGGCTTCGTGATCAATGTCTCCCATGTGCGGGAGATCCATACCCGCACGATTCTGCTCGACGATGGGACCTCCATCCCGATGCCGGAGCGTCGCTCGGTCCAGGTGCGCAAGGACGTGGAGAACGCGATCCGCGCCTTGGGGACGCTCTGAGCGCAGGGATGCGGCATCGCGTGTCATTGGGTCCTGCCCTCAGCACGGGGCGGGGCCCATCTGTGGACACCCCTGCGCCCTTCGCAGCAGTCCTGGAAGTTTCTGTTCAATGTGGTTGGTCTTTCGTGTGAGCCTCGTGTTTTTGCTGCTCAAGCCGGCTAAACTCAAATATCAACTTATTTAGTAAAGCGATGCAACGATTCCTAGCGGGATCCGCATTGCTCTTGTGGTGGACATCGAGGATGGAGGTGATCTCCTGCAATGAGAAAGCAGCTGCAGGAAGACGCCATCCGCATGGCGGAGAGGCTCATAGGCAGTCTTGCGAACCCAGATCCGCAGGAGATGGACTCCTTCCTCTCCGACAGGGCCGTGGCAATCGGCCCCTTGGAGCGTGACTGGCTGCTCGGCAAGGACAAGCTCGAAGTGGCCCTTGCATCCCTCGGGATGGAGCATGCGGTCAGCTCGGTGAAGGATATCGAGACGCATCCCTATCCGCTTGCAGGCGATGCCTGCATCACGGCAAGCCGCTTTGTCGCCACCATCCGGGGCGAGCTGGTGGCGTGCCGCCTCACCATGGTATGGGAGGAGGAGGAGGGACGGATCGCATGCGTCCATCTCCATCTCTCCGAAGCGGTTGCCGGCGCGCGGGATGAAGGGGAGGCAGAGCCTGCTGCCGAGGCCCAATCGATTCCCCGTCCAGTGCGTGAATCGATCGCCCTGCGCGATGCGCAAGGCGTCTCGCACTTCCTGAACCTCAGCGATATCGTCTATGTGGAGGCGAACCGCCAGTCGACATTCGTCCATACTGAGACAGGCACGTTCCGCATGAGCGAGGGCATCAGCCATCTCCTGGAGCGTCTCGACGGCTGCTTCATCCGCATCCATCGTGGCTATGCGGTGAATGTCAGCCATGTGGTGGGCATGCGTCCCGGATACGTGATCCTGGATGAGGGGACGAGCCTGCCGGTGCCAGCACGCCGGGTGGGGGAGGTAAAGGCCCTCCTCAGACGGGCGCTGCGCATCTGAGAAGCGGACATGCACGGGATATGGGGAAGGGGCCCTGCCAGCCGGCAGGGCCCCTTCTTGGTGGCTCAAAGGTGTCAGAGCGTCTCCGTATCAAGCCAGATCGTGAAGGGTCCATTGTTCGTGAGGGAGACCTTCATGTGGGCGCCGAAAACACCCTCTCCGACCCGGTCCTCTCCAAGGTCGCGCCGGGCCTCGTCCACGAGATGGTCGAAGAGGCGACGTGCCAGATCGGGCTTTGCGGCACCCGTGAAGGAGGGCCGCATCCCGCGTGAGACATCGGCGCAGAGCGTGAACTGGCTCACGAGCAGGACCGATCCCTTCACATCATGCACGGAGAGGTTCGTCTTGCCCTGGCCGTCCGCGAAGATGCGCAGGTGCGAGATCTTGTGCCAGAGGCGGTCTGCCACCCCCTCCGTGTCGGTGGGGACGACGCCGACAAAGATGCAGAGGCCAGCTCCGCAGGAGCCTACGGCCATGCTGTCGACTGTGACCTCTGCCTGATCCACGACCTGGATGAGCGCGCGCATGGCAGATCAGAGCTCGTAGAGGGACGAGAACTTCTGGGTCAGGTAGTCGGTGTAGTAGGCCACATTGAAGGGCTCGCCGCAGGCGTTCTGGATGATCTCCTGCGGGTCGAAGGCACGGCCCCACTGCCAGACATGCTTCTTCAGCCAGCTGCGGATCGGGGCGATGTCGCCCGTCGCGAGCACGCCGTCGAAATCCATCCCATCAGCGATCATCTGGTGGCGGAGCTGTGCGCCATAGGCGCCGCCCAGGGCATAGGTCGGGAAGTAGCCGATCAGGCCATCTGCCCAATGGGTGTCCTGCAGGCATCCATGGGTGTAGTCGGGGACGCGGATGCCGAGGTACTTCTTGTAGCGGTCGGCCCAGAGCATCGGCACCTGCTGCGCGGAGATGTCGCCCTCCATCAGGAGCTGCTCGATCTCGTAGCGGACAATGATGTGGAGGGGATAGGTGAGCTCATCGGCCTCGGTGCGGATGAGGCTCGGCTCCACGCGGTTCGCGGCCATGTAGAACTGGCGGGCGCTCACGCGGGAGAACTGGCCGGGGAAGTGCTTGCGCAGGAGCTTCAGGAGGGCCGGCGCGAAGGCTTCGGAACGGCCCACGTAGTTCTCGAAGAAGCGGGACTGCCCTTCATGCATGCCCATCGAGGTGCCGCCCTTGAGGGAGGTGTAGTTGAACTCGGGGTTCACGCCGGTCTCGTAGAGGGCGTGCCCTCCCTCATGGAGCATCGTGTAGAGGTTCGAGAGTACATCGTCCTCGTAGACATGGGCGGCGATCATCGCATAGTTCGTGGTGATGCCATCAGAGTAGGGGTGCTCGGTCTTCGTGAGCACCATCACATCCGGATCGAGCCCCTCGAGGTCCATGAGGTCGCGGGCGAGGGCCCACTGGCGCTCAGCCTCGAAGCGTCCCTCGACGACCCTGCGGGAGAGCTGAGGACGCTGGGAGATCTCCTGGAGGAGCGGCACGACGGTCTTCTTCACTTCGCGGAAGAAGTGGTTGTAGAAGGCGCGGCTTGTGCCCTGCTCATAGTAGTCGAGCCACACATCGTAGGGGTTCTTGCCCGGATTCTGGCAGTTCGCGATATGGCGCATCGCATTGACGACACGGTCGAGATAGGGCTCGAAGCTTGCCCAGTCATTCGCTGCCTTCGCCTTGTGCCAGACGGCACCGGACTCGGCCAGAAGGCGCGTGAAGGCTGCCTGCTCCTTGGGCGGGACATCCATGAGGCGGGAGCGCTCGCGGCGCAGGATCCTGACCTGGGCACGCTGGGTGCGGGAGAGCATCGGGGACTCGCGCTGGAGGCGCTCGAGGAGCTCGCCGGTGTTCTTGGCGCAGAGCAGCTCCTGGTCCTCCTCGTCGAGGATGGCCTGGGCCTCGCCCCGGTCATGGGTGGCCTTCACCGGGTCGATCGAGGGGCCGAAGCAGCCCATCATCGTCTCGGCGTAGCGGTGGGCATAGAGGTGCATCTCAAGCGAGTTCAGGGCTGCGATATCGGCCTTCGGATTCGAGACGCCGGCTGGGGCGGCCTCATCCGGGACGCCCGGAACTGCGGGCTGGGCCGGGGCCTGCACCTCTTGGCGGGAAGGCTCTGCAGCGGCTTCCGGCAGGGTGCTCTCTGTCTGCTTCTTCGGTTCATTGGTAGCTTCTGCCATGTGAAGACTCCTCTCAGGCGCTCGGAGCGCTATATGCAACATCAATCAGTGTACCGTGAACCTGTCGCGCCTGTGGGCGCTCTTCGAAAGAACAGGTGTCCCGGAGCGCTGGGAGGCCGGGCGGGCCGCTCTGGCGGTCTCTCGTGCCGCTTCTGGATATAAACGGGCCCTGCTGCCGGAGATGGTGCATACTGGTTGCAGATTGTCTCCTCCAGGAAAGGAATGTCCTATGCAATATGTGCTTGGCATCGATGTGGGCGGCACCTCGATCAAGGCGGGAATCTTCACGCTCGACGGACAGCTGAAGGAGGTCCGTACCATCCCGACGTCCGACCTCACGAAGCCGGAGGCCTTCGACGAGGTGACCGATGGACTCTCCAACCTGGTCTCTGCGGTGGATGCGACGATTGCCGATGTGGCTGCCGTGGGCCTCGATATCCCGGGACCGGTGGATGCTGAGGGCAAGGTCGGATTCCTTCCGAACATCAAGCTCGATCCCGATGGCTTCAAGAATGCCCTGCGTTCCACTTTCATGAACGCGAAGCTCGCCTTCGTGAACGATGCGAACGCCGCGGCTCTGGGCGAGATGTGGATGGGCGGCGCCAAGGGTGTCAAGAACTTCATCATGCTCACCTTGGGCACCGGCGTCGGCGGCGGTGTCGTGCTGAATGGCCAGCTGGTGGCAGGAGCGGTGGGTGCAGGCGGCGAGCTTGGCCACCTCACGATGAACTACGAGGAGACCCGCACCTGTGGCTGCGGACGTCGTGGCTGCCTCGAACAGTATGCAAGCGCCTCCGGCATCGTGACGCTCTACAAGGATGCTTGCGCGAAGGCAGGGGCGACTCCCTGCGAGCTCTCGGGCCGCTCCGACTCCTATTCCGTCTTCAAGGCCATGGCAGCAGGCGATGTGTGTGCCCGTGAGGCCATCAGCCAGATGCTCGAGTACCTGGCACGTGCCATGGCGCAGCTCTCCTGCGCAGTCGATCCCGAGATGTTCGTGATTGGCGGTGGCGTGGTCGGCTCCTTCGATGTCTTCAAGGATGAGCTGACCGAGCGCTTCCAGAACCATTGCCTGCCCATCTGCCGGAACACGAAGATCGTCCCGGCAGCGCTTGGCAACCAGGCAGGAATGTATGGCGCCGCGCTCTGCGCCCTTCAGGTCGAAGACGAGTAGGGAAGAGCCAGAATTCAGCGAAAGAAGAGGATGGTCGCAGCTCTCGGGGCTGCGACCATCCTGCTTCTCTGGTGCATGTCTTGATTCAGAGCAGGTCGCGCTCGATCGGCATGCTCATGCAGTGGGTGCCGCCACGGCCACGGGAAAGCTCGCCCGAGGGGAAGGTGTGGACCGTGATGCCCGCTTTGTCGAGGAGGTCAAGCGTGATGGGAGTGCGCTCGTAGCCGATGACCTCGCCCGGCTGGATTGTGAGGACATTGGCGCCAAGGTTCCAGAGCTCCCATTCCGCATCGAGCGGATCGTCCTTGCCGCCGCAGGGGATGAGGCGGACATCGGGGTTCTTCGTGGCCTGCGCCAGGGCCTCGTGCCAGTCCTTCCCGATGTAGTCATAGCCGACGCCTGTGGGGCTCGGGAAGAGGCGGTAGATCTCGGTCGTCCCATCGATCAGGGGGTTGTAGAGGAAGGTGTCCACATCCACCATCGAGAGGCTGATATCGAGGTGCATCGAAGCGCGGTGCATGCCGATATCGAAGGCATAGACCTCGTCGTAGCCCTTCTCGAAGAGGCTGTGGGCGATGTATTCGATTGCAACGGGGCTCGTGCGCTCGGAGCAGCCGATGATCACCGAGTGGTCGGAGAGCACGAGGACATCGCCGCCCTCGATCCTCTGGGGGAGCGAGAGGTCGTAGAGGTCCTCCTCGTTCGAGTCCTTGAACTCCTCGGCGTAGCGGCGGACGAAGCGCAGGATGATGGACTCGCGCTTGCGGACCCGCTTCTCCATGTGGGAGTAGATCACATCGTGGCCGACCGAGATCGAGTTGTCGCGCATGAAGTAGATGTTCGGAAGGGGCTTCACGGCAAAGACCGCCTCCCTCGCACCGAGGTTGCCGAACGACGTCATGTCGGCAAGGCGGGGATCGTCGGTCCTGATGCCGGAGAGCGCGGTCTGCACAAGCTCCTTCGGTGCCATGCGCAGATAGAGGTCCTCGAGCTTCTCGACGAGCGCGGGGCTCGTGATATGGGAGGCATCGAGGAACTCGGTCACGAACTCATAGCGGACCTTCGGGGACTGGAAGGCCGATTCCATCAGATCGGTGAGATAGAGGACCTCCACGCCGGCGTCGGTCAGGATCTTCGCGAACGCATCATGCTCCTTCTGGGCCTCTGCCAGATAGGGCGTGTCCTCGAAGAGCATGTCGCCGAGCTGCGAAGGGAGCACCCGGTCAAGCTCAGGTCCGGGACGGTGGAGCATCACCTTGCGCAAACGTCCGATCTCTGAATAGACCTGTGTCATCTCTAGCCTCCGAAATCTGGTCCGAGCTGTATCTATACAGAACTGCTATACCCTATCCTAAAGGTATGAAGATGTGGTAGCCATAGCAGTTACCTTTTCGTAGCGGCTATGTGACAGACGCCCAACGGCATCATTTCGGGATGGAGTCCGTGCAGGAAGAGGCATGAGGATGCCTGAGGGACTCCGTACATCCGAATCCTGATTCAGAAAAGGACATGAACGGATACCATGGACTGCATGCCTGCACGGAAATCTGTTTCTGCAGGGGGTCAGGGCGAGGAGGATGATCCATGGCATCATCGGATACAAAAGGGGACCTGCTCCGGTATCTGGACCGTGTGACGCGGGAGCTGTCTCTTGGCTCTTTTGGGCCTTTCACGACGATGCGCATTGCCTCTGAGTGCCATGTGAGCCGAAATCTTGCAAGCCAGTATCTGAATGAGCTGGTACGTGAAGGGCTTGTCGTAAAGGTCGATGCCCGCCCCAAGCTCTTCTTCCATCACGCCGCTATGGAACGCTTTCTCCAGTGCAAGCTCGCTAGCGGTGAATATGCATCGATGGAAGAGCTTCTCGCACGTGGCGGCGCTCTTGAGCATCAGGACTTCGAGAAGGCGATTGGCCACGATCTGAGCCTGAGCGTCTGCATCGAGGAGCTGAAGAGCGCTGTCGCCTATCCTCCGCAGGGGCTTCCGGTGCTGCTGGTCGGCGACCATGGCACGGGAAAGGAGCTTCTGGCCAGCCTGACCTTCGAATACGGCGTCAATTCTGGTGCTCTGCCAAAAGGGGCCCGTTTCGTGGAGGTCGATGCTTCCCGCTATGAGGAGAACGATTCGGGTGCAGAGGCCGATATCTTTGGCAGCGGGAGCAGGGAAGGAGCTATCCAGCAGGCACAGGGAGGAGTGGTCTACCTCCATCGCTTCGACCATCTGTCCCGGACGGTAGCCGACCGCATAGTATCACGCATTCTTGAAGGCGTGTCTGCGCCAGGCAGGGATTCCGGCGTGGCGCCGGTGAGGTTCATCCTGGCAACCGCACGGCAGGCGAACTCGTCTCAGGTGCTTGCGCTTTCACGTGTGCTGCCCATCACCGTCAACCTTCCCCGCTATGCGGAGCGCGACGAGAATGAGCGCACGGTCCTTGTCATGCATTTCCTGAGAGCGGAGGGCAGGCGTGTCGCGGCGGATGTATCCATTTCCCGTGGTGCGCTCAGGGCGCTTGTCGAAGCGGATTTCGATGAGAACATCGATGGCCTGAAATCATGCGTTGTCACCTGCTGCGCAAATGCCTATATCGCCTCCAGCGATAGCCGGCTGGTCATCCGCCAATACCATCTGCCTCTGCATCTTCTGGGTGGGACATCATCGCATGCAGATGACGATCAGCTGGTCTCGAGCAGCAAGCGTGCGCTGGTGAGCCCCAATGCCCGCATCCTGGCCTACTTCCAGCGCCTTGCAGACTTCTATGTATCCCATGAGGCGGGCGATATAACATTCGACGAGTTTCTGCATGCGGCGCTCGAGACCATCCACGATTATGAGGACTTCCTCAATTTCGATGGAAAGGTGACGAACCCTCGGGTAGGCACCTATGAACAGGTGCTGAACCCCATCATCGAGGAGATTGACAGCGCTTACGGCATAGAGCTGACGCGGAAGACCGCCCGTGCCCTGGCACAGGCGCTCACCCTGCAGCTTTGGGGAGGGCTGCGCTTCTCCCAATGGAGACGGAAAAAGCGCGATGTGCTTTCACGGATGGCATCCGCTCTCTCCCAGAGCTCACGGATGGCCACGGTCATTGTCGAGCAGATCGCAGCCAAGGTCAGAAGCACGCTCGGGGTCGAGATGGATGAGCTCACGACAGTCGTGCTCCTGGTCGATGTCAAGGAAGTCGTCGATGCCAGCACCGATGTCCGCGATTTCTGCGGGGTCATCCTCTGCCATGGGTATGCGACAGCCACCTCGATTGCCGATGCCGTGAACCGCATCCTGCACAAGCGGGTGTACGAAGCGATCGACATGACGTATGACCAGCAGGTGGCAGATGTCGTCTCACCCCTGAAGCGCATCCTTGGGCACTATTCATTTGCCCGCGAAGTCGCGATCCTGGTCGATATGGGCTCGCTTTCCCAGGTAGCAGATGTCCTTCCTCAGATGGCGGGCACCACTGTCCATATCATCAGCAATGTGTCGACAGGACTTGCCTTGGAGATAGGCACCTCCCTCATGGCGCACGAAAACATCGGGGATGCGCTGGAGCGCATCGTCGGAACCTGCGCGCCCTCAGTCAAGACAATCGAGGCGGCGCACGGAGAGGAAGCGATACTCTTCTGCTCCGAGGCAGGTGCGTCTGCGGCCGACAAGCTGAGGAAGCTCATGTCGGATTCTCTGCCCGAGCAGCTGCCCATCCGCCTTGTGACCTGCGACTATCATGAGCTTGAGCGCATGGGCAGCCAGGCGCCCTCCTTCAGCAGCTACTGCGTGCGCGCCATTGTCGGCACGATGGATCCAGGTGTGGCTGATGTGCCGTTCGTTGCGCTCGAGGACATACTCTATGCTGGCTCATCCGATGCGCTTGATGCGGCGCTCAGGCCAGCGCTCGGACCTGATGGCATTGCCCTTTTCCACCAGAAGCTGCTCCGGAACCTGACCCTCAGGAACGTGGTGGAGTCCATCACCATCCTGAATCCCGAGATGCTCTACCTCGAGGCGGACCGCGCCATGCAGAAGCTTGCTGCCCTGAGCGGCAGAAGCATCGACGCCCGCAGGCAGATAGCCCTCTATGTGCATCTCTGTGGCCTGATCGAGCGCCTTGTGACCAAGAATTTCGTCGATACCTATCCGGATGCTGCCGCATTCGAGCGCGACCACCAAGACTTCATCGGCTGGTTCCGCCAGGCATTCGGCGAGATGTGTCGGCGCTACCGTGTCGAGATTCCGGTATCGGAGATTGCCTATGTGCACCACATGCTCATTGCACCGCAGGCGGCACGGGGCTATCAGAACGCTATCGCCAACCTGATCCTCGAAGATGAGTAGCTGCACTCCGATCCAGATTACGAGTGTCGAAATCAAGTGTCGAGGCTGCCGCTTGCCCCGCTTTTGAATCCGCTTGCGCTGTCGAAAGTCGCTGCGTGCTGGCGAGAGATCCGGATCTTGCTCCAGGACGCCCTGCACGAATCTAAAGTTCTTCCTGTCAGCTGATGGAATGGCTTCGAGCCCCGATTCACCTCGGAGCCATGTTCTTCGGATTCGAGAAAGGAGTGCAGATGAGCATCACGGCAGGCAGGATCGATTATCGCCTCCTCCATGGCATCGTGCAGGGCTTCTGGTGCCCGACCTTTGCAACGCAGCGCACGATGATCATCGACGATGCAACCGCGGAAGATGAGGTGCGCAAGGCGGCGATGAGGATGTCGAAACCCTCGGGGCAGGCGCTCTCCATCATCACCCACGAAAAGGCATTCACGAACTTCAAGGCGGGCAAATACGACAACCACACGGTCTTCGTTATCGCCCGCGACCCCCAGACCTTCCTCGATCTGATCGAGATTGGCCAGAAGATTCCGGTGCTCACGCTGGGGCTGACCGAGCTTCCTCCTGAAGGCACCCCTGGCGTCCAGGCAGGACGGCGTGCCTTCATCAAGGAAGAGGACATCCCGGTCTACCGCAAGATCGTCCAGGCGGGAACGAGAGTCGAGGTCCGCTATATGACCACCGACAAGCCGGTTCCCATCTCTGAATATATCGACGTCTAACGAGAGGGGATTGCCATGACAGTGAATGCGCTTCAGTTCATCCTCATTGTCCTCCTGTCAGGTTTCAGGGCAATGGACCAGTATTCTACACAGCTCTTTCCATTCCAGCATGCGCTCATGTGCTGGCTGACCGGCATCATTCTGGGAGACCCCAATACAGGGCTCATTGTCGGCGGTACCATCCAGCTCATGAGCATGGGTGCGGCAGGCCTTGGCGGATCGTCCGCGCCTGATTACGGCATGGCAGGCATGGTAGCGACAGTGCTTGCCTGCATCACCGGTTCGAGCGACATCTCCGTCGGCCTTGCAGTCGGCGTCGCCGTCGCTATGCTCTATGTCCAGCTTGATGTCATGTTCAAGATCTACAACTCCTGGGTCTACAAGGTCATCCGCGGGCATGCTGTCAAGGAGGAGTATGACAAGATGCTCCGCTCCTTCTTCCTCTCGCACCTGTGGCTCTTCCTCCAGGGCGCGCTCCCCATGGCGCTCGTGCTTGCCTTCGGGCAGCAGGCAGTCGATGCCGTGCTTGCCGTCATGCCTGACTGGTTCACGACTGGCCTCACCATCGCTGCAGGAATCCTGCCAGTCACCGGCTTCGCGATGCTCCTGACTTTCATGCCGGTCAACAAGTTCTATGCCTTCCTGATTGTCGGCTATGTGCTTGCGGCATACCTCAATCTCTCGGTCCTGCCAATCGCCCTTCTGGGCTGCGCAATCGCTATCGAATACTTCAGGCTGAAGAGCACCGCGCCGCAGGCTACGGCGGCAGCGAATGACAATGGAGGCGAGCTCGAAGATGAGTAATTTCCTGAAACCCAAGGACTTCAAGGACTTCGATGAGGCTCCGGCACCAGTGCAGCTTCCTGATGGATCGTATGAGCCGGTGCTCACGAAGGAAGACCTCAAGATTTGCAGCCACCGCATGCTCCTGATGGATACGGTCTCCTATTCCTACGCCACGCAGAACGCCCCGTGCTGCACCTTTGCCGCCTACTATGCGCTCCGCAAGATGTATGGCAATGACCGCGAAGGCTTCAACAAGGCCATCCTGAACCAGCTCGACTGCGTCTTCAATGCGACGCCCCCGGTCTCGGGCCTCCTCCTCGGTGCAGGCCTCGCTATCGAGGATCGTGGGCATCTCGGCGGCATGGCTGCAGAGAACGACCTCAAGGTCGGCCTCATGGGCCCGCTCTCTGGCGTCGGCGATGTCCTGATCTGGATCCTGCCGATGACAATCCTCGGCTCGATTGCAGGATACATGGCCATGCAGGGCAATCCGGTGGGCATCCTGCTCTGGGTCGCTATCTGGGCAGCCATCCTCGTCTGGCGTCTCCAGAACTATATCCAAGGCTATGAGGCCGGTGCCAAGGTCATCACCAGCATGGCCGACAAGATCTCCATCCTGACCGATGCAGCTTCGATCCTGGGACTCACGGTCGTAGGCTCGCTCATCTACTCCGCGGTCACGGTCTATACCCCGCTCACCTTCACCTTCGGAGAGATCTCCCTGTCGCTCCAGACCGGCGTGCTCGATCAGATCTTCCCGAACCTTCTCGGCGTGATTGCAGCAGCTGTGACGTATCGTCTCATCAAGAAGGGCGTCAAGCTCAACTGGATCATCCTCGGCATCATCGTGATCAGCTGGATATGCGCTGCTTTCGGCATCCTCGGCGTCGCCCCGGCTGCTTAGCTTCAAGAAATGCTCTTCGCCCGGCCTGTATGGGCGAAGAGCCTCTATCAGGAAGATGCGGCGTGCCGCACCTCCCTGATAGGGAATGTGCAAATCCCTGTTCTGCATTAGGTGCTTTCAGGCTCTGCCGCACCAGGGATTCGATAGGAAGTGAGCATCCATGAGACATGTCATTTTGGCCTCCCATCACCGGTTTGCTGAAGGCCTCCGGGATACCCTTGATTTTCTCGGCAACAAGCAGCCGCTCGAAGTTGTCTGCGCCTACGTGGATTCGACGCCGCTTGACAAGCAGGTCCGGGAGATCTTCAGCGCCATCGCTCCGGAAGATGAGGTGCTCATCCTGACGGATATCCTGCAGGGAAGCGTCAACCAGGCATTCGCTCCGTTCATAGGGCCGCATGTGTTCCTGGTGGCGGGCATCAATGTGCCGACCGCGCTAGAGCTCTGCCTCTCGCCAGAGGAGCTGAGCATCCAGGGCATCGAGGATGTGCTGGAGATGGGCCGGCGGTCCATGCAGCTGGTCAATACCTTTGCTCCTGCTGTAGATGAAGACGATGAATGACGGGAGGATTCAATGAAGAAGTCAGAAGCCATCGAGCACATCAAGCGCTTCTGTCGAGGCATTGCCTTCGATACGGGGAAGCCTATCGATGATGAGACCACGCGCGACCAGGTCACGTATGGTGCGGAGCATCTGGATGAGGAGTGCACGGGCATCGTCACCTGCCTCTGGGCGAATGCCGATGTGATCCGCAAGGCACAGGAGCTCGGAGCAAACCTGATCATCCCGCACGAGGCGCTGTTCTGGAACCACGGCGACCATCAGGATGTCATTGCGGACAACAAGACATATCTTGCCAAGAAGGCATTGCTCGATGAATGGGGCGGTACCGTATGGCGCTGCCACGACTACATCCATTCCCGTGTGCCTATCGCAGAAGGCGGTGCATTGGTCGATGGCATCTTCTACGGCCTTGCCTGGAAGCTTGACTGGATCGACTATTACGACGAAGGCGAGCAGTTCCGACTTGATTTCCATATCCCAGAGACGAGCGGGCATGAGCTCGCACGCTATCTCGTCGAGAAGCTGGGCCTCAATGGGACCCGCATCATCGGAGACGCCGATGCCCGCGTGAAGCATGTCCACATTCCCATGCATGTCATGGGAGATGCCAGAAGCGATACGCATGAGATTGAATATGCGGACAAGAACGATGTGGATTGCCTCATGACCATGGAGTTCATCGACTTCACGACGAGCGAATACATCCGCGACGCTGCAATGCTGGGCCAGGGGAAATGCGCCATCACGATTGGCCACTTCAATCTCGAGGAGCCTGGCATGGAATACATGGCGAAGTGGCTGCCTGACGCACTGGGGACCACTGATGTTCCAGCCACATTCGTCCCCATGGGTGATACCTACCAGTATGTTCTTGCAGGGGACTAGCGCCATGGAGGCGGCATCCGCCAGCCTCTCTGCATGAGTGCGGCATCTTTCTGGCCTTGGAGCCATTTGCGCATGAAGCAAGGCAGGAAGCGCTCGTCACCGGCTATCAGCATGAGGAAGGCCCGCAGGCTGCAGTGCGTGGCACGGCCCTTGCCGAACATCTCGCAGATGGTTTCAGCGGAGCAAGCCAAAGGCCATTTGCTGCAAAGAACACCTAGGGATGGCTTGAATATCTGCCGGAGGAGTTTAGGAGGCAGGCATAGATTCTCGTCTGGATGGTCCTGATGCATTCGTTCCAAAGCAGCAGGGCGGCTATAGCGTCGCGTTCTTCGATGTCGATGGGACGCTTGTCCACCGCGATCCTGATGCGGGGCCGGGACAGGTTCCGAGCGTGCGTGTGGCGAAGGCGGTGAATGCCTTTATTGGCCGGGGTGGCGAGGCAATCCTATCGACTGGACGTCCGCTTGCCGGTGTCCAGGAGCTCAGCAGGCTCATCGCATTCGATGGCTATGTCTCGCAGGACGGCGCGTACGTGACGCTCGATGGAAAGACCATACTCGACAGGTCCTTTCCGCCTGAGGTGCTTGCGAGGATGGTTTCTGAGATGCTGCGCGTCGGCATGACTGCGCTCTTCGAGGGGACCGAAGGACAAGTCGCAATCAGCAGGACACGTTCTGATTATTATGGGCTGCCTGCTGTTTCGAGCCTCGATGCCATGCGTGCGCATTCTCCGGGCCTCCATTTCGGCAAGATCGATTTCGAGCAGGAGAGCTATGAAGCTTACCGTTCAAGCAATTATCTGGTGGAGAACTTCACCTATTACGACGTAGGCGATGGATACCATGAGCTTGCCATGCCTGGCGTCAATAAAGGCGCTGGAGCCATGGTGTTGCTGGACGAGATGGCTCGGCAGAAAGGCAGGGGCCCGAACTGCATCTATGCATTTGGCGACTCTGATAATGACCTTTCGCTGCTCGAAATTGCCGATGTTGCTGTTGCAATGGGGCAGGCACCTGAGCGCGTACGCGCCGCTGCCGATTTCGTGACGCTTCCAAGCGCCGAGGATGGCGTGGCGTACGGGCTGGAGCATCTTGGCCTCATCTGAGCAGCCGCGTTGTGGCTCTGCAGCTTCATTCATCATAAACAGGATTCCGAAGGCAAAGGAGCAGACATGAATCTCGATCCACGTCCGATACAAAGCAGCATCCCCGTCCATAATTTCAAGCCCGAGCACGAGAAAGTGTCACGCTGGTCCTTCATGAAGGTGCTCCGTGAGCATTCCGACCTCAAGGAATACTATCCGGAGGTCAATCCTTTCGTGGAGTGCTACAAGGTACGTCCCAATACCTATGCGCTCTTCAATCCTTCCATCATGGCAGGCTGCGGCGATGTCTGGAGCTATCTCATCATCGGTCCCGAACGCGCGCTTCTGATCGATACGGCATTTGGCCTTGGCGATCTGAAGAAGCTCTGCGAATTCTTGGCGCCTGGAAAAGAGGCTGTCTGTTTCGATACCCATCGCCATGTCGACCATATTGGGGGCAATGTCTGTTTCGATAGGGTCTATATCAATGAATATGACGCAGAGCTGCTGGAGCGCCAGATGACGCCGGAGTATATGGCGGGCTTTCTGCTTGATGCAGATGGCAAACCAAGCGCGTCCGATTTCGATCCTGCAGATCTCATGCCTTTCAGGCCATATGAGATTGTCGGCGTTCCGTCAGGGTACCGTTTCGATCTGGGCAAGAAGGCTGATGGCGGGCAGTATCAGGTGGAGGTGAACCTTGTCTCGGGTCATACGGCAGGAGAGTCGGGAATCTTCGATTTCGAGACCGGATGCTTCTTCCTGGGAGATGCGACGAGCGCTCTCAGAGAGGAGGGCGAGCCGCATCCTGAGCTCTGCACCATCAGGTCGCTTCGTGACCATATCAATGATATCGTCGAGCGACATGGAGAGGAGATTTCCGGTGTCTTTCCCGGGCATGGGACTTTCGATCTCCACCCCGTGACCCTGAATTACATCAGGGATGCTGCGGACAATATCCTTGCCCATCCTGACTGGCATGACCGAAAGATCGATTGGTTTGGCCGTGCCATGTACACCCGGAACATCTACCAGTTCGGCAGCGACCTCAAATATACGCTTGACACTATTGGATGACGAACGAAGCAGGTACTCAGATGCTTGGGACTCCTGCTCTGCGAGCACTGCAAGGGGATGCGGAAGGCCGGCTCCCTGAGGCTGGTGAGGCAGAGGACCTCCACGCCGGCATCGGTCAGGGTCTTCGCGAATGCATCATGCTCCTTCTGAGCCTCTGCCAGGCAGGGCGTATCCCCGAAAAGCATGTCGGCGAGGGGAGCATCCGGTCAAGCTCAGGTCCGGGACGATGGAGCATCACCTTGCGCAGGCGTCCGATCTCATGGCAGCTGTCTTCTCGCAGCAGGTGCATGACGGGAGGCCGATGGCATCGTCTCGGGATGGATATAGTGGCTTGCGCCACAGCGCCGCTTCCACACGGGCATCTACGCCCAGGTTCCCGATGCTGCCGCCGGCCTATTGGTGGAGACACGACAGGGTGCCGCTGGCTTGTGCTGACAGGGCGAATGCTAGAATTCAGATAACTTAAGTCAGTTTCTGAAGATTCAAGTTATGGGGCCGGGTCGACAGAAGGCAGGTCTGACATGCATATCTTCTTGAGTCACGCGTCGGCAAATGCAGAGATAGCTGGGAAGCTCAAAGAGCTGATCGAGGGGTGTCCGACGACCGGTTCGGAAACGAACACGGTATATTGCTCGAGCACGCCAGGATCCATCGAGATCGGGAGAGACTACGTCGACGATATCTACCGGAATCTCGATGACAGTGCGGTCTTCATTCCGCTGCTGACCAAGGAATACTATGCAAGCAGGTTCTGCGTGATGGAGCTTGGCGGAGCGGCGCTGTATCTTTACCGCTTCGGGAGGGGAGAAGGCTACATCAAGCCCTACTACCTTCCTCCGCTCGCTCTTGGAGATGCGCTCCTGGGAACTTCGCTGTCTGCGCTGGAGGTGTACTCGCTCGTCGACGCGGCTGCTGTTCTGAAGTCTCTGGAGGGATTTGGCATCGATATCGGCCTTGCATCCACAAAGGCGCGGGTCTCCACCTTCGTCGCCGAAGTCAGCCAGATCGTCGTCGATAAGATGGATATTGTCGGCGGTGCCGACAAGCTTGGCACGTATTGTGATGACAGGCATCTTGCCGTCGTGGACAAGACGTCTGAAGAGCTGCTCCATGCGACCAGAGATGGAAAGAAGATCCTGGCCAGCTTCAATCTGAATCCGGACAGGAAGGAGCATGTGCAGAGCCCTGCATTCTTCAGCTATGTGCTGCACTTCTTCGATGGCTTCGATCTGGATGTCGCCCATATGTTCTCGCACTATCCAAAGATCTGGCTGACGCTGGACAACTTCACGGATTCCCTGCGCGGCATTTCGGTCGAGCTGAAGTTTGGCCCGAACAAGGAGATGCTCCTGGATCCCGTCCGCTTCAAGCTTGCAGGTGGCATCAACAAGCTCGTTGTCGATCTGTCCTCTGTGAGGAGCAGGAGGCTGGAAGCGGTCAACGAGATCTGCTTCGTCATCCATCCCGACGACCTCAAGAGCTCCGAGGGCGCATTCGAGATCAAGGATGTGACTGTCTGCTAGGAAGCAGCGTCGTGTCCAGGCTCTCGGTTTTCTCGGCAGGAGCTGGATGCTGTCTTGGAGTCCCTGCAATGGATGCAATAAGGGTGCACCGCGATGCCAGGAGCCCGGTCGCCGCCGGGCTCCTTCCATGATCCGGACATCATCCTCTTCGGCAACCTCTTCCTCATCTCGGTGGTCTCCCTGGCAATGCCAGCCATGACCTTTACGATGTTCGCGACGAGCGCGAGGGTGCCCATATTGTCGAGGGCATTGTCCTAAGGCTGCTCGCCTGGCTGCTGGAGTATCGCCCGCATCGGGACATCGGTGGTGCAGGCGGGATGGTGCCAGACGCTTCTGGCAGCGCGGGGCTGCAGCCAACAAGGCTTCTGGCTGGCCTTGGAAAGGCTCGGTGTACTCCGGGGAAGTGTCAGCCCGTACAGGATGAGCGCCCCTTCTGGACCATCTCTCCCGACAGCCTTCCGGCCAGCTCCGTGGGACTTGGCCTGCCAAGATTCTCGAGCAGCTGCCTGAAAATCCTTGCGGCATTCTGTTAACAATGGGCTATCGGTTAAGAATACTGATAGAATCCTTAAAGTACCGATGCAGCTTGTTTTCAGGATGGAGCCAGGGCATGGCAGATCTGCTTCAGACATGCGAGAAGCTTGAAATCGGGGACGACAGAGGCAGAATCTCCATCCCCTTCATCGGCCATGGGAACATCTGGATCGAGAATGGATACGACGCCGATACCATGAAGCTCGTCCGGTACGTGATCCTTTCCGCCCTTGCGGGCACCGCGCCAGGACAGCTCTGCATCGATGCCTATGACAGCAACCTCTCAGGCGTCTTCGCCCCCTATGCGCAGCTCTCGCAGGGGGAGCCACGCCAGCTCACCTTCATCGGCTCCGCAAAAGGGCTCTCCGACTACCTCGGCTATCTGAAGCAGGAGATCCTGGATGTCCAGAACGTTATCCAAGGAAGGGCGGGCTCGCTCGTCGAGTTCAGGGAGACGGTCGGACGTCCGGTCGAAGGCTATCGGCTCGTGGTGATCTCTGCGGAGATGAGCAGGCTTTCCTCCGAGATGCGCGAAGAGCTCAGGATCCTCTTCCGTGCAGGCCCCGCTGCCGGCATCTCGTTCGTGATCGTCTCTGGCTCGAAGGTCAGCGCCAAACGCTCGGATGGGGGAGAAAGCCTTCTGCCATGGTATTTCTTCACTCCTCAGACGCAGACAAAGCTTCTGAGCGCCAAGGGCGGGATGGTGACCCAGTGGAACCTCGAGCACAAAGCAGGAAACGAAGCGGCGCAGGCCCTGCTGCCAGATCTTCCTGTCGAATCCATCATCAGCTACTGCTCCTCATACATGGCTTCCGTCATGAACCAGGAGATGCCTGTCATCACCATGGAGTCCATCCAGGATTTCCGCAAGCCGTGGACCGAGAGCAGCATAGATGGCCTCACGTTCACGATCGGCAAATGTGGTGTCAATGATATGTCGGTCACGATCGGCGATGAGCTGAACCAGCGGCACAATGCCGTGATCACCGGTGCGGTCGGGCAGGGCAAGTCGAACCTCATCTCCGTGATCATCCATAGCCTCTGCGAGCGGTATTCGCCTGATGAGCTCGAGCTCTACATGCTTGACTTCAAGGAGGGCGTCTCGCTCAAGCCCTATGCCAATATCGGCCAGATGGAATATCTGCCGCATGCCCGCGCTCTGGGCCTTGAGAGCGACATCCCCTTCGGCATCGCTGTCCTGGAGTCGCTCTTCAGGATATACCGGCAGCGCATGGAGGTGCTGAAGAGAAACGATGTCAGAAGCATCCGTGAGTTCAGGCTCAAGACGCATGAGCGGATGCCCCGCATCCTCATCGTGATTGATGAGTTCCAGATGATGTTCGAGGGATCGCGGGAGTCTGCGGAGCAGGCAGCCGATCTCCTGGAGAAGTCCGTGCGGCTCTTCAGGGCTGCCGGCATCCACTTCATCCTTGCCTCCCAGACCCTGTCCGGCAATGTCGAGTTCACGCAGCACCGTGACAACATCTTCAGCCAGATCCCCATCAGGATCGCCCTCAAGAATTCCGTGCGGGAGTCCCAGGAGACGCTCTCGCTCAGCAATCCTGCGGCGGCATTCCTGCGCCCCCGCGAGGCGATCGTGAACCTGGACTACGGCGAGCCGTCCCAGAACCAGAAGACCGTGATCGCCTATGCGGATGAGAGCTTCCTGAAGCCGCTCAGACGGAAATGGTGGGTGTTCGACGGCGATGCGCATCCTGCGCCCTATGTCTTCGAGCGCAACCGCAGGGCATACGTCTCCTCTTCTCTTGCCAGCATCGCTGCACGGGGGCAGAAGACGGTGGTCCCTGCCGCATTCCTCGGCCAGCACATCTCCGTTCCCCAGTCCGAGGTGGCGATTCCGCTTCCCGATGAGCCGGGACGCAACATCGCGATCCTGGGCAGCCCGGACCATGGATGCAACAATGCGCAAGGCATGCTCCAGAGCGTGGCGGTCTCGCTTGCACTGCAGCATCCTGCATCCGATGAGCGGTTCCTCTTCTGCGACTTCAGCCCGGATAGGGAGGCTTACAGCGTGCGGCATCCGGCCTTCAGCAAGGCGATGGCGGCATGCGGCTGCCAGATCGAGGATATCGCTCCAGCAGATTTTGCAAAGACGATCGCAGATCTGGCGGCAGCGTCCCAGAACCGGCGCACCTATGTCTTTGCTGCCTTCATGGACCGCTGGACCTTCGAGGGCAGGCAGAGCCCGCTCAAGGAGCTCGTGGAGAAGGGCCCCTCCCTCGGCATCCACTTCATCGGCTGGTGGACCAAGGAGAATGCCTTCGAGCGCTCCCTGGGGGCATTCGGATCGGATGGCCTGAGTGCCTTCAACACAAGGGTCTTCCTGAGGATATCCGAGCGTTCGGTGAAGGGCCTCACCAACCCTTATGTGCGGTGGGCGCCGCAGGACAACCGGGCGCTCATCTCCGATGAGGTGGAGATGGACCATGAATGCACGTTCGTGCCCTTCGCCCCAATCAGGATGGAGGATGCAGAGACGTGCGTGAGCTTCATGGGCAAGCAGCGATGAATCTGATGGCTCCAAGAGAAAGGGCGATCCCATGTCAATGGTGACAGAGCTGATTGGTGCGATCAGCAGCAGCATCCGGTCGGTGGAGACGGAAGAGCAGATCCTGGATACCTACCTGAGCAGGTTGCAGGAGCTCCAGGAGCAGGTCCAAGCTGCGCTCCAGGGAGGCGCGGCAGGCGTGGACGAGGAAATGAACGACAGAATCGTGGCTACGCAGCAGAGCGTCCAGAAGGCCATCGACAGCCTCGAGGTCGCGAAGGACTCCCTCTCCAGGATCCAGATCCAGCTCTGAGGAGCGCGTCCATGATCGACAGCGAAAAGGAACGGGCGCGCCTCGACCTGATCTACGGCATCAGGAATGCCCTTACGGCGGCCCGCGGCAGGCTGGGCCAGATTGACAGGATCATCGACGATCTCGAATCCTATGTCGGCGGAAGCCCAAGCGCCAGCGCGCAGCGTGCCATCGAATCCTGCAGGAACATCAGGCAGGAGATCGAGTCGGCCGTCGGATTCCTGAGCCGTGCAGCGGCCGCAGCGGAAGAGCTCGACGTCGAAGAGCCGGATTCCGATGTGGATGGCATGATGGGAGGCGGATTCTGATGGCTGACATTGCAAGCCTCGTGAACGGCCTGGCTGCCATCTCCTCTGAGATCGAGAGTCTGGAGCAGGATATCGTCCGGGACGGAGATGACGTGGAGGCGATGGACCGGAAGGCAAGGAGCCTCTTTGGCGACCAGCAGGCAGGACAGTGGCTGATAGACGATCTCGAGAGCTATCTCCATTGCGCCGATTCGGCCACAGGCCAGGCCCGCGAGGCCACAGTGGGCCTAGAGGATTACATCGACGAGGCGCAGGCCTGATCGCTGCAGGACTCGGAGAGCAGGAACGAGCAGAGAGGATAGAAGGATATGCCGATAGAGGAGCTTTTGGGCCAGGTATCCGAGATGGAGCAGTATTCCAATGAGATGGTCGATGCCTGCGCAAGCTCAGAGCAGACCATCGGAGATGAGGAGCGGGAGCTGGCCGAGCTGGTCAGGGGGAACCGGACGGGAGAGCAGGCAGTCGAAGATGTCCAGCAGGCGCGTCTCTCCCTGCGCGATGCTATCGACTCCATGAGGGACCTGGCAAGGTGTCTCCATCAATACCAGGATACGATCAGGGGATGATGGGACCGTCCTGCACGGCAGGGCGGGACGCGCCGAGAAGGGAGATTCATGGAAGACCTCTACGAGGAGCTGGGTGTCGACCAGACGGCCAGCCTGGATGAGATCAAGGCAAAGATTGACGCTCTGGACCAGGACCTCATGCAGAAGATCGGCATGGGGACCCTCACCGAATATGAGGCGGCGGATGCCGCGAGCCTCATCAGCCGGGCCAGGGAAGCCTTCTCATCCGAGAGCGCGCGCGATGAGTACGATGAGAAGCTTGGCATACGGACGAGTGGCCCCAGCCCGGAGGAGACGCGCCTCCAGTCCGTGAAGGAGTGGTATCGGCGGGCGTCCGGTTACGCAGATGCCGGCGAATATGACCTCGCTGCCGGTGCCGCACGAGAGATGCTCACCTACCTCAGGCGCTCGGACGAGCGTGCGGTCGATGCCTATCTTCTGGCGGCGACGGTCTTCGCCGTCGAGCAGAGCTGCAGAAATGCCGATGGTCAGTTCGACGAGGCCATCACGTGTGCCAACCAGGCCATCCTGCTGGACGATGGGCCTGCAAGCCGCATCTGCAGGGCGCAGATCTTCGAGAAGTCAGCGGGCTCCCGGTGGGGAGAGAAGCGTGACGTGATCGCCGAGGCGCGGCGTGACTACGAGACGGCCAAAGAGCTGGCCGAAGGCAGGAAGGACGACAAGAGCAAGTCCCAGGCCCTCGGTCTTCTCGCCAAGAGCTATCTCCGGCGGATTCCTCTTGACGTGCACAAGGCGAAAGAGCTTGCAGGACAAGCCCTCGAATGCGACCCCACAAACGAGGTGGCGCTGACTGTCAAGACGTCGGCCGAAGCGCAGGAGGCCTATATCGCACGGAAGAGGGAGGAAGAGAGGCTGCAGGAGGAGCAGCGGGCCGCATACCTGAAGGCCGAGGAGGAGCGCAGGAAGGCTGAGGAAGAGGCACGAAAGAAGGCCGAAGAGGAGCGGCAGAGGAGCGCGAAGCACGCACGCAATATGGATAGGGGAGTCTGCGCCATCAAGATAGTGGGCAGGATCATTGCCGTTATGTGCTTTTTCCTCATCACCAGCATCCATAGCAGCGGACATTCCGATCCCGAAGCAGAAACGGCGAGCATAGCATGCAGCTTGGCGATAGCGGCTGTGTTCTTCATCGCCGGACTGCGAGGCGATGCAGACAGAGGTCTCTATGGGAGCCTGAAGTTCTTTCTTATCGTCAAGGCGCTTGGAGGCGGCCTTGTCGGCGTGGTCACGTTCCCCTATATAGCTACGCAGACAGGAGGTCCTTGGCTGGTCTTCCTTGTGCTCAGGTGGGCCGCGCTGGGCATCGGCATGTTTCTCAGCGGCCGCTATGATGAATGGCTGAGGTCGTATGGCTATGACCGGAGCAATAGCGAGGAAGCATGAGCTCTGGAGGTCTCGGACACCTCTATCGTCGGACTTCCTGTGCTGGGAGCCGCTGCAGAAGGTAGAATAGAGATGCTCCGCGGTGTCCGCAAAATCCGAGGACGGACACCGTAGGCGCACTCCAATCTCGGAGCCCGGTCGCCACCGGGCTCCATCTTTTCCAGCTTCATCGCCCGCGATAGCGAACATGCCGGGATGTGGCCGGGATGTGGCCAGGCGCCAGATCTTCGGGATTGCTGTTCCGGGAGCCCCTGCAGGGGGTACAATAGAGGTGCACCGCGATGCCCGCCAGTAAAGGTGCGCCGGGCGACGCTGGTGTAACGATGTCAGGAGCCCGGTGGCCACCGGGCTCCTTCCATTATTTGAGCATCATCCCTTTCGGTGCCGAAACTCCTTGCTCATCTCATTGACCTCCCTGACGATGTCAGTTATGGCCTTTGCGATGCTCGCAACGAGCGCGAGGGCGCCCATAATCTCGAGGACATTGTCCATAGGCTTATCTCCAATCGCTTGGAGCGTCGCCCGCGCCGGGACATCGACGGTGCAAGCGGATTGTATCGCCTTTGGCCATCTAACAGTGCAGGGAGTGCATGCGCGGCAAAATGGCCCCTGCAAGAATGCGGCGCGAAGGCTGCGCGATACTGCTGCAGCGCTGGTTCCTGCCAGGTGCTTCAATAAAGAGATGCCCTGCTTGCAGTGCGTGTTCCTGGCTCTCCGGCGGAGCTGGTCCAGCATTGATCGGTACGCCCATTGCGACGTGATGCGTCTGCATTGCCGCCGTGAAACGCATCCGCGATGCAGCCCGGCCCAGCCAATGCAGGCATGCAATCCATCACCTCCTGTTTCCGTGGCCTGCCATGGAATATTGGCGAGGTAGCTGCTGGAGATGCTGGGGGAGGGCTATGTGGCTGCATGGTTCATCAGCTTTGGTTGGTGGACGAGAGCTGTGTGTGCCTGTGGCGCAAGGCCAGCTCTCCTGTTTGGCTATACTGCAGCTGATGGCCACATGCGAGGAGCCCCTATGGATATCGCTTTCTTCGATATAGACAACACGCTCACGTCCAGAGACCCCGTGACCGGCTGGGGCAGCACCATATCCGAGGCCACCGCTGAAGCGATCATGACCTTCTGCATGGAAGGGAATGTCGCCCTGCTCTCGACCGGACGAGCCCCTCAGGGCGTCCCTGCCTGCATCCAGGAGCTGCCCTTCTCGGGCATGGTCGCTTTCGATGGGTCGCTCGCCCTGTTCGAGGGCGAGCGGATCTATGAGCGCTTCATCGAGAAAGAGGACCTTGCAGCGGCACTTGCGGTCACGCGAGAGACCGGCATGGGCCTGCTCTTCAGCGGCCTCGAAGGCCGTGCCTTTGCGGGCAATCCGCACGACTTCGACTGGCATGCAGAGACGATCGCCGATATGGCGGGGCTCAGGAAGCTCATGCCTTCGCTCGAAGTGGGGAAGCTTGCCTTCCGCCATTACGATATTCCGGCTTATCGCGCGAGCGCTGTGCTCCGGGAGCGCTTCACCTGCTACCAGTCGGCACCGGACTACTTCGAGCTCGTCCATAAAGGGGTCGGCAAGGATGTTGCAGCCCATGCCCTGATCGACGCTATCGCGCAGAAGAAGGGAAAGCCAGGGCGGGTGCTTGCCTTCGGCGACTCGGCCAATGACATACCGCTCCTCAGGAGCGTCGACCTTCCTGTCGTTATGGGCAACGGGACTGACGAGGCAAAGGGCGTGGCTGCCTACGTGACCGACGATGTCTTCCACGACGGCGTGGCTCACGCCCTTGCGCACTTCGGCTATCTCTGATTGCTGTCGTGGCGGTCGAGCCACCCGATCAGGACACGCTCGTACTTGGGATTGTCATCCACATAGCACATATGGCGGCAGCCTTCGAAGAGCTCCCAGGTGGCATGGGGGATGGTGTCTGCCATCTGCTTGGCGATGAGCGGGGTGCAGAGGTCGTCGGTGCCTGAGATGACAAGGGCAGGCTCCTGGATCCCTGCAATCTCTGCGCTGTAGTCCCAGGTCCGGAAGATGCCGGTCACGGAGATCTCGTTGTCGCCCTGGGTCGCAAGATAGGCTTCGCGCCCTGCACGCTTGGGGCGTCTCAAGCATTCGGGGGAATCCTCGGTCACCGGCCCTGCACAGAAGAGGTCCATGAAGTGAGCCTCGGCAGCACGGAACTCGGGCGTGTCGTAGTTGCCGGTCGCGTCTGCCTCATGCACTGCCTCCTGCTCTTCAGGCAGCAGATACTTGAGGCAGCGATGGTGCTCCTTCTCCCAGAGGGGAGAGGAGGCCAGGGTCGAAGAGAGGACGACCGAGGCGATGCCTTTTGGGTGGTAGTTGCAGAGATACTCGATCGCGAGCATGCCGCCCCAGCTCTGGCCCAGAAGATGGCAATGCTCGAGGCCGAGATGCTCGCGCAGGGCGATGAGCTCCCGGTCCCAGGTGCCGAGGTCGTGCCAGAGGTCGTCTCTGCCTGCCATCGCATCGTCCCAGGAATTGCCGCAGCCGATCTGGTCATACATCACGAGCGTGCGCTGGTCCTTGTCGGCGACATCGTCCAGGACCTCCATGTAGTTATGGGTGGAGCCTGGTCCGCCGTGCAGGAGGATGAGCGGGAGATGGGCTGGATTCAGGACATCGGGCTCGACGATGCGGTAATAGGTCCTGAAGCCGAGATAGGGCATGTACCCTTCGGTGATGTGCATGGAGGCTGCTTCCTTCCTGGATAGGTGACAGGCGCAGCTATACTGTAATGCATGGAGGCAGCTTCAGGCGAGCTGCCAGGATCGAGGAGCGAGCGATGAGAGAAGACGCAATGGCCGGGCATGCGTGCCGCCTCATTCTTTCCGATATGGACAACACCATCCTGCCCAAGGGCGAGAAGACCGTGAGCGCAAGGACGCACGCCGCCTTCCATGCAGCGCTCGATGCCGGCATCAGGATCGGCCCCTCATCAGGCCGTGCCCTCTCCTGGGTGCCGCCGATGTTTGGGGGCGACGAGGACTGCTGCAGGACCGCGGTCGCGACGAACGGCCTCGAGGTCTATCTCGACGGTGAGTGCATCCACCACGAGTACTTCGACCACGCTGCTCTGGAAGGGCTCCGGTCCAAGCTTGCAGGCCATCCGGGAGCTGGCCTCGTCTGCTTCGTGGGATACAAGCCCTATGTGGTCGCCGGATCGCGCGAGGAGCTCGGCAAGTGGTTTCCTGCCTATGCTGAGGAAGCAGAGGTCGTCTCGGAGCTCCCCCAGGAGAAGGTCACGAAGACCAATGTCTTCCAGGATCTCACCCGTCCCGAGACGCAGGAGCTCGTCGATGAGCTGAATGCTGAGGTGGAAGGGCTCGACTTCGATCTTGCGATGGCAGGATTCCTCAATGTGATGCCAGCTGGCTGGAACAAGGGCACGGGCATCAAGGTGCTCTGCGAGGCGATCGGCTGTACGACGGACGATGTGGTCGTCTTCGGCGATGCGAACAACGACCTCACGATGTTCGATGTGGTGGCAAACTCGGTCGCCGTCGCCAATGCGACAGATGAGGCTGCCGAGGCTGCCCGCTGGCATATCGGTGCTTGCAGAGACGATGCAGTGGCTGCCGCGATCGAGAAGCTGGCGCAGGGCGTGTGGCCCTTCACGGAGTAGCCCCAAAGATGGAGACCTCTCCAGTTTTGGGCCTTCAGGTGCTTGCCATCGCATCCGTGTGTGCTAAGCTACAACGCAGGCAATGACGGAGAGGTTCGCCCGTCGCGTCACTGGAGGACAGAGAGGGAGCTCATCGGCTGAGAGGCTCCTACGAAGGTTGATGGACGAAGTTCACTCCAGCAGCTGCAACCTGAACGCATCTGCAAGTAGGGAAGCCGTATGCTCCACGGAACGGAGCTCAACGAGTGGGCGCTCGCGATGCAACATGCGTGCAGTGTCAATCAAGGTGGTACCGCGGTCGATCAGGCCGTCCTTGAGCGTAATGGCTCGAGGACGGCTTTTTTCATGAGAGGGGTATGCAGGTATGGCAATGAGCGATGACCTCAAGTCGATTGAGGATCAGGTTGCTGAGGGCGTGGCGAAAGCTGTGACGCCCGAAGCGCTGGAGCAGCTGCGCATCGAGATCCTGGGCAGGAAGGGACGCCTCACCCAGGTCATGCACATGATGGGGAAGGTGGCGCCGGAGGACCGTCCTGCCATGGGCAAGATGGCAAACGATGTGCGCGCCCAGGTCGTGGCTGCCATCGAGAAGCGCAAGGTCGAGATCGCCAAGGAGGTCATGGAGAGCCGCTTCTCCTCTGAGACGACCGACATCACCCTGCCGGGACGCTCCATGCCGCTCGGCACCGAGCATCTGATTTCCCAGATCCGCGAGGAGATCGAGGACATCTTCTGCGGCATGGGCTATACCGTCGAGGATGGTCCCTTCGTCGAGACGACCTATTACAACTTCACGGCCCTGAATGCGCCTGAGGACCATCCCAGCCGCTCTTCGAAAGACACCTTCTACGTCGTCGACAATGCTCCTGAGGGCAAGGAGCAGCACGTGCTCGGCGAGTCCGATGTGCTGCTGCGCACCCAGACCTCGGGCGTCCAGGTTCATGTGATGGAGGAGAAGAAGCCGCCCATCTACATGATCTGCCCGGGCACGGTCTTCCGTCCCGATACGGCCGACGCCAACCACCTGCCCCAGTTCACGCAGGTCGAGGGTCTCGTCGTCGATGAGGGAATCACCTTCGCCGACCTCAAGGGCACGCTTGACTACTTCACCCGCGAGATCTTCGGCAAGGACCGCGCCACCCGCTACCGTCCGCACTTCTTCCCGTTCACGGAGCCGAGCTGCGAGGTCGACGTCTCCTGCGGCGTCTGCGGTGGCAAGGGCTGCCGCTTCTGCAAGAACACCGGCTGGCTCGAGATCCTGGGCTGCGGCATGGTCGACCCGAACGTCTTCCGCTACTGCGGCATCGATCCGGAGAAGTATACGGGCTTCGCCTTCGGCATCGGCGTCGAGCGCGTGGCAGCGCTGCGCTACAACCTGCCGGACCTCCGCATGCTCATGACCGGCGACGAGCGCTTCCTGTCCCAGTTCTAAGGCATGCAGCTCACTGCAGAAAAGCTCCCTGCGCAACAGAAAGGCAGATGCTATGCGCATTTCATATGAATGGCTGAAGGACATGGTGGATGTCCCGGAGGATCCGAAGGCCCTCGTTAAGGAATACATCCACACGGGCACCGAGGTGGAGGCTGTCGAGAAGGTCGGCGCCAACCTCGAGCATGTCGTGACCGGCAAGATCCTGACGAAGGTGCCGCATCCTGATTCGGACCACATGTGGCTCACGACCGTCGATGTGGGCGAGAAGAACCTCGGCAAGGATGGCAAGCCTGAGCCGCTTCAGATCGTCTGCGGCGCCCAGAACTTCAATGCAGGCGACCATGTGGTCGTCGCGATGATCGGGGCTGTGCTTCCGGGCGATGTGAAGATCAAGAAGTCGAAGCTCCGCGGTGTCGAGTCCTATGGCATGAACTGCTCCGAGCGCGAGCTCGGCCTGGGCTCCGACCATTCAGGCATCATGATCCTGCCAGAGGATGCCCCCGTCGGCATGGACTTCACCGACTATTACGGCATGAGCGACACGGTGATCGACTGCGAGATCACGCCGAATCGTCCGGACTGCCTCTCGATGGAGGGCATGGCCGTCGAGACCTCTGCCATCTTCGACGAGGACACCCACATCACGGAGCCTGCCATCAAGCAGGAGATCGACCAGAAGACCGCAGACCTCGTCGATGTCACGATCGACGATCCTGAGCTCTGCCCGCGCTACACGGCCCGTGTCGTGAAGAACGTTAAGATCGGCCCCTCGCCTGAGTGGCTTGCCCGCCGTGTCGAGGCAGCAGGCTCGCGCACCATCAACAACGTCGTCGACGTGACGAACTATGTGATGTATCTCACGGGGCAGCCGCTCCATGCCTTCGACCTGAACAAGCTCAGCGTCCGTGACGGCAAGCGCCACATCGTCGTGCGCGCCGCGAAGGATGGGGAGAAGGTCACGACGCTCGACCACACCGAGCGCGACCTCACCTCCGATATGATCGTGATCACCGACGACGGGAACGACCCTGTCGCCCTTGCGGGCGTGATGGGTGGCCTCAACTCCGAGATCGACGAGGGCACGACCGATGTCCTGCTCGAGAGCGCCTGCTTCGATAAGGGCCACATCTCCCGCACCTCCCGCAACCTCGACCTGATGAGCGAGGCCTCGATCCGCTACGAGCGCCAGGTCGATGCTGCTGCCTGCGGCAGGGTCTCCGATATCGCAGCTGCACTCTTCGAGGAGTGCTGCGGCGCTGAGGTCTGCACGGGCAAGGTCGACAACTATCCGGCGCCGACCACGCCTGAACCGATCCTGCTCCGTGTCGCCCGTGTCCGTGCCCTTTGCGGTGCCGCTATCGAGAAGGACTTCATGGCAGAGCGCCTGCGCCGCCTCGGCTGCACGGTCGAGGAGAACGAGGACGGCGAGAGCTTCACGGTCACGGCTCCGACGAACCGTCCCGACCTCACGCGCGAGTGCGATCTGATCGAGGAGATCCTGCGCCTCTGGGGCGAGGATGAGGTGGAGGCCACGCTGCCTGCCGCCCGCAACCATGCTGGCGGCCTCACGGTCGAGCAGCAGCGCATCCGCAAAATCGGCCAGGTCCTGCGTGCCTGCGGCCTCTCCGAGACCCAGACCTACAACTTCGCCGATGCCCGCGACCTCGAGCTCCTGCACATGAGCGAGAAGGGCAGGGGCATCCCCGTCCAGATCATCAACCCGCTCGTCGCCGACCAGAGCCAGATGCGCCGCAGCATGCTGCCGGGCCTGCTCCGTTCGGTCGAGTACAACATCAGCCACGGCGTGAAGAATGTCGCCCTCTACGAGATCGGCCGCGTCTTCTACGGACACGAGCACAAGTCCCAGCCGGATGAGCCACGCTTCGTCTGCGGCGTCCTGTCGGGTGCCTGGGATGATGACCAGTGGAACAGGAAGTACCCGAAGCTCGACTTCTTCGATGCGAAGGGCTGCGTCGAGCAGCTCCTGAAGGCCCTGCGCATCACGAAGGTCCGCTTCAAGGTTGCTGACCCTGAGGAGTATGGCTGGCTCCAGCCGGGCCGTGCTGCCGAGGTCTATGCCCATGGCGGCGAGCTCATCGGCTGGGTCGGCAACATCCATCCTGCCGTCCTCAGGAACTTCGATGTCGAGCAGGATGTCGTCGCCTTCGAGCTCTCCGTCGAGGCCCTGCTCCGTCTTGCCAAGCGCGAGCTCCCCTATGTGGATGTCCCGACGCTCCCGGGCGTCTCGGTGGACCTTGCCATCGTCGTCGACGAGGATGTCACGGCTGAGACCGTCGAGCAGCGCATCTCGTCTGCAGGCGGCAAGCTCCTCGCCGAGGTGCGCCTCTTCGACGTCTTCCGCGACAAGGAGCGCGTCGGCGAGGGCAAGAAATCCCTTGCCTTCTCGCTGACCTACCGCGCAGCCGACCACACGCTGACCTCCGAAGAGGTGGAGCGTGCCCACGAGCGCCTCGTGAAGAAGGTCACGAAGGCCGTGAACGGCGAAGTCAGAAGCTAGCACTCTGTTACGAAGCGGTGGCTGCCCTGCGGCCACCGCTTCTTTGGTTGGTACAATCAATCTATGCCAAGCTGGAATATACATACTGCCCACGTCGAGAGGCTCCTTAGCGAAGAGGGGCCCGATGCCTTGGGCATACGCGATCTCAACTGCTTCCTCTTCGGGAACTTCGTGCCCGACATCTATGTCGGTTGGATGGTGCCCGATGTGTCGCACAAGCTGCTCTACAACGAGACGCATCTCGCCGAGCAGGCGCCCATTCCGGTGCCGCGGCACGAGAAGTTCTGGGACCGCTATATCGGAGGGCACGATGCCTCCAAGGTCTCAGATGTGACGCTCGGTGCCTGGGCGCATCTGGTCTGCGATGCCGGCTACAACGGGGCGACGAGGGCCTATATCGCGTCTATCGGCGTGAAGCCAGGAGATGAGACCCGCATCCGCAAGCAGGGCGACTTCGAGCTCTATGGCAGGACGCATCTCCTTTCGCTTTCGGTCAGCCTGACCGATGAGCTGGTCCGTGAATGCGCTGCCTTTCCCCAGTACCCGATAGCGGCAGAGGACGTCGCAAAGACGGTAGAGGCTGCCGATGGGATCGTCGAGGGCAACAATGCGCGGCATCTCGAAGAGACGCCCACCTATAGCCTGCTCACGCCCCAGTTCTTCCTGGAGTGCGGCAACCAGGTGGATGAGGACCTGAAGCGCGGCCTTGAGCTCTTTGCGCACGGCGGGAAGGTGCCCTATGCCTCCTGAGTTCTCCCGTCAAGGCGGAGGGCTTCTGCATGTGAAAGTGGCGGACTTCGTGCGCGACAAGATCTATGCGCGCGAATGGGGTGTCGACGAGCCCATCCCTTCCGAGCATGAGCTCATGCATATGCTGAACCTCTCCCGGGGCACGGTGCAGAAAGGCATCCGTGCCTTGGTGGATGAAGGGCTCCTCGTGCAGCAGCGGGGGAGGGGCACCTTCGTCGTGAAGCCGGTCGTGACCCGACCTTCGGGAAACCGCCTCCTTTCCTTCGGCGAATCCATGAACGCGCAGGCAATCGACTATGCGACCACTGTCGTCGTCCAGAGGGTCGAGAAGGCAGAAGGGCTCTGTGCCCAGTCATTGGGGCTCGAGCCAGGAGACCCCTATCTCTATCTGGCCCGCATCCGCTCGGTCGACGATCTTCCCGTCATGCTGATCGAGAGCCATCTCAACCTGAAGGCAGCGCCGGGACTCGAGAAGGCCGACTTCACGAAGGAGTCCCTGTTCGCTGC
>OMTG01000120.1 GCA_900313905.1 uncultured Actinomycetes bacterium | reverse complement strand
TGCTGGCCGTGTAGGAATCTGCGATTCCGCTGTCCATTATATTGACAGGGCTCACCCTTCGGCGTGCCATGCACTCCATGGAGAAGAGCCCGACCATCTCGCGGATGACGGAAGCCTCGCGCTCACGCTTGCGCTCGGCCGCCTCGTGGCTTCTTGCCCTCATTCGGCCTCACACTCCCCACGTCTCGCTTCGGGCTCCTCTGCGGTCGGAATCTTCGCCCAGAAGAGCCAGATGTGGAAGAGCCAGACCGCCACAAGGATGCCTCGTGCCCACGGCACCTTTCCCATGAAGGCAAAGCCCACGCCGAGCAGCACGGTCACGCAGGCAAAGGAAAGAGCCTTGTCCCTGAGCTTCATGCCCCTGCCTTCGCGCAGCGGCGCCACCTTCTGCCGATAGATCTTCCGTGAGGTCAGCCAATTCCCGATGCGGGAAGACCCCTTTCCCAGGAAGAAGGCAGCCAGAAGATAGAAGGGCACTGTCGGAAGGGTCGGAAGCACGATGCCCACCGTTCCCGGGACGAGGAAGACAGAACCGAGGATGAGGCAGGCTATGCGCCACATGCTTGCACCTTGCTTTCATACGTGGTGGAACGGATAGAGATACGGGCCTGGCTCACACGCCCCTGGTCGAGCGCGATCGTACGGTCTGCAATCGTGACCGTGCTCGGCCGGTGCGAGATCAGAATGACCATGCGCGTACCGCGCTGCTCATCGAGGGCCTTGAGGACCGCTCCCTCATTCAGAGCATCGAGGATCGAGGTCGGCTCGTCGAGCAGGATGAAGGGTGTCTCGTGCAGGAAGGCGCGGGCAAGGCCGAGCCGCTGGCGCCCCCCTCCAGAAAGGGTGTCGCCGAGCTCCCCCACCATCGTGTCGAAGCCTTGGGGAAGAGAGCGGATGAAGCCGAGGACCGATGCCTTGCGGCAGGCCTCCGCAAGCTCCGCATCCATCGCATCGGGCTTCGCGATCAGGAGGTTCTGCCTGATGCTCTCATGGAAGAGGACCGTATCCTGCTCCACGAAGGACTCCATATCCCTCAAGTGCCCGGTACGGATCTCGCGGATGTCCGCATCGCCTATCCGAATGGCGCCTGCATCCACATCCCAGAAGCGCATGAGGAGGCGGCAGAGCATCGACTTGCCCAATCCGGAGATGCCGACAATCGCCGTCACGCCCTTCGGCGCCACGTCCAGGCTCACACCCTCAAGCACACAGCGCTCCCCATCGTAGGAGAAGCTGACATGCTCGAAGGTAGGCACGCTTCCTGCCTCAGGCACGCCGCGGCGCTCTTCAGACTCCGGCAGCTCCAGGAGGTGGAAGATCTTGCCCGAAGCGGCGATGCCATTCATCGCCACATGGAAGTAGGAGCCGAGCTGGCGCATCGGCAGGAAGAAATCTGCCGAAAGCAGCACGACCAGCAGCGCCTCGAAGAGCGTGATGTGCCCCGCCGCAAGCGATGCCAGCGCGACTGCGATGCCAGCGGCAGCTCCGCCCAGAGCCACGATATCCATAACGATGATGGAATTGAGCTGCATCGAGAGCACCTCCATCGTCACGATGCGGAAGTGCTCCGCCTCCTTGTTCATCTCGGCATGCTTCGCGGCATCCGCCTGGTAGATCTTGAGGGTCGTGAGGCCCTGCAGGTTCTCCAGGAAGAAATCGCCGAGCTGCGTGTACTGGTCCCAGTGCTGGGAGAGGATCCTCTTCGCGATCTTCTGCACGGCCACGATCGCAAGCGGGATCAGAGGCACGAAGAGAAGGAGCACGAGCGCTGCCGCCAGATCCATCGGCGCCACCACCACGAAGAGCGTGACCGGCGCCAAGACCGCGTAGAAGAGCTGGGGCAGATACTGCCCGAAGTAGGTCTCCAGCTGCTCGCAGCCCTCGACTGAGAGCTGCACCGCCTCGGCGGTCGAGACCACCCGGTCAAAGCCCGGCCCCAGGCGGAGCAGCTTCTCCAGGATCGTGCGGCGGAGCTTGCGCTTCACATCCTGCGAGGCACGGAAGCTCTCATGCTCCATGCCGCGGGTGCTCACGAGCTTCCCCACACAGGCAAGCGCGATCAGGAAGGCGCCAAGCGCGACATCGGGCGCCACGCCTGCCAGCACATCAGCCAGGAGCTGTGCGACACCCAAGGCAAGGCAGATGTTCGCCACCAGCCCCGCCCATTTCCAGGCCACGGCACAGACCACGTGGCGCATCGCCTCTGGCACGAGCGCCAGAAGCCTCTTGTCCATCATAGATAGCTCCAATCAGTAGGCAACGGCGCTATGTTAGCCGATTCTTACTTTTATCGGACGGGCATCCTCCCGATATCCCGAAGAGCTGCACGCCCCTGAACTTCTCCAGCGGCTTGCCTTCCAGCTCTGTATGGGAATGGCACAGCTTCTGTAACGTCTCCGTAAGCCATCGCCACAAGCCCGTAAAGGCTTGCCCCAGACCTCTGGATGGGCTCCGGAATCGGAAATGATAGCCATAGGAGCAGTCACGCAGGCGCTCCCGCAACGCGCAAAGGAGGCAACCAGATATGAGCGACGAGATGAGATCAGGCCTTGAGGGCTTGGGCTATGGCTTTCACCTGATCATGGAAGCCGACTTGGTGACTGTTGCAGGCTGCGCTGCCGCATTGGGAATCCTGCTGACCCTATGTGCGCTCTTCTGAGGCGCTCAAAGCCCTCTTTCCAATCTCCCCCTGTTATGAGAAACGCCCCTCACGGGGCGCTTCTCATATCCATCGTTCATGTCATCTCTCAGGCGGTGGTGCTGGTGCCGCCCTCGATCACCATGTTCTCGAAGCGGCTGCTCATGAACTCGTTCGAGTAGTGCTCGTCCACCCATTCCTCGAAGGCGTTCTTCGGAGGTATCCCCGCATCGCGCGCAGCCCTCCTGTTGAAGCACACCAGTGTCATGCTGATATCCGCTGCCAGATAGACAGCAAGCAGCGCCACGAAGGTGACCTGCCGCTTCGTCGTCGGCTCGCCGATCGTGTAGAGGAGCCAGGGCATCACGATCTCGGTCCAGGCAAGGCCGAGGAAGCCCCAGAAGAAGAGGAAGGGCACAGCCACCCACTTGGTGATGGCGCCCGGGACCCCGCCTGCGATGTAGTCCCATGAGACTGCTCCCATGAAGGTCTCCATCGTCCAGCCAGTGAGCTGCTCCAGAAGGCCGCCCACGACCATCGAGATAAGGAAGATCTGCCACCATTTCGCATGCTTCCTGCGCATGAACATGCCGGCTGCCGTCAGAAGCAGGGCGCCGAACCCATAGAGCGGCGAGAAGGGACCCCATACGAGCCCATAGCGGCCCTGGGTGAGGCCGACCGAGATGAACATCCAGCCCTCTTCGAGGGCCAGGCCCAGAAACGAGCAGATGAGGAAGATGATAACGACGTGATACCACGTGATATGCATGTGGTCGACGTAGTCGTTGCGGACGATGGCCTCCGCCTTCTGGATCTGCCGGACCTGCTGGCCGGTCAGGCGCAGCGGCTTTCTCGTATCCTTGCCGATCTTGCGCGCTGCCCGGTAGATGATCAGCTGGTCGACCGCATCGACCACATCGTCTGAGACGGCACGATTATCGATGGCGCGCTGGACAGGCTTGCCCCGTCCGAGCCAGGCGAAGAACGACTTCACGAGCCAGAAGATGAAACGAATGAGAAGGCCGATCACGACCAGCGAGACAAGTGACCAGAACACGGATCATCCTTTCTGACGGGTCCCACACAGGCGGCAGCGGGCTATCCCAAGCCAGCGCCGCACCCTTCATTCTCGCAAACTCCGTTCCGGATTGCACCCTCCTGCCTCGACGCATGCCAGCTTGCTAGATGAGCATCCTCCGCCTGATCCTCTCATACACATCCCGGGCCCCCTGCGGGAACTTGACCCCACCAAATTGCTCAGGCGAATTCAGCATCCTCTGCGCTCTGTCCATCCAGTCTTGCGCCTTGCCGACATTCCCCAGATAATACTGGCACAGTCCCATGGTCACACACATCTGAGCCCATGTCTTGCAGAAGGTCAAGCTCTGCCCGGGAGAAAGAAAGTTGATACCGCCCACCCTGATCTCATCGACGCTGTCATTGATGAGGCGCTCGCCTTCCTGATAGTCGCTTATCATGCACGACGAATCCGCTGCAACACATGAGAGCTGCATCCTGACCAGCTTGGCGATATTCGAATCGGAGCCTGGCTGTCCCAGAAGCTTCTCACGAGCCCCAATGGCAACGAGTCGCGCCTCAGGCCATCTCTTCTCTTCGTAGAGGCATTCCGCGCGCCCAAGTGCCTGCTCCGCTATCCAGATCTCCGCAAAAATGCTCTGCGACGCATCTCCGGAGGCATCGACCACGCCCCTCATCAGCCGGGCGGCCTCTCTGAAGCTCTCCTGCGCCGCATCGAAGTCGCCCGCCTCTTTGCGCTGCTCTGCATCATCGTGTGCGATGAGGGCACAGATGAAGTCGCTCTCAGCATCCGCAGAAGGAATCCCCAGCGCCTCGAAGACACGGCGCAGGTCCTTTGTCATCTTGTTGAGCCCATTGAAGAGAATGGGATACCACCAACCGAAGTTCACATCACGCAGGGCGAGGCCCATCCTCCAGCAGGCAGAAAGGGCATAGCGGGCAAAATCAGCGGCTTCTTCAGGCTTGCCATGGTTCAGCAGGTCCTCGATATGATCTGCAAAGCTATCCACAAAGGCGGCCATATCGGCCCTCTCGCTATTGACCGCAGCTGGGCAATAGCTGGCAATGAAGTCTTCCACCACGCTCTTCGCTTCATCGACCTGGCCTGCCGAAAGGCAGGATATCAGCATGCCGTGCCATCCCATCAAGAGAAAGTTAAGCTGTTGGCGGATAGCCGGATTCTTTCGTATCGTTCGTGCCACCTTGAGGGATTCACGTCCGTATTCCATGGCCTTCGCGTAATCATGACGCCTCTGACAGTAGAACATCCCGATGTTGTAATACGACGAGAAGAGGTAGCGCATCGCCGCCGGCGTCTTGTGGCGGCTGGCGATGAGCTCGGCAATGTGGAGCTGCTTGCTCCAATAGCGTTCCTTCAGCTCAGCGACCGTTCCGCAGCCATCGATCTCTTCATTATCGTTAGTGCCGTCAATGTCGTAGATGGCTGAAACCATGATCTCAGCTTCCCGATATGCATGGTAGGCTTCGGTAAGCGATATCTCCAAGTCTTCGGGAGCAAGCTGGCGTTCCAGCTTGGCAAAGCGCTGGATGACAGGGGCAATCTCATCGTGCCGGCGAAATGGCTCAATTTTGATAGTTGTACATCCATACTCGTCCTTCTCCTGGCCTGTCTTCGTCTCTAGCGCCAGCATGTCCATCTTTTTTACGTAGTAGCAGAAGAGGGCAAAGAGCGCCGTTCTGTCTTCTGCCCCAGTCTCCTGGAGCTCCGTGGCAGCCTGCTCGAGTTCCCGCTCCACCTCAGCAAATTCATCCTCCCCGTGCTGGGATGTCTCCACGAGCAGGTCGAGGAGCTTTATGTCACAGAGGACGAGCTTGGCTGCGGCATCGTCTCGGTCCGAACCCTGCCAGAAGGTGCGCAGCCCCCTGAGCGAGGCAAGCTCTGTCTGATAGTCCATCTCCGTGCCCAGCCCGTAATGGCGCATGTCGCAAACCCGATCCATCGCCTCGGGGAGACCCTGCTCGGCCGCCTCTTCAATCAGTGAGAACCCAAGCAGCTTGTCCGTCTCCACGTCTATGCCATAGAAATAGGCAAGGCCCATGAGGTAGCGCTTCCTGGGTGTCTCGGGACGTCCGATGGAGGCGCCAAGCGTCTTGCGCAGGGCACAGCCAAGCTCAGGCCCTTCCAGCGGAAGAAGCGCGGGAAGATCCGGGAAGAGCTTGCCCAGCTTCCACTTCTGGATGGGACCCATATGCACTGCCTCAAGGGGAAGGGCGCTCGCCGCCCCCTTCTCCTGCATCCATCGGGGGTATTCGATTGCCTGCACATAATTGCCTTGCTCGAGAAGCTGCGGCGTGACAAGGAGCACGATCGCGTCGCTGCGGTCGATCTCATGTGCGATGCCCTGCTCAAAATCCTCGCCAGGCACGAGATATTCGTCGTACCAGATGGCAAGATACCGGCAGCCGGGCGCAGCATGGATGGCGTGCATCGCGTCCCGGACATACGCCCTGTCCTTCTTCCGGTAGCTCAAAAAGACGCCTGCATCGAAGGACGCGCGCACCTCATCCTCCTCCTCGCCTCTCAGAAGGACGCTGTCCAGGAACCGTTCCATCCGGAGCAGGAAGTCCTGGTCGCGGAATTCGAGATACTGGATGTTCCTGAAGCACTCCATGCTGTTGTAGCACTCGAGCCTCGTCTGGCCTTGGTTGAAATCGTCTGCTCGTGGGTCACCCAGAAAGATGGGCAGCACAGGCATCCGCTCTGCCTGCAAGGCCGCCTGATTGCGCCTCCATATCTCTTCGTAGCCATATGCGCAGCCGACATCCTGCAGCACCTTGTCATCCACGAGCACGACCAGGAGCTGCATGCCGGCAATCTCCTGCAGGAGCTCCTCATCCGGCAGATCGACCGCAGAGCAGGCATCAGCCGCTTCGTCGTCCACGAAGAAGACTGCGCAGTCATAGCGGGAGAGGATGGACTCTGCAATGGAATCCCGCACGCCGTCGAGATCCTTGTGGCACGAGATGAAGATCCTCTGCTTGCCACCCGGATTCTCTCCTTGCGCCGTGCGGCAGAACAGCTTCGCCATGACGGGAACCTCCCGATCTCTCGCAATGCATCACCAGCGCGTCCATGGCAAAGAACTATAGCGCCATGCGCTGCGCCGAAGCCTCTCCCGTCATGCACCGCTCCCCCATCGGCAGCAGCAAGGCGTCCGGTGGCTCGGGCGGATATCCGGAATTGCCGCATATGCCCGTATCCGCTCCATAGAGAAAAGGCGCCCATGCCCTCTGGCACAGGCGCCAATCCTGCCTTTATGCTCCAGGCTTCATGATCGCATCGATCGAGTGGATGCAGGCCGATCGGAATCCATCCTCCTCGAGCGCGCAGACGCCGCGGATCGTCGTGCCTCCCGGCGAGCAGACCTGGTCCTTCAGGACCCCTGGCTGCTCCTTCGTCTCAAGCTGGAGTGCTGCCGATCCCTTCACCATCTGTGCGACAAGCGGATAGGCCTGGGCACGGGGCACCCCGTACTTCACGGCTGCATCGGCATAGGCCTCGATCAGAAGGTCGATGAAGGCAGGCCCGCAGCCCGTGATCGTGCCCGCTATGCCCATGAGGGCAGACGGAATCTCCTCGACGACGCCGACCGAGGCGAAGAGCTCCATGATCTGGGCACGCTCTTCGGGCTCGAGGCTGTTCCTGTCCTCGAAGAGGAGCACCCCTTCCTTCACCATGGCCGGCGTGTTCGGCATAACGAACTGGAAGCGGACGCCTTCCGGCAGCACCTTCTGGTAGCGCTCGAAATCCCAGCCTGCCGCGACCGAGATCAGGGCCTTGCCGCAAAGCTGGTCCCGAAGCTCTGCCACCACGCCCTCGATCTGGTAGGGCTTGCAGGCGAGAAGCAGGGTGTCTGCCTTCTCGGCCAGCTCACCAAGCGTCGCCACCGGCACAAAGCCGATGCGCTCTGCATTCACCTTGAGCTTCTCCTGATGGGGCGCATAGGCAAAGACCTGGTCCTTCCTGAGGGCGCCTGAGCTGATGAAGCCCTGGGCCAAGGCACCTGCCATGCTGCCCATCCCGATGAATCCAAGATGCTCCATATCCCGGTCTCCTTCCTGATGCCTAATCGCAGAGCACGTAGCGGTCGAGGCGCTCGAAGGCCTCCTCGACCCGTGCGGTCGGCAGGGCCAGGTTCATGCGGATCGTATCGCCCGGCTCGAAGGGGCGGCCATCCTGCCAGGCAACGCCCACATCCCAGCCTGCACGCTGGAGCTCGTCGATCGTCTTGCCATGCTCCTTGCACCAGCCAGCGCAGTCGAGGAAGAGCATGTAGGTGCCTTCCGGACGGGCGAACTCGATGCCGGCATGGGCACGCAGATGCTGCTCCGCGACATCGACGTTCTTCTCGATCACCTGCATGAGGCCATCCACCCACTGGGCCCCCTCTTCGGAGAAGGCACCGATCAGGGCATGCATCGAGAGCACATTCATCATGTTGTAGTGCGTGCGGCTGCTCGCAGAGACGAGCCTGTCGCGCAGGTACGGGTTGTAGACGATGTGGTAGGAGCCCACAAGCCCCGCCAGGCTGAAGGTCTTGGAAGGCGCATAGAAGGCCAGGCAGCGCATCTTCGCATCCTCATTGATGCTCTGGTAGGGGATGTGGTGGTAGCCGGGCAGGATGAGGTCGCTCCAGATCTCATCCGAGATCACGACGCAGTCATGCTCCTTGTAGACCTCATTGGCAGCCTCGAGCTCCTCGCGGGTCCAGACACGCCCGCAGGGGTTGTGGGGATTGCAGAAGATAACGAGATGGATGTGGTTCTCCTCGATCTTCTTCGCCATATCCTCGAGGTCCATGCGCCAGAAGCCCTCGCTGTCGCGTGCAAGAGGGCTATGCACGATACGCCTTCCGGCATTCAGGATGGAGCCCGTGAAGCCAATGTAGGTCGGATCGTGCACGAGGATTGCATCGCCCGGCGAGCTGAAGGCCTCCATCGCGGAGACGACGCCGCCCAGGACCCCGTTCTCATAGCCGATGTGCTCCTTCGTGAGCCCACAGATGCCGTTCCTCGTCTTCTGCCAGTCGATGATCGCCTGGTAGTACTCCGGCCTGGCCTCGAAGTAGCCGAAGGTCGGATGCTTGAGGCGCTCCGCTATCGCATCGGTGATGCAGGAGGGGGCATTGAAGTTCATGTCTGCCACCCACATCGGAATGGCATCGAACCCCTCCTTCGGGGCGCCCGGTGCGCCCTCCTCCCCCAGCGCATCGACTGCGATCGCATCGAATCCTGCACGCTCTGGCAGCGTCGTGTAATCGAATTCCATCCTGCCCCTTTCATCGGCGCTGCGAAAGCAGCGTCCCGTTTCTGCCTGGAACTACTGTATCCCAAGCGGGGCTTCCCTCGGCTTCAGAAGCCCTCCTCCTCAGAGACAGCAGCCGCTTCCTGACCATCCATCCGCGCCTGCGCTGCCATCTGCGGCCGCAACCTGAACCCCGGACGATAAGACGCCCCAGTATCCGACATCTGTCCTATTCTTTTGGTGATAATGAAGATGCGGGATGCTGTGCGCTGGGCACAGACGGATCGAGCAAGCTCAGGAGGAGCGCAACGATGAAGACGTATGACTTCTATGTGGGGAACGAGTACTTTGCCCATCAGTATCTGGGCGCCCATCTCCAGGATGGTGGCGTCATCTTCCGCACGTTCGCCCCTGCCGCCGAGAAGATCGACCTCAAGCTCGAGGATGAGACCTACGCCATGAGGAAGATCGAGGACGGCAACTTCTGGGAGGCCTTCGTGAAGGGCGCGAAGGCTGGCGACCATTATGAGTATGCGATCACCCATGGCGGCAGGACCATCGACCACGCAGACCCCTATGGCTACGGGATGGAGCTCCGCCCTGCCCATCGCTCCATCGTCTGCGACCTCTCCTACACCTGGCATGACCAGAAATGGATGAAGAAGAGGACGAACCAGGTGGATGGCCCCATGAATATCTACGAGATGCATATGGGGTCCTGGCGCAAGCGTTCCGGCGGCGAGCCATCAGAGGATCCGAAGGACTGGTACCGCTACGACGAGCTCGCAGAGCCCCTCGTGAAGTACCTCACCGAGACTGGCTACAACTACGTCGAGTTCATGCCGCTGAACGAGTATCCCTTCGATGGGTCCTGGGGCTACCAGCCGACCGGATTCTTCTCCCCGACCTCGCGCTATGGCACCCCGCAGCAGCTGATGGAGCTCATCGATGCCCTGCATGAGGCAGGCATCGGCTGCATCCTCGATATCGTGCCGGTGCATTTCGCGACCGACCCCTATGGCCTTGCCGACTACGACGGCACGCCGCTCTTCGAGTACCCGAACGATGCAGTGGGCGTCTCCGAATGGGGCTCGCACAACTTCATGTACTCCCGTGGCGAGTCGAGGAGCTTCATGCAGTCCTCCGCCAACTTCTGGCTCGGCTGCTACCACTTCGATGGCCTGCGCATGGACGCCATCTCCCGCATCATCTACTGGCAGGGCGACGAGGCCCGTGGCGTGAACAACGACGCCGTCGCCTTCGTGCGCAAGATGAATGCCGGCGTGAAGGCCCTGAACAAGGGCAGCTTCCTCGTCGCCGAGGACTCCACGAACTTCGCCGGCACCACGAAGCCCGCCTCCGAGGGCGGCCTCGACTTCGACTACAAGTGGGACATGGGCTGGATGCATGACACGCTGAGCTTCTTCCAGACCGACCCCTACTTCCGTGCCGGCAACTACCACAAGCTGAGCTTCAGCATGATGTACTACTACAACGAGCGGTACCTGCTGCCGCTCTCCCACGACGAGGTCGTGCACGGCAAGGCGACCATCGCCCAGAAGATGTGGGGCGACTACGACAAGAAGTTCCCGCAGGCCCGCTCCCTCTACCTGTACATGATGATCCACCCGGGCAAGAAGCTGAACTTCATGGGATCCGAGATCGCCCAGCTCCGCGAGTGGGACGAGAAGCGCGAGCAGGACTGGTTCCTGCGCTCCTACCCGGTGCATGATGCGTTCTACCACTACTGCTCCGAGCTCAACCATCTCTATCTCAGCACCCCTGCCTTCTGGGAGGGCGACTACGAGGAGAAGGGCTTCCATTGGCTCGATGTCGCCTCGACGACGAGGGTCTGCTATGCGATTCAACGCACCGACAAGAAGGGCAAGCGCATCTGCGCCATCATGAACTTCAGCGGCGCCGAGCAGACAGACTACAGCGTGGATGTCCCTGATGCGAAGAAGGCGACGGTCCTTCTGGACTCCGACTGGCAGCGCTTCGGCGGCACCACGGTCGACGGGAAGACGAAGGCCTCCTTCGATCCGAAGACCGGCAAGCTCACCTGCACGCTTCCGCCCTTTGCGAGCGTGCTTTTCGAGCTCGCCTAGCGCCCATTCGCATACTGCTGGAGCAGGATGCCGAAAAGGCAGCGCGGCCCCTTGTGCCAGACGCTAGACTTGAGAGCAGCCACACCTTCCACCATGAGCCCTGGAGGCCCCTATGAGCGAAATAGGATTCAAGATCACGATGCTGCCGCAGTCCCTGACCGACGAGCAGATAGCCGAACTCCGTCGCCACTACCTCGTCTATGCGAAGGCCGAGCGCGATGAGGGGAGAAACCTCCATCAGGACCTCGATGCGATCTACGACGAGGTCGACAAGCTCTCAGAGGATGGGGCGCTCCTCCGCCTCGCCTCGACGCTCCATGACTGCAAGCATGTGGTGATCTTCGCGACCGACGCCTCGATGCTGTCCCTGCGCGAGTTCCAGCAGGCCATGCTGGCAGAAGGCAAGGTCGTGCGCCTGATTTCGGAGTCTGCCCCCGAGATCAACTCCGTCACCGCGATGATGCCCTCGGACCTCCTGATCGTCGTCACGACCTCCAACGGCTTCGCCCGCCGGCAGATCGACCGCATCCAGCGCAGCCGCGCCTACAAGGTGATTGTGACTGCCTCGGAAGATCCTGCCCTCCACAGCTCGTTCAATGAGGTGATGGCACTTGGCAAGGGCGCCGAGGAGGGCTCTGCCCTGCACCGCATCTTCGCGACCTTCGGCGTGACCTATTTCTTCGATCGCCTCTTCACCCAGTACGCCCGGGCCTTCGACGAAGAGCTTGCCTGATATCGCTTTCCAAGACGACTCCGATGCGGCCTCCTCTGGGAGGCCGCATCGCTTTGTCTGGAGCTTCTGGCCATAGGGCCTTCTGGGCAGGCAATCCCTCATTCCTTGCACGAATAGCGTATCTTCATATCCCTGATTCTGCACGAATGGCACGTCTTCGCAGACCCCGATATGCACGGATGGCGCATCTGGAAATGCTGCCAGAAGCACCAGCCCCTCTGCAGCGGGAGATGGATGCAATCGCCTTCGGCCATGGATATCCAGATGGTCTGGCGCTCATTCCATGCTTGCCACGACCCCCGCAAAGACCACCGTCGAGGTCACGTAGTCAATGATCAGATAGGCAAAGGGCCGGTTGAGGATGACCTCCCGGACTTCGGGCTCGGCTGCAGCTGCGCTCGATCCAGACATCCCCATCGAGGTGGCAGCGGCCGCCTTGGTGCCGGTCTCATTCACGTCCATGAAGGTCTTCTGGACGATGCGGCTTATCGCCAGATTGCCGTCTTTCACAGAGCCCATGCGCGAGAAGTCCGCGTGGCTGGGGTCGAAGGCATCCTGCACGCCCATTGCAGCGAGCTGGTCGTTGAGGGTGGTCTCGAAGGAAAGCGAGAACTTGGGAAGGCCCGCATCGACCTCGACGTCGGGGATGATGGTTGTGGCCAGGTCGTGCAGGGATGTCCCATCAAACGACGAGACAAGGTCCGCGAGCTTCGTGCCCTGCTTGGGGAGCAGCGCGACGAAGGCGAAGTCAAACCCCTCATAGGGCTTCAGGAAACCCTCTGCCAGGTCGTTCTCAAGATAGACGGTCTCATGCGAATGCATCATGCGGACGTTCTGCTGGTCCCCATCCTCTGTGGTGAAGATATCGTCCTGGACTTTGCTGTCGTCGAAGGGCTCGTACCATCCATCATCGAAAGCAAGGGCATCGATAAGGAAGAGCTGGTCGCTCCCAGAGATCTCATCGACGATCCTGTCGATCATCCCATCGGTCCTGCTGCTGACCCAGGCGTTGATATCGTCGACGGTCATGGCATCGAACGGCGCCGAGAACGCCTGCGCAGAGAAGCTGCTCTTGCAGGCAGCAAGGTAGCTATCGGAGACAGCGAGGCTATCCGAGCTGCGCAGCCAGATGGAATTGGCGCTCTTGAGGGCAAGAGCATCGCCCTTCTGGGCTGCATCGTGAAGCGATTCGCCCGATATGCGCCGGGCGTAGGCATTCAGGTAGGATGCAAGCCCATCAGCATCCATTCCGGTTGCTGCCTCCAGCTGGGAGAGCGTCTCCTCTGCTGCACCAGCTTCAGCAAGGCCGAGGGCGAAGAGCGCTGAAAGAGGAGAGACCAGCACGTTTCTCTGGGGCTCGGCAGAGCAGGTCTCCTGCAGCAGGCGGGCTGTGAAGGAATAGGTAGCCAAGGTCGCAGCCTGGTCCATAAGGAGGTCTCCGATAGATTCCTGGAAGGATGAGGCTGCCTCCACGGATGCCGTGAGGTCGGTGGTGCTGGCGGACATTGCGGCATCCTGCGGCTTGCTGGTGTCGCAGCCTGCAAGCGACGAACACAGCAGAACTGCAGGGGGCAGGCCAAGAATGGCCAAGGCAGTGCGGCGTTCGAAAAGACGTTCCATAGGGCCTCCCCTCCCCCGGACTTGGCAATATTCTATATGGAGGGTCCCAGGGATCGCCCGCGAGCCGGCAAACGGTGCCTCGCACATTGGGGGTTTGCACGAATGGCACTTCTTCGTACCCCGGATTCTGCACGAATAGCACGTCTTCATATGCTCCAATTTGCACGAATAGCGCATCTGGAAATGCCCCTACAGGCACCAGCCCATATACAGCGGAAGATAGATGCGGTCGCCCTCGATCTTCATCTGCTTGGGATGGAGCACATATTGGGCACCGATCCTTTTTCCGAACTTCTGCTTGAACCGATCGAGGGATGTCGTGCTGTACTGGCGGGGAGACTTCACTTCAATCGGGCTGATGCGCGGCTTTCCTGCCGCATTTGCATAAGGTCGTGCTATCAGGAAATCAATCTCCATCCGGTCCTCACGCTCGCCCGAGCTCGAATAGAAGAAGAGCTTGTGCCCCGATGCGGTCAGCATCTGAGCCACGACATTCTCGACCAGCATGCCCTCGTTGATGCCAATATCCCCTCTGAGGACGGCACGGTAGACATCCTCGGTGGTTGCATCATTGTCCGCAAAAGCCAGGGTGACCAGAAGGCCAGTATCAGCCATGTAGCACTTGAAGGAAAGCCGCTCCATATTGAGGCACAGGCCAACGCTCGGATCGTTCGATGCATAGCAGATGTTGGCAATGCGAGCATCGGCAAGCCAGAAGAACGCCTCCTCATAGCTCCTCATGCGGGCAGACTTGCCGAGCGACGAAAGCGTGAACTTCTTCTCATGCTTCGAGAGCTGCCCGGGGATGTTATCGAGGATCGACATCACCTTGAATTCGTACCCCTTGGCAAAGCGCCCTACATCGTTGCGGTAGAGCTCGAGGATCTGGCGCTTCTCCTCATCGACGGGGGCGAACTTCCGCTGCTCCGCATAGACCGCAACCGCACGGGGCATGCCACCGACCAGCATGTATTCCCGCAGCAGCCCTGCAGCCTTCCTGTGGAGGGCTTCCGGCAGCGGCTTGAGCGCCTCGAACTGCTTCTTGATCAGCGTTGCGAGATTCTCTTCCCTCATTGCCCATAGGAACTCTTCGAAATCGAAGGGATCGAGCCGCATGGCCTGCTCCTCGGAGGGAATCATGATGCCCTCGACGTTCTGCTTGATTGAGAGCAGCGACCCCGTCTCTATATAGTCATACCTGCCATCAGCCACAAGGTATTTGATGAGGCCGCGCGCTGCAGGATATGCCTGCACCTCATCGAAGACGATGAGCGAATTGCGCTCGACGAGATCCACCCCATAGAATGCCTGGAGATAGAGAAACAGGGTATCCAGATCGGCACGGTATTCCTCGAAATAGCCTCTTATCTCCTTGGGCGCCTGATAGAAATCGATCACCAGACAGGAGGCATATTCGTTTTTGCCGAACTCTTCCACAAGCGTGCTCTTTCCGACACGTCTGGCCCCCTCGAGGAGCACTGCGGTCCTGCCCTGCTTTTCCTGCTTCCACCTGAGCAGCTGGCTGTATGCCTTCCTTCTGAGCATGCGTCTCCTCCATCTCTATAAGTGCTGGTCAATACCTATTTTGCACGAATAGCACATCTTTGCATCCTGAATTCAGCACGAATAGCACGTCTTCATATGCTCCAGATTGCACGAATAGCGCATCTTCGCATGCACGGACCACATGCCATGAGCTGAATATGTGCAGGAAAGAGCTGGAAATTTCTTATTAGTTTGCTTGCTAACTGTTTGCATACGTACTATTATAGACCTAGAGAGAAAGGACAGACATGCTCGCCGATGAAATGCACTATCTGCTTCTGGTCGCCTTCAATGCCTCAAGCAGGGGCATCAACGAGGCGGTGTCAGAGCTGGGACTCACACCGGGGCAGCCGAAGGTCCTCGAATATCTCCTCGAGCACGATGGAGGGGAGGCACGCGAGGTCTGCCAGGCATTCTGCATGGACAAGTCGACCGTCGCCTCCATCCTCTCCCGCATGGAGAAGAAGGGCCTCATCCGCCGCACGGCAGACGAGCGTGACCGGAGGATCCAGCACATCTGGCTGACCGAGGAGGGACGCTCTGTCGCACAGGAGGCCAAGCGCCTCATCCTCGCCTTCGATGAGGAGTTCTGGGCAGATGTGCCAGCAGAGGACCTCGAGGCGACGCGACGGGTGCTCGCACATCTCGTGCAGGACAGAAAAGCAGGTACCACGACGAAAAAGGAAGGATAGAAGATGCAGCAGGCAGCAGAGAACGAGATGTTGGAAATCACGCTTCAGGATGAGGCACGTCCGGAGCTCCGCTTCATCCAGCGCTGCTTCTGGTTCTGCCTTGGCCTTCTGGTGAACACGCTGGGCATCGCCCTCATCACCCGCTCGGGTCTTGGCACCTCCCAGATCTCGAGCCTCCCCTACATCTGGAGCCTCGCCGATCCGAGGATCAGCTATGCTGCAGCGACCTTCGTCGTGAACATGGCCTTCGTCGTGGTCCAGATCATCCTGCTCGGCCGTTCCTTCTTCCCGGGACAGCTCGTCCAGATCGTGGCGAACGTGATCTTCTCGAGCTTCCTCGGCCTTCAGATGGATCTCCTCTCCTGGTACCAGCCGACCTTCTTCCCCATCCAGCTCCTTGGATGCCTCCTCGGCTGCTGCATCCTGGGCTGCGGCATCGCGATTGAATGCGCGCCGAGCCTCACCTATGTCCCCGGCGAAGGCATCGTCCACGCCTTGGCGCAGGTCTCAGGCAAGCGCCTCGGCACGGTCAAGGTCATCTTCGACGCCGTGCTCGTCGCCTCGGCCGTCGCCCTTTCCCTTGTCCTCTTCGGCACGCTGAACGGTGTCGGCATCGGCACGGTCCTCACGGTCTTCGTGACAGGCAACGTCGTGAACTTCGTGAACGCCCATCTCCCCCTGATCGGCAAAATCAGGAGCCTCATCGAGGAATAGAGAATCCCATCCCAAGACAGAAAAGATGCCGCAGAGCCCACGACCCTGCGGCATCTTCTGTCTTCCATCTCTTTGCGCCTACTCGAAGCGCATCTCTCCCAGCCAGGCCTCCAGCACCTCGTCGGGCACCGTGACCGGCAGAAGGCGGGCGCTCCGCACGGTCGATCCCGGCGTCAGCGCCTGGATGCGGGCAGGGCTCGAGCCCATGCCCGAGCCGCCGCTCGTGGCGAAGGGCACGATGATCTTGCCTGTGAAGTCATAGCTCTCCAGGAACGTGTCGATCACCCTCGGCTCGATGCCCCACCAGATGGGGTAGCCGACAAAGATCACGTCGTAGGCGGCGATGTCCCTGCCCAGCGGCTGGAGGGCAGGCCGGCAGCTCTCGTCCGTCATCTCGCGGGAGCTCCTGCTCTCTTTGTCTCCCCAGTTGAGGTCGGCAACCGTATAGGGCTGCTCCGGCAGGATGGGCACCATCTCGCAATGGCGCATGACGGCAATGCGCCGGGCCACCTGTGCCGTCGTTCCGGTTGCAGAGAAGAAGGTGACGAGTTCATGCATGGTTCAGCATCGCTCCTTTGGCTCAGCATGCAGCTCCGGATCCATCCCAGGCCACAGCCAAGCATGCGAATCCAAGCATACTTTCGATAGATAATTTGCTTAATGATACAGAAGATATGCCTGAATGTGAATGAACAAGATGTCCCGGCTAGACCAGCCTGCCACGGCAGTGGTCGATCATGTGCTGAATCATCTGCGCATACCAGCCCGTGAAATCGCGGGTGCGGGCAACGAGCTTGCCATCCACGAGCTCCTCGTAGCTGACCCTGATCTTCTGGTAGCGGGTGACCTTCGACGGCTCATCCTTCGTGAGGCAGCCTTCCTCGGTCTTCACGGCGTGGAGGCCGAAAAGCAGCCTCGGGTTGTAGAAGACATGGTTCTTCCCGTCGTCGTCCACGAAGGCGACGACTGCCTTCGGCACGCCAATCTGGTTGGCAGCCAGGCAGGAGGCATCGTCGAGCGAGTTCAGCGTGTCCACGACATCCTGTGCCAGATCTGCATCCTCGGCCGTCGCCTTGGCGCAGGGCTGGGAGAGGATTTCGGTATCCTTCACGAGTTCCTTGATCATGCAAGAGCCTTTCTATGGTGTCTTCATGCCTGCATCTGGCAGGCATCTCAATATAGTACCCGGAACGTGCTTTCCTGTTCGACGGGCCTGCGCTCGCGCTCGGCCAGACGTGCCTCGATCCAGGTATTGCCGCTCTGGGAGAGGTCCTCGATCCCGCGCTGGAAAGCTGCGAGCTGCGCCTCGGTCCCCTGGATCTCGAGGAGCACATCCCCTCCTTCGAGGTTCTTCACCCAGCCGGTGACGCCCACCTTCTGGGCGAGGAGCTGTGCCTGGAAGCGGAAGCCCACGGCCTGCACCTTGCCAGCGTAGCGAAGACGGAGCCGTGCGAGGGGCTCTGTGCCCGAACCAGCAAGCTTCTCAGCCACGGCCCCAGCATGCTCGGCGGCTGCCAGCTCATCCGGCACCTCGTTCATCTTCTTGTGCCGCTTCCACGGCCATGCAAAGCCCATAGGAGGCCTCCTTCCGTCGTATTGAGTATTCCCCGAATGGCCCAGCGCCGCAAGCGCGCATCTCCCACCGGCCGCAGCGAAAGGGAAGCACCTCCGAAGAGATGCTTCCCTTGTCCGTGCCGATATGGATCTCGTTCCTATGCCTCGGCCGTATACGGCTTCTTCCAGAGGGAGAGGATGAGGCAGGCGACGAGGGCGCCAGCAGCCAAGGCCACCAGGTACATGACCGGGTTGCCGATGACGGCAATGACCCAGGCGCCGCCGTGGGGAGCAGGGCTCGTGCAGCCGAAGGCTGCAGAGAGGGCACCTGCAAGGGCGGAGCCGATGATGCAGGACGGGAGCACATGGCCCGGGTCGGCAGCTGCGAACGGGATGGCACCCTCGGTGATGAAGGAGAGGCCCATGATGTAGTTCACGATGCCAGCGTCACGATCGGCCTTGGACCACTTGTTCTTGAAGAAGGTGGTGGAGAGGGCGATCGCCAGAGGAGGAACCATGCCACCGACCATAACGGAAGCCATGATGACCTGGCCAACCTCGGTGCCCGCAGCAAGGGCGCCGGTGCCGAAGACATAGGCTGCCTTGTTGAACGGGCCGCCCATATCGATCGACATCATGCCGCCGACGACTGCGCCGAGCAGGACGATGTTCGTGGTGCCCATGCCATTCAGCCAGTTGTTGAGGCCGGTGTTGATGGCACCGAAGATCGGGTTCAGGACGAACATGACGGCACCGATGGCAAGCGTGCCGAGCAGAGGATAGATGAGCATCGGCTTGATGCCCTCGAGCGAGGAGGGCATGTGGTCGCAGAGCTTCTCGATACCGAGAACGATGTAGCCTGCCGCAAAGCCGGCAAAGAGGGCGGCGATGAAGCCGCCGGAGATGCAGGATGCCGCAGCTGCCTCAGGATCGGTGTTCATCAGGGTGATGTAGGTCAGGCTATAGCCCGACTTGGCGAAGAGGCCGCCGACGATGCCAGGGGCAAGGCCCGGGCGATCGGCGATCGACATCGCGATGAAGCCAGCAAGGATCGGCAGCATCATGCCGAAGGCCTCGTTGCCGATGGTCTTGAAGAAGGCTGCTGCCGGGATCGAGGAGCCATAGAGCGAGGTGCCGAGGCCCGGCTGGTCGACGAGGAAGGCGATGGCCGTCAGGATGCCGCCACCGATCACGAAGGGGAGCATGTGGCTGACGCCGTTCATCAGGTGCTTGTAGATCACGTGCCAGGCGGAGTCCTTCTCGCCCGACGTCTCGGAGGCCGTGACAGCGGAGCCCTCCTGAATCGGCGCCTTGCCGTCGAGGATGGTCTGGATCAGCTTCTCCGGCTCGTTGATGCCAGCGGAGACGTTCGTGGAGAGGACCTGCTTGCCGCCGAAGCGGGCGCGGTCGACATTCTTGTCGGCTGCGATGATGATGCCCTTTGCATGGGCGATCTCATCGGCCGTGAGGATGTTCTTGGCGCCGACAGAGCCCTGGGTCTCGGCCTTGAGCGTGATGCCCATCTCCTTGGCCTTCTTCTCCAGGTTCTCGGCTGCCATGTAGGTGTGGGCGATGCCGGTCGGGCAGGCGGTGATGGCAAGGACCTCAGGGTATCCTGCAGCTGCCACTGCCTCAGGAGCTGCCTTGGCAGCATCGGCTGCCTCGCGCTTCGCCTCGGCGTTGTCGATGACAGCCATGAACTCCTCAGGCGTCTTCGCAGCACGCAGGGCATCGGCGAACTCCTGGTGCATCAGGAGCTTGGAGAGCTCGGCGAGCATCTCCAGATGGGCGTTGTTCTGTCCTTCCGGTGCGGCGATCATGAACATCAGGTCGGCCGGCTGGTCGTCTGGAGCGTTCCAGTCGACGCCTCCCGGCACCGTCATCGCAGCCAGGCCCGGACGCTTCACCGCAGCCGTCTTGGCATGCGGGATGGCGATGCCGTCGCCGACGGCCGTCGAGAACTCGGCCTCGCGGGCAAGGATGGCCTTCTTGTATTCGACCGTATCGTTGATGTTGCCCGACATGTCCTGCAGGGCGATCAGCTGGTTGATTGCGTCATCCTGGCTTGTCGCCGTGGCGCCCACCTTGATCCCCTCAGGCTTGAGCAGATCCGTGATCTTCACGTTGCTCCCCCTTCTTGCTCTTCGGCAGCAGCTGCTGCCTGTGCACACGCCCGCCCTGCCACAAGCAGGCGTGGCTTCTGTATGGTCTCTGCCCTTTCGGGCAGGTGGTTCCTACTTCAAGGTCGCCAGCAGCGCCTCGACCTCAGGACGGGTCGCGAGCTTCGGCGAGAATGCGCTAGCCGAGCCCGTGCAGACGCCCATGCGGAATGCGGTCGCATAGTCGCCGTCGCTCTCCTGGTAGCCGGCGATGAAGCCTGCGACCATGGAGTCGCCTGCGCCGACCGAGTTCACGACCTTGCCCTTCGGGGCCTCGCTCATCACCACATCGCCCTTCTCCGGGACGAGCACGGCGCCCTCGCCAGCCATGGAGATCAGCACGTTGCGGGCGCCCTTCTCCTGGAGCTTCTTCGCATAGGGGACGACCTCTTCGCGCTTCTCGAGCTCCACGTCGAAGATCGCACCGAGCTCATGGTTGTTCGGCTTGATCAGGAACGGATGGTACTGGAGGACCTTCACGAGCAGGTCGCGCTCGGCGTCGACGACGATGTTGATGCCACGGCCATCGAGCCTGCTCATGATGCGCTCGTACATGTCGGAGGGCAGCATCGAGGGGACAGAGCCGGCAATCACGAGGGTATCGCCTGCGACGAGGGCGTCGAGCTTCTGGTAGAGGGACTCGATGTCCTCCTCGGAGATCTTGGGGCCGATGCCGTTGATCTCGGTCTCCTCCTCGGCCTTGATCTTCACGTTGATGCGGCTCATGCCTTCCTTCACCTGGATGAAGTCGCACTTCGCGCCATAGCCCTTCATGCGGTCCTCGATCTCGCGGCCGGTGAAGCCTGCGACGAATCCGAGCGCGGTCGACTCATGGCCGAGGTTGGAAAGGACGATGCTCACATTGATGCCCTTGCCGCCTGGCAGGACATCCTCATACGTGACACGGTTGATCTCGCCCGGCGTGAGCTGGGGCATCCGCACGATGTAGTCAATCGACGGATTGAAGGTGACGGTGTAGATCATTGGTGCTCCTCCTCTAGGTCCACAATGTTCTCTGCATTGCTATAGGCACTGTCTTGGTCGACGTGGTCGCAGATGATCGAAGCGCTATCAAAGGGAGCGAAGGTGACGAGGGATACCTGGTCGAACTTGCTGGAGTCTGCCAGGATATACGCCGACTGCGTATGCCTGATGCTGACTTCCTTGACCTTTGCCTCGCTGAGCTCGGGCGTCGTGAACCCGGCCTCGAGCGAGATGCCATTGGTCCCCCAGAATCCTACGGTAAAGTGTAGGCGCTCCAGAGAGGCTATGGCATCCTCCCCTACGACCGCTTCGGTAACTGGCTTGACCATGCCGCCGAGCAGATAGGTCTTGAATCCCTTGGACAGGAGCGCCAGGGCATGGGGAAGGGAGTTCGTCACATAGGTGGCACCTGGCTCTGCCAGCGCCTCCACGAGCTGCATCGTGGAGGACCCGGCATCGATGTAGACGAAGTCATCGGGCTTCACGAGCGTCGCGGCATAGGTGGCGATGCGCTCCTTCGCCGAGAGGTTCACCGTGCGCTTCTGGGCAACGGACGAATCCTGGATGACCATATGCTTCTTTGGGGCGCAGGCGCCACCATGGACACGGACGACCTTGCGCATCCGGTTCAGTGCGGCAAGATCGCGCCGGATCGTCGATTCCGAGGCATCGAGCGCTGCCATGAGCTCAGGGGTCGTGACGCTGCCCCGCTCTGCGACAAGCCTGCAGATCATGTCCTGTCTCTCGGTTGCGAGCATCTTCATCCTCCTCCGCTGGTTGCTGAGTGCAGTATGGAACATCAATCGGTCAATTTCAACCATAAACAGCCATGTTCAGTGATTGTTTCTGGCGGATGGCAGCCAAAGGCGTGTGAACGGCACGGCAGTCCGCCATCGGTTCGCGTACCATGGAAAGAAAGCAGCAGGACAGATCGGAGCGGTGCATGAACATACAGATATTCGGCACGAAGAAGAGCAACGACGCGAAGAAGGCGGAGCGCTGGTTCAAGGAGCGCCGCATCCGCTTCCAGTACATCGATATGAAGGAGAAGGGGATGTCGAAAGGAGAGCTCGCCTCGGTCGCCCAGGCGGTGGGCGGCATCGAGCACCTGATCGATCCCAAGGCAAAGGATGGCTATGCCCTGACACTCGTCCAGCACACGCCGAAATCCATGCTCCAGGACGTCCTCCTCGAGAACCAGCAGGTGATTGCCCTCCCCGTCGTGCGCAATGGACGCCAGGCTACGGTCGGCTATGCCCCCGATGTCTGGAAGACCTGGGAATAGGGCCTAGAGCTCCTTTTCGGCAAGCTCCCCGATAATCCGGGCGAAGCGCCTGATATCGCCTTCGCTGAGCCGCTCATACTGGAGGACGAAGCGGGCATGTCCGTCCCTGGAGATTGGAAGCCGGGCATAGGAGGAGAGGGCGGCCAAGCCCACGCCCTCCTTCCGGGCAGCAGCCACAAGCCGCTCCTCTGCCTCCCGCTCGCGTCCCTGCCATGCCTCGGAGAGCGACAGCGCAAGCACCATATGGAGGCCTGAGTCCGCCTCCTCGAAGGTGGCAGACTCCCCCAAGGCAGAGGCAAGCTCCCCCATCAGGAGGTCGCGCCGCTCCTTCACCTGCCTCCGGTAGCGTGCCACATGGCTCTCGTAGCTCCCATCTTCGAGCATCCTGGCAAGCGCCAGCTGGTCGATCACGCCCAGGGTGCCGGCAGCGAAGGAGAGCCGCTCCTGGAAGCGTGCAGCCACTGCAGGCGGCAGCACCGCATAGGCAGCACGCACGACCGGCCCCAGGCTTTTCGAGAAGGTCCCGATATAGATGGTCTTGCCTTCCGCATCGATGCTCGCAAGCGAGGGTATCGGATGTCCCGCCAGACGAAACTCGCAGTCATAGTCATCCTCGACGATGAGGCGGGCAGGATCCTCCGAAGCCCAGCCCAGAAGCTCGTAGCGGCGGGCGATGCTCGTGACCCGGCCCGTGGGGAACTGATGCGAGGGCATCACATGCACGATCGTGGCGCCGCTCGCCTCCAGGTCCTCCATACGGATCCCTTCCCCGTCGAGCCGGCAGGGCACGGCACGCCTCCCTGCCGCCTCGTAGGTCTTCGCGATGCGCGGAAATCCCGGATCCTCCACAGCGCAGACAGCATCTGCCCCCAAGAGCTCTGCCACGAGCTGATAGAGCACCTGGGCGCCCGCCCCGACCACGATCTGGCCTGGATCTACCTGCATGCCGCGCGTATGGGCGACAAGGTGGGCGATATCTGCCTGGAGGCGGGGCAGCCCCTGGGGCGTGAGCGCCGAGAATGCCTCATCGAGGTCCTCTCCTGCAAGGACGCCCCTCAGGCTCCGCTCCCAGAGCGCCAGGGCACCAGCATCGGGCTGGACCGGCAGCCGCGAGGTGTCGATCTGGAGCTGCTCCCGGAACGTACCAGGCACATGCTCGGGGAGCGGACGAGCTGTCGGTGAGGGAAGCTTCCCCAGGCTCGCCACGTAGTAGCCACGCCGCTCCTTCGCAATCAGATAGCCTTCTGCTACAAGCTGCCCCAGGGCGCTCTCGACCGTGATCAGGGAGACGCCCCACTGGCGCGAGAGCTGGCGCTTGGAGGGGAGCTTCTCGTCTGCCGCCAGCGTGCCGGAGGCGATATCGTCCCTGATCCGGCGGTAGAGGTACTCAAAGCGGCTCAGGCTCCCCCGGCTGGAAAGATCGTAGTCGAGCATTGTCTGGTCCTATCGCAAGCAATCATCTGGTCTTGTTCTGATCCCATAAATAATAGCTTTTCTGGCACTATGCACGATACCAGCATGCTCCTATCCTCACCCACATGCACCAGCAAGGCAACGAATGCGAAAGAGGGAACCATGAGCGAGAAGAATGCCGTGCCGAGCCCTGAGCGCGCCCGGCTGAACCGCGAGCTTGCCCAGATGCTCAAGGGCGGTGTCATCATGGACGTCACGACCCCGGAGCAGGCACGTATCGCCGAGGGGGTAGGAGCCTGTGCCGTCATGGCGCTGGAGCGGATACCGGCAGACATCCGCGCTGCCGGCGGCGTCTCCCGCATGAGCGACCCGAAGATGATCCAGGGCATCCAGGAAGCCGTGAGCATCCCGGTCATGGCGAAATGCCGGATCGGGCACATTGCAGAGGCGAGGATCCTCCAGGCCATCGATATCGACTACATCGACGAGTCGGAAGTGCTCTCGCCGGCCGATGATGTATACCACATCGACAAGACCCAGTTCGCGGTCCCCTTCGTCTGCGGGGCCCGCGATCTCGGCGAGGCTCTGCGCCGCATCCAGGAAGGCGCCTCGATGATCCGCACGAAGGGCGAACCAGGCACAGGAGATGTGATCCAGGCTGTGCACCACATGAGAAAGATCGAGCGCCAGATCCGCGAGCTCACGGCACTCCGGGACGACGAGCTCTTCGAGGCCGCCAAGGACCTCCAGGTCCCCTATGCCCTCGTTCAGGACGTGCACGACCATGGCAAGCTCCCGGTCGTGAACTTCGCCGCCGGTGGCGTCGCGACCCCTGCCGATGCTGCCCTCATGATGGAGCTCGGAGCAGAGGGCGTCTTCGTCGGCTCGGGCATCTTCAAGAGCGGCAACCCTGCCAAGCGCGCCGCTGCGATCGTCGGCGCCGTCACCGCCTGGGACGATCCTGAGAAGCTCGCCTATCTCTCCCGCGACCTCGGCGAGGCGATGGTCGGCATCAACAAGGATGAGATCGAGCTTCTCATGGCAGAGCGGGGGCAGTGATGGCAACAGCGGTGCTGGCGCTCCAAGGCGCCTTCATCGAGCATGAGAGAAGGCTCGAGGAGCTTGGCGAGCAGTGCATCGAGATCCGTGAGCTTTCAGACCTGAAGCGTCCCTTCAACCGCCTTGTCCTGCCTGGTGGGGAATCCACCGTACAGGGCAGGCTTCTCAGGCAGGAAGGGCTCCTCGCTCCCCTGAAGGAGCGCATCGAGGAAGGCATGCCTGTGCTCGCGACCTGCGCCGGCCTCATCCTCCTCGCCCAGAGAATCGAGGACACCATCGAGGATGGTGCAGACAGAGGCCAGGTGCGCCCTCCCCAGCATTTCGGCACCCTCGATGCCACAGTCGTCCGCAACGCCTATGGCAGGCAGCTCGGCAGCTTCCACACGCAAGGGACGGTCGGCAAACTGGAGGGAGTGCCGATGACATTCATCAGAGCGCCCTTCATCAAGGAGGCTGGCCCCAAGGCAGAGGTCCTCTCCGTGGTAGATGGGAGGATAGTGGCCGTGCGGCAGAGAAACCAGCTCGCCCTCGCCTTCCACCCTGAGCTCGACCAAGATCTCAGGATCCATCGGGCCTTCCTTGCGCTTTGAGGCATATCCTGAAAGCAGAAGCCGCCGCTGACTACAAAGCGGCGGCTTTATAGTCGTTTATAGTTCCTGCGCGCTTTTATAGTCGTTTATAGTTCTGGCCCGATTCGCTCCGCTGCATGGTTTTCCGGTTCCTTCACAGCCTCTGCCATCCGGTCGATTTCCTTCCAGAATAATTGGAAGCACATGCAAGCCGTTCTCATCCTCGGCCGTTCCGTCGGGAATCAGCGGAAACCCATCCACATATTCGAACTCATAATCCGTATCAACCTCGCGGGAGAGGGGCATCCCCCTCATCATCTCCTGTCAGCAGATGCCGACATCCTGCACGGCACGGCCCCGCTTCTTTCTCGTGGCTTGTGCCTATCTCCTATCCCAGTTCTGCAAGCCCTCACACATCCCCGTCATCGATAGCCATCCAAACGAAATCTCGCTGGCCTCAGTACCATCGAAGCGCTCAAGGGCCTATCGCAATGACATTACCTACAGCAAAGCAGTCCCAGACATGCGTGGTAAGATGAATTCAAGTGCGGTGGAAGGCTTCGGCCGACACCTGGGAAAGCCCGATGCGTCGGGCTTTCCCTATGATTAAAGCGCCTGATTTGCTTCGTATTGATTGCGGACGGAATCCTTGAGGGGTAGAAGCACCGGACTCACATCAAATGCTTCCTGATATGCGTGACAGGGGGCAAGCACCAGCTCCGAGAAAGCCTATAAAATGGGCACATGAATGAGGCGCCAGGCGAGGAAGACGCCGCCCTATGCAGGCTCGGAGGAGATTGGGGGCAGACATTGAGCGTCTACGATTTGGTGGAAAGAAGAGCCAAAGAGCTGGCTGGCGGAGCTACGGACGACTTGGGCGAATATTATGCCTCTGCCATAGGAGAGCTCACCGATAGCCAGCGCCTCATCTATGAAAAAGAGCTGGATCTCGCTGAAAGAATCTTCCTCAGCAAAGGAGTTGAATTCCTGCGGCCAGACATCCTCGAACAGGCTTTCATCGATGCCGGCTTTGAGGAGCCCGAAGGGGAATGACCAAAGGCTATATGGAACCTCTGAGCTCAGGCCAGAGAGACAGAAATGCCCTGTTGCATTCTGTGTATAAGGGAGCTGCGATACATGGCAACAGGCAGTCCCGCAGGCAGCCTGAAGAAATGGCTGCCGCGCATTCTCGCGCTGATATGGAAGCAGGCTGCATCAAGGTCAATCGTCTAAGGCTGCATGGGCATAATTCAACGCATCCGGTCTATCGTGCAGCATCTATGCGGGCGATAAAATCATTGGCCCATTCCACGGCTTCATCCAGATTCTGCAGCGCTTCAAGACCCTCCGCTTGCGCAGCGTAGATCTCACTCCAGTTCTTGCCGGCAACAACCTTGGGCGGCCATGGCTGTGCATGCCGATAGGCGAAAAGCCTCATACAGATGCGCCTCGTGCGGGCAAGGTCTATATCTGTCTTGCCTGCTATGAGCTGAAGGTCCACGAGATCGCGCACCCGGTTGGGGCTGCCTGTAAGCCCATGGAGCTTCTGGGCCACCTGATAGCAGAGGTCCATGAGGGCAGCGTCTCCGAGGGCGGGGAATCCGAGTGCTTCGAGGGCTTCCGAGGCCTCAGCCTGCCTGATCACGTCAGCCTGGTCGGCATCGCCTATCTCATCAAACCCCACTTCGAGCGGAACCGTGCACCAAGGCCTGCCGAGATAGGAGAGCTTTACGTCGAAAGGACGCATCACATATTCGTCTGGAACGCCGGCAGGGACTGCAGGCTCGCGCCGCACGACGCGGCCGCTGAAGCCCTCCCACCCAGCGGCGAGCGACTTGGAGAGCTCCGCTGCATATTCGTCGGGATCGCTTGCCGTGGCGATGTCGAGGTCGGTCGTATAGCGCGATGCATCAGACCCGAAGCGTATTCTGAGAGCGCTGCCGCCCTTCACCACGCCGTCGGGCAGCATCTGGGCGACGATAGCATTCGCTACGAGGGTGCGCATGCGCATGTAGCCATCGACAGTACCGCCGAAGGCTCTCCGCAGCGCATTGTCCAAGTGCCTCATGCTACTCGGCCGTTTAGGCATGCACGTCCACCTCTCCTTCTATCATGGTAAGCTCGGCGGGCGTGATATAGCCCATCCGCTCGGCCTCGCGTGCAGCTTCAATTGATCTTTCGGGGCCCAGGGTCAGTGCTGCCACGCAGATTGCATCGGCTGCCTTCTGGCAGGGGATGCCCTCATACCAGGCGACCATGTCAGGACTCCTGCGCCAGATGAGCTTCACGCCGGCACCTAGGCTGCGCCTCGTGCGTCTGGGCGTTGCCACCCAGATGAAGCGTGGATCGGTCGGGCAGAGACCTAGGAGGGACACCACCGACTCCCCATAGAGATAGGCCCCTTCCCCTGCTGCCTGCACGGCCACGGCGTAGGGGGCATGCTCCTGGTAGGGCCATACGGGCACCCGGTAGACGCCCCGGGCCATGCGCACAAGCCTGCCGCGGGCCGCGTACTGCACGACCTCGTCATCGGAGACTCCGAGGGCCCTTGCCTGTGCAGAGGTGATGAGGCCATAGTCGTCAGCCGCATCGTATATGTCATCAATCTTAGTCATGGCAATATTATAGCATATATACTCTATATTTGACACATTGCGCCATATTACACGCACGATGAGGAAAGCCGCTCAGCCTGGCACGCATAAGAAGGATTTTCAGCAGCTCGGCCAGCTCATTCACGCTGGAAAGCTTCGAGACGAGCGAGACAAGGAGATTCCTGTTGGGATTCAGATCGACGACAATCCAGTCGTCTTTCTCCCGGAAGGTCCGTTCGCAGCGGGTGAGGAAAACCGTCTTGCCAGATCCCCGAATGCCGCAGATCAGATAGACCTGCTTCGTGCACGCATTGGCGCAGAAGCCACCGAGAACCTCTTCTTCAAGCATGGGACGGGAGATGTACTGGTCAGGCACCCGTCCGAATGCCAGTGAATAGGGATTCTGCCTCCACATCCGGCAAACACCTCCCAGTAGGTCATCTGTTTCCATGGTTGATAGATTGTACCGCCGCTCATGGTTCCCAGCGGAGCCTGCTCCCCGCCTCTGCAATCAAGCCAGCCCGTTCAGAGATGAAGCACATTCCCGCAGGTGCTGCCTTCGCCATCCTCTCCAGGCAGCATTGCGCAATTTGCATATTGCTAGCTTTTGTAAACATATTTCAGAAATGAGTCAATCTGCTTTCCGATTCTGTCTGGTTCAGTTAATGATTATCTTTGGTTCCAAATGCGATTGTATATCCTAGCATCTACCTGTATTATTTCAATTGCACACGATGCCAGCGCAGAGCATCCAATGTATTGCAGCACGTATTGCATCCAAACTTCACGTTGCATGTTGTATGCATATTATTGGATATTGCAATACCTTGCACTGGTATCTGAGCAGGACATAGAAGGCTCTATGGATGGAGGATTGCATGGGTTCTATCGGCAGCATGAGCAAGCCAAAGCTCGGATTTCTCGTCGCAGCAATTCAGTTCCCCGCACCAGTGGTCAACAGCCGTGAGGACATCGACCGCCAGGTAGCAAGCATAGTCCGCACCGTCCACGCCACGAAGGCAGGCTATCCCGGCGTCGAGCTCATCGTCTTCCCGGAGTACAGCACCCAGGGCCTGAACACCTCGAAGTGGCTGACCGACGAATTCCTCTGCGACATCCCCGGACCCGAGACCGAAGCCTTCTCGAAGGCATGCCAGGAGTGCGGCGTCTACGGCGTCTTCTCCATCATGGAGCGCAATCCTGACCCGAACAAGAACCCCTACAACACCGCCATCATCATCAATCCTGCTGGCGACATCGTCCTGAAGTACCGCAAGCTCTTCCCGTGGAACCCGATCGAGCCCTGGTATCCAGGCGACCTCGGCATGCCGGTCTGCGAGGGCCCCGGCGGCTCCAAGCTCTCGGTCTGCATCTGCCATGATGGCATGATTCCCGAGCTGGCCCGCGAGGCTGCCTACAAGGGCTGCAATGTCTACATCCGCATCTCCGGCTACAGCACCCAGGTCAACGACCAGTGGATCCTGACCAACCGCTCGAACGCCTGGCAGAACCTCATGTACACGGTCTCCGTCAACCTGGCCGGCTACGATAACACCTTCTATTACTTCGGCGAAGGCCAGATCTGCAACTTCGATGGCACGACCTTGGTCCAGGGCCAGCGCAATCCGTGGGAGATCGTCACGGGCGAGATCTATCCTGAGCTCGCCGACAATGCCCGCCGCACCTGGGGCCTTGAGAACAACATCTACAACCTCGGACACCGTGGCTACGTGGCAAAGCCAGGCGGCGAGAGCGATGCCGGCCTCACCTACATCAAGGACCTTGCCGCTGGCAAGTACCACCTGCCCTGGGAGGACGAGATCCAGATCAAGGACGGCTCCATCTACGGATATCCGACGACCGGCGGCCGCTTCGGAAACGACTAGTCCCTGCAGGAACTGACTCGGCACTGATGCCCGGCAGCCTCGCTGCCGGGCATCTTTCTGTGCCAGTCCATTGCGAGAAGGTGCCTAGGCAAGGCTGTCGAGGAGCTCCGTCTCCTCCTCCAAAGGAAGGCCGAGGAAGACATCCTCCTGGTCCTGATGGCGAGCGATCAGGGTGTGCACGGTCTGCATTGCGAGCGCGGTCGCCTCTTTGAGGTTCTCGTGCTGCATCACCTTGCCGAGGACGATGCTCGAGAAGATGTCGCCTGTGCCTGCGAAGTAGCGGGGGATGTAGTCGATAGGAAGCAGGAACTCCTCGTCGGCCTTCTCGTCGTAGCCGACGACGCAGTCCGTCCCTTCCACGACGCAGCTCGTGATCGCAAGCGAGCTGGCCCCCGCATCGCGCAGGCGCTCCACGAGCTCGAGGACCCGCGCCTTCGAGAAGGAGGCTACCTCAGCGGGGTCGATGCCTGCGAGGAGGCAGGCCTCGGTCGCATTGGGGACCGTATAGTCGGAGATCGCCACCAGGCGGCGCATGCGCTCCACGGTCGAAGGATCGACCCTCTTGTAGAGGGCGCCATTGTCCCCCATGATGGGATCGACGAAGACGAGCGCCCCTTCCTGCGCCTTCTTCCTGCAGAAGCCTTCGATTGCCTCTGCCTCATCCTCGGAGGCGATGAAGCCCGTCGCGATTGCATCGAAGCGGACGCCGAGCGCATCCCACGCTACGAAGGCATCCCTCACATAGGAGCTCGTATCGAGGAGCGCCACCTGCTGCCGGTTCAGGGTGCTCGAGACCAAGGCGGTCGGCAGAGGGCTTGTCTGGTAGTGCATCCGCTCCAGGATGCTTGACATCGCCGAAAGCGAGATCGTCCCATACCCGCAGAGGTCGTTGATAAGCAATATCCGCTGAGCCAAGCCGCTCCCCCATCTTCCGCCCGCGAGGACGCATAGACCAGAACAATGGAGCAAGCGTAGCGCATTGTGCCCCGCTACCTGCATTTCTGCATCACTTGGACACAGAGAGCGCATTCATGGTGATGCGTCTTTTGGGCTCTTGGATGTTCGCGGCAGGGGGCGCTGCAGGTTCGTGCTATCGTGAAGCTATGGCAGCTCCTGCTGCCAGACAGGACATGCGCTGTGACTGACGGACAATCGTGGGCTACCACGGGGAAGCAGCGTCATCCATACCAAGCCGACCGTCTGGGCATGCGCAGCTCCTTCAGGGGTGCGGGCCCTCATGTGCCGCGTCTCCCCTCGAAGCGCTGCGTCCAAGAGAGAGGGAGACCATGCAAGATCTTCTGGAACTGCTCGAAGGCAACCCCTATCCAGGCCGCGGTATCGTGGTAGGCAACCACCGCGTCTATTACTGGATCATGGGCAGGTCCGCCAACAGCCGCAACCGCATCTTCACCAAGACCGAGGATGGCATCAGGACCGAGGCCTATGACCCGGCACGCCTCGAGGACCCGAGCCTGATCATCTATCACCCAGTCCGCACGATGGGCGAGGATCTTGTCGTCACGAACGGCGACCAGACCGACACGATCGTCGAGGCCGGCGACTTCTTCCGTGGCTGCCTTGCCCGCCGCTTCGAGCCGGACGATCCGAACTGGACCCCGCGCATCTCGAGCATCCTGCATCCGGATGGCTCCTTCGCGCTCTCGATCCTGAAGCATGCCGACACGGTCGCCAACCAGTGCACCCGCGAGTTCTTCTGCTACGAAGGCGTCGCCGAGGGCGAAGGCTACTTCATCAGCACCTATCAGGGCGACGGCAACCCCCTGCCCTCCTTTGCCGGCGAGCCGATCAAGGTCACGATGCCCGAGCCTGATGAGGTCTGGGCTGCCCTCAATCCCGACAACAAAGTGAGCCTCTACACCAATGTGGCAGGAGAGGTCCGTCTGTTCAACGCACGCGAAGAGGAGTAACCGATGAATTCGCTCGAACTGAAGTATGGCTGCAACCCCAACCAGAAGCCTGCCCGCATCTTCATGAAGGACGGCTCCGACCTGCCGGTCACCGTGCTCTCCGGCAAGCCTGGCTACATCAACTTCCTCGATGCCCTGAACTCCTGGCAGCTTGTCCGCGAGCTCAAGCAGGCAACCGGCCTTCCCGCCGCTGCCTCCTTCAAGCATGTGAGCCCCGCAGGTGCCGCTGTGGGCACGCCGCTCACCGAGACCGAGAAGAAGATCTACTTCGTGGACGATGAGGGCCCGCTCACCCCGATCGCCTGCGCCTACATCCGTGCCCGTGGCGCCGACCGCATGAGCTCCTACGGCGACTGGGCAGCCCTCTCCGATGTCTGCGACGAGCGCACGGCCCAGTACCTGAAGCATGAGGTGTCGGATGGCATCATCGCCCCCGGCTACACCGATGAGGCGCTTGCCATCCTGAAGTCGAAGAAGGGCGGCAAGTACAATGTCGTCCAGATCGATCCTGCCTACGAGTGCGCCCCCATCGAGCAGAAGGATGTCTTCGGCATCACCTTCGAGCAGGGCCACAACAACTACAAGATCGACGAGTCGCTCCTGAACGAGGTCGTGACGAAGAACACCGACATTCCTGAGGAAGCCAAGCGCGACATGGTGGTCTCGCTCATCGCCCTCAAGTACACGCAGTCCAACTCGGTCTGCTATGTGAAGGATGGCCAGACCATCGGCGTCGGCGCCGGCCAGCAGAGCCGCGTGCACTGCACCCGCCTTGCCGGCAACAAGGCCGACACCTGGTACCTGCGCCAGCATCCGAAGGTATTGGGCCTCAAGTTCGTCGATGGCATCCGTCGCCCCAACCGCGACAACGCGATCGATGTCTATATCTCCGACGAGCACGACGACGTGCTGCGTGACGGCGAGTGGCAGAAGTGGTTCGCCGAGAAGCCTGAGGTCCTCACGAGCGCGGAGAAGAAGGCCTGGATCGCCACGCAGACCGGCGTGACGCTCGGCTCTGACGCCTTCTTCCCGTTCGGCGACAACGTCGAGCGCGCCCACAAGTCCGGTGTCTCCTACATCGTGGAGCCGGGCGGCTCTATCCGCGACGACAACGTGATCGAGACGGCCGACAAGTACGGCATCGCGATGTGCTTCACCCACATGCGCCTCTTCCACCACTAGGATCCACGAGACACAGCCTGCTTCGTGCCCTGCCCCCTCGGGAGCGGGGCACATTCTTGTATGGACCCATAGAAGAAGGGCACCCTGCAAAGCAGAGCGCCCTTGGATTGCATGATATTGAAGCAGGAACCTACTTCTTGAAGGTGACGACCGGCTCGCCAGCCTGGACGGGGCCTTCCTTCGCAAGCTCGACGGAGGCAAGGTCGTCGGTGTTCGTGAGGGCCATGATAACGACAGTGTCGTGGCCAGCAGCCTTGATCTTGCTCTTGGAGAACGAGAGCAGCGGCTCGCCGGCGTTCACATGGGCGCCCTTGGTGCCATAGACCGTGAAGCCATCGCCCTTCATCTCGACCGTGTCGACGCCGACATGGATCAGAATCTCTGCGCCGTCGTCGCCCTGGATGCCGAGAGCATGGAAGTTCGGGGCGCCAACAGCCGTCAGCGTGCCGGAGACCGGTGCATAGACGGTCTCGCCCTCAGGCTCGATGCCGCAGCCCTGGCCCATGGCGCCGGAGCCGAAGACGGGGTCGGAGACGTCCTCGATCTTCATTGCCTTGCCGCTCACCGGTGCAAGCACGGTGCCCGCAGGAGCAGAGACGCTCAGTGCTTCAGGCTTTGCAGGCTTCGCTGCCTTCTTGAACTTGTCGAAGAATCCCATGATGATACTCCTTGTCGCATCTGCAGCCGCCAAGCGGCTTCTTCCCCACGGATGGTACTGACTAGTTTAAATCTTTTCCATTCGTCGCAATGACCTTCTTGTACCAAGAGAAGGAATCTTTGCGCGAGCGTGCGTACGTGCCGGACCCATCATTGTTCTTGTCCACATAGATGAAGCCGTAGCGCTTCTTCATCTCGCCGGTGGAGGCGCTGACGAGGTCGATGCAGCCCCACATCGTGTAGCCCATCAGGTCGACGCCGTCCTCGACCGCCTTCTCCATCTCCTGGATGTGGCTCCTGAGATAGTCGATGCGGTAGGAGTCGTGGACCGAGCCATCCTCCTCCTTCTGATCGACGGCGCCCAAGCCGTTCTCGACGATCATCATAGGCACCTGGTAGCGGTCGTAGACCGTCTCGAGGTAGTAGCGCAGCCCCTTCGGGTCGATGGCCCAGCCCCAGTCGGATTTCTTGAGGTAGGGATTGCCTGCGCCGCCGAAGATGTTGCCTTCGCCGCTCGCGGTCTTCTCTGCCGAGTAGGTGGCGCTCATGTAGTAGCTGAAGGAATAGAAGTCGACGGTTCCCGCCTTGAGGATGTCGGCATCCTGCTTCGCGAGGTCGGCAAGATCCACGCCCTCGCGTGCCCAGAGGGCCGGTGCCCAGGCCGGATAGGCGCCCCGCACCTGCACATCGCCGCAGTAGAAGTTGTTCTCGCGCATGACGTCGTTGGCGCCGAGCACATCATCCGGGTTGCAGCTGTAGGGGTAGGTGGCATTGCCGGCGATCATGTTGCCGACCTTGTTCTCCGGATCGATCTCATGGGCGCAGATGACAGCCTTCGCGGAAGCGACGAACTGGTTGTGGAGGCCTTCGAAGCGCTTCTGGGGGTCATCCCAGTCGCAGTGCATGAAGTCCATGTCCCAGTCATGATCGGGGAGGATCCCGAGACCCATGATGTTGCCGAAGCCGCCCATCATCGCACAGTTGATCTCGTTGAAGGTCAGCCAGTAATGGACGAGGCCCTTGTACTCGGTGAAGCAGGTCTTCGCATAGTTCACGAAGAAGTCGATGA
>OMTG01000123.1 GCA_900313905.1 uncultured Actinomycetes bacterium | reverse complement strand
CGGGCGCGCTAGGGACTTTCACCCATTAGAGACGTGCGCATGCCGGGCGCACTGAAGAAGGGAGCCCATCCGAAGATGGACTCCCTTCATTCCCTGCGCAGATTTGATCTGGTTCCTACTCGGCAGCAGGAGCCTCAGGTGCGGGCGCCTCTGCAGCGGAAGTGGCCTCGGCAGCTGCGGCCTCGGCAGCCTCCTTGGCAGCCTTGGCAGCGGCCTCCTTCTCAGCCTTCTTCGCGTACTCAGCAGCACGCTTTGCCTTCTCGGCAGCCTTGGCCTCCTTGGCAGCCTTGCGTGCAGCCTCCTGCTCGGCAGCCTTTGCGGCCTTTGCGGCCTTGGCAGCCTTGGCAGCCTCGAGGCGGGCAGCAGCGGCTCCGCCGAACTTGTCGGAGAAGCGCTGGACACGGCCGCCGGTATCGACGAGCTTCTGCTGGCCGGTATAGAACGGGTGGCACTTGTCGCACAGATCAACGACGATCTCGCTCTTCGTGGAGCGCGTCTTGAACGTGTTGCCGCAGGTGCAGCGCACGGTGCACTCTACGTAATTAGGATGGATACCTTGCTTCATGGCAGGACTCCTTTGGTTGGCCTGGTTTCCGACCAGGCGAGGGGTTGTCGCCCTGATTTTATCCAGGGCAGTCAAGTGAAATATGGTACGCCACTGCATCCGCCTTTTGCAAGCACCGCCCACAGATTGTGGAGACCTTGCGGCAGGACTTCGCTCATACTAGTCTTCTGCCCAGCTTCACGAGAGGAGACCCCATGTTCGTGGCAGTCGATGTCGGCAATACCCAGACCACCCTTGCCCTGTATGACGGGAAAGGGAAGCATGTGCACGGCTGGCGCCTCAAGACCGATCGCACCGATACCTCAGACGAGCTCCTCTCGAAGCTCTGCTCCTTCTTCGCGATCTCGGGCTACGAGGTAGGCTCGATCGATGCGGCGGGCATCGCCTGCGTCGTGCCGACCATCGCCCGTGCCTGGCGGAAGGTCTTCAAGCACCTGATCGGGAAAGAGCCCCTTGTCATCTCTGCAGCGGAGACCTATGGCATCCCGATCGAGATGCCCTATCCCCAGACCATCGGCGCAGACCGCATCTGCAATGCGATTGCCGCCAAGAAGACCTATGGCGCTCCTGTCATCGTCGTCGACTTCGGGACCGCCACGAACATCGATGTGGTGAATGCCGAGGGGGCCTTCTGCGGCGGCGCCATCGCCCCAGGCCTCATGCTCTCGGCTGCCGCCCTCTTCGAGCGGGCCGCCAAGCTCTCGAGCATCCCCATAGAAGCGCCGAAGCATGCCCTGGGACGCGATACGGCAGGCGCCCTCCAGTCAGGCCTCGTGGTCGGCGCTGCTGCCATGGCAGAGGGGCTTGTGGCCCGCATCAAGGATGAGCTCTCGATCGAGGATGCCCCAGTCGTGGCCACAGGCGGCCTTGCCCGCACCGTGGGCCAGGCAACCAATCTCTTCACAGCGATCGATTCCGACCTGACGCTCAGGGGCGTCTATCTCATCTGGTGCCTCACGCAGGGCAGACGTCCTACCGATTCCCTCGACGTCTTCTGATTGGGACCGCTTCAGCCGCGGATGCGCGCTTCGGCGCTCGAGAACTCGACTTCCTGGCCAGATGAGGTGACGATGGTCGCACGTCCCCAGATGTCGACACCGGCAAAGCGGCCTATGGCCTTCAGGTTCCCATTGGGATAGAGTGCCTGCACCTCTTCGCCCATGAGCCAGAGATGGTCGAAGTAGTCCTCGAGGACCGGCGCCAGAGGTCCCGCGCCATTCTTCTTCAGGTCCTCCTCCCACCTGCGGCAGGCGGCCACGACCGACTGCTGGACGATGTCCGCAAGCTCAGGGGCCGATGGAAGGGGCTTCTTTTCGAGGCAGGCCGCGATCGTCGAGCCGTCCTCTCCGGCATCACCTGTCACGTTCAGGACGACCGTCGCCACACAGAACATGCCGCCCTCTCCGTAGCCGGCGTGCATCGAGACGCGCCCCAGACGCTTTCCCCCGCAGACCAGCTCGCTTGGCCAGGCAATGGCAAGGCCACGGGCTCCTGCGCCCTCGAGGCCCGCGATGAGGCCAAGGTCTGCAATCACGGGCAGGCTCTCGAAGAACCCCATGGGTACCTGGGGACGGAGCACGAAGCAGACAGCGAGCTGCGAAAGCCCGCCTTCGGAGACGACGCAGAAGGAGCCGAAGCCTTCTGGCGCACCCTCACGTGCCCTGCCTTCCGCCTCTTCCTGGGCCGCTGCAAGGCTTGTGCTCGTCCCAAGCTCAGGAACCTCCCCTCTGCCCACGGTCTCAGGCCTCCCAATCGATCGTGCCGAGCTCGCGGCGGACATGCCCTACGCGCTCTTCTGGCGGCAGCACCTTCACCCCGCCATGCGCCAGGAAGCGCACAGGATCGTGCAGAAGGTCCTCCATCGGGACCAGCACGTAGTCGCGCTCGCCGAGGCCCTTGTGCGGCAGGGTGAGCTTCCTGCCGGCATGGGTCTCCCCCTCATACCAGCAGAGGTCGCAGTCGATCGTGCGGTCTCCCACAGAGCCATCCTCCGGGCGCGTGCGTCCAAGCTCATGCTCGATCCCCAGAAGGCGGTCCAGGAGAACGAGCGGCGAGAGCTCGGTCCTGATCTCCGCCACCGCATTGGCGACAGAGGAGCCGATGCCGTAGGCAGGATCGGTCTCATAGGCATGGCTCACGTTCACGACGCAGGTGAGCGGGATCTCGTCGATCATCCGGCAGGCCCGAGCCATGCATGCAAGGCGCTCCTCGGTGTTGCCGACATTGGAGCCAAGCGAGATGAAGGCCTGGCGTGGATCGGGATGGCGGACGGACCAGAAGGAGTTCACGGCCTCCGTGACCTCAGCGACATTGTGGACCCGCAGAAGGCGTGCCCCGCCCTCGATCGCGCTGAGGCAGATGCCGATGGTCGCGGCATCCCGGCCTGCCGGATCCTCCACGCCGCTCACGGAGCCGACGAAGCTCTTGCGCGATGGCGCGCAAAGGTACGGGTATCCCATGCTCACCATCTTGCTCGTGGCACGCTGGATCACGATGTCCTCGTCGTCGTACTTGTCGAAGCCAGGGCCGGGATCCACGCAGATCCTGTCGTGGGAGACGCCGGCACGCATGAGGGTGCGTGCCTGGTCGCCCAGAAAGCCCATGACCTGGCGCATGATGGTGGCTTCCTCAGGAAGCGTGAAGCGCCGGCTCGAGGGAACCCTGCGGGCCACCGGACGGTTCGGGCGGTTCACATCGAGCTGGACCGAGCGCCTGGTTGCATGGGTGCCAAGCCCCTCCTTGTTCCAGAACATCACGACGAGGCCGCAGTCGGTCTCGGCAGCGAGCTGCACCATCTTGGGATTGCTGAAGCCCGTCACATCGTTGATGATGGAAGCGCCGGCCTCGAGGCAGGCTTCGGCCACCTCGACGTGGCGGGTGTTGATCGAGACGATGGCTCCCTCCTGGGCAAGTGCCGAGACGACCGGAAGCACACGGGAGAGCTCGGTCGCGCTCTCCACCGGCTTGGCGCCGGGGCCCGTCGACTCCCCGCTCACATCGATCAGATCTGCCCCATCGTCCAGCATCTTCATGCCACGCTCGATGGCAGCACGCTCGCCGTCCACGCTCCCTGCGCTCGTGGAGTCGGGATTGACATTGAGGATGCCCATGATATGCGGCCGGGCGAGGGAGATCTCATGTCCCGCGCAGTGCCAGATGGCATAGTTCTCTCTGAGCATGCTCATATCCTCTCATGCTGCCGTGGGGCAGCAATAGTGAAATCGTGTACTTCGATTGTAGCCATTCGCCTGGGGCATGAGGAGCGCTGAGAAGGAACATCTGTGCGCATGCGCAGCAAATAGCCCTAGAAATCGAAGGTCTTCGCGATGTCGCAGGCGCAGACGATGTCCGCACGGCTGTCCTGGGGCGTCGGCTGGAGGTTGCAGATGATGAGCGTGTCGCCCTGGAAATAGTCCACAAGGCCCGCCGCCGGATAGACCACAAGCGATGTGCCGCCGATGATGAGGACATCGGCAGCCTGGATGGCCCGGACCGCGCCGATGAGGTTGGCCTCCTTCAGGCTCTCCTCGTAGAGCACCACATCGGGCTTCACGGCGCCACCGCACTTGGGGCAGGTGGGCACGCCTTCTGTTCCCAGGATCCACTCCTCGGAATAGACGGCCCCGCACTTCTGGCAGATGTTCCGGTGCGTCGAGCCATGGAGCTCGATCACATGCTTCGAGCCTGCCGCCTGATGGAGCCCATCGATGTTCTGGGTGATCACACAGGAGACCTTGCCCTCGCGCTCGAGCTCTGCCAGCTTGTAGTGGCACTGGTTGGGCTTTGCATCCGGCACGCACATGACATGGCGGTAGAAGTCGAAGAACTCCTCCCGGTGCGTCATGTAGAAGCTATGTGACAGCATTTCCTCGGGCGGGTAGGCATAGCCGCGTTGGTGATAGAGTCCATTGGGACTCCTGAAGTCAGGGATGCCCGAGGCAGTCGAGACGCCGGCCCCGCCGAAGAATACGACGTCGTGCGCTCCGTCCACGACCTCTTTCACGCGTGATGCCGCTTTGCTCGGATCGCTCAGATACTCTGCCATAGGACCCATCCCTTCTCATGCCCCCAGACGCACCCGGCTGTTCGCCCATGCGCTCCATACCAGAAAGGCTTCTCACGATGGAGAACGAAACCGCTCTGTGCACGGTGCCTGACACCGCCATTCTCTTCGAAGGCGGCGGCTATCGAGCTAGTTATACCGCAGGATTCGCCAATGTGCTCCTCGAGCACGGCCTGGCATTCGATTTTGTCTGCGGGGTGAGCGCAGGTGCGTCCCACACCGTGGACTTCGTCTCCCGCGACCGCCAGCGCATCCATGACTCGTTCATCATCCTCGCCGACCGCAAGCCCGAGGCAGGCGGCGTCCGCTCCTTCCTTGCCGGCAAGGGCTATTTCAACGCCGATTACGACTATGTGGGCTGCGTCGAGGATGGCTACATGCCCTTCGACTTCAAGGCCTTCTCGGAGAATCCTGCCCGTGTCGCGATCCAGTCCACAGAAGGCGACACCGGACGCACGGTCGTATTCACCAAAGATGACATGGCCACGCCGACCGACCTCATGGACAAGGTCCGGATGAGCTCGACCCTGCCTGGGATGATGCAGCCGCTCACCTATGAGGGGCACGTGATGTACGACGGCGGCATCGGCGAAGGCGCCGGCATCCCCCTCCATCTGATCGAGAAGTCGGAATGCTCCCGCGTCTTCGTTGTGGCGACCCGTCCCTTCGGCTACCGCAAGGAGCCCCCGACCGATTTCGAGAAGCGCCTCTACCGCCGCATCTCGAAGGGCCAGGAGGGCCTCTACCAGGCATTGCTGACGAGGAGCGAGCGCTACAACCAGACCTTGGATGAGCTCCGGAAGATGGAGAAGGAGGGGCGCGCCTATGTGGCCCGTCCCCGCACGATGCCAGTGAAGAGCACGACGAACGACCGTGCGAAGCTCGAGGACTCCTACGCCCGCGGCCATGCCCAGGCAGAGGAGGAATGGGCCATCTGGGAGTCCTGGCTCTTCGGGCCCCAGCGCCGCACCCGCTAGCCACGCAAGAGACAGGAGGCCCCCTATGGCCACACGCAAGTTCATCTCATGGAACGTGAACGGCCTGCGCGCCGTGATCAAGAAGACCCCCAGCTTCCAAGAGATCTTCGACAGCCTGGACGCCGACATCTTCGCCATCCAGGAGACCAAGCTCCAGGAAGGCCAGGTCACGCTCGACCTTCCTGGCTACACCCAGACCTGGAGCTATGCTGAGCGCAAGGGCTATTCCGGCACGGCTGTCTTCAGCAGGCAGGAGCCCCTCCAGGTGATACGCGAGATCGGCTCGCCTGTCGCAGACGACGAAGGCCGCGTCTGTGCCCTCGAATTCCCGGAGCTCTGGTTCGTCGACGTGTATACGCCGAACTCGAAGCAGGGCCTTGCCCGACTCGATGAGCGCATGGTCTGGGACGAGCGCTACCGCACCTTCCTCCAGGAGCTTGCACAGGACAAGCCCGTCATCACCTGCGGCGACTTCAACGTCGCCCACGAGGAGATCGATCTCGCAAACCCGGACACGAACCACGAGAATGCCGGCTTCTCCGATGCAGAGCGCGAGAGCTTCACGAAGCTCCTCGAAGCCGGCTTCCATGACACGTTCCGCGAGGAGCACCCCGATCTGGCAGGTGCCTACAGCTGGTGGAGCTACCGCATGCGCGCCCGCGCACGGGGCATCGGCTGGCGCATCGACTACTTCCTTGTGAGCGACAATGGAAAGGGCCTCGTGAAGAGCACCGCAATCCTGGACTCCATCATGGGCTCTGACCACTGCCCCGTCGAGCTCGATATCGAGCTCTAGCGGATCTTGCCTTCCTCAGGCCTGATGTCGGCGATGCCCGCCGTGCGCAGCGCACCCAGGAAGGCATCCTTGGAACGGGTCGCTATGAGCTCCTCAGGGAAGTGGATCCGCTCCAGGAGCTCCTGCGTCCGCTCGAAGTGGCCGATATCGGTCGCGATATGGGCATCGGTGTTGACGGCAATCTGGACGCCGAGCTCGGCACAGCGCTCCGCGATACTCTGGCAGGAGGTCGCGACCTTGCCTGAGCCATTCAGGTCGAAGCTGTGCCCATTGATCTCGATCATCTTGCCGAGACGCTTCGCCTCGCAGAGCACCGGATCGAGCTCGAAGGGGACCTGCGCACGCCCCGGATGGCCAATGATTGCGACCTTCGGGTCCTGGAGCGCACCGATATACATGGCCGTCGTCTGCGCGAGCGACGCACCCTTGCAGAAGTCGCGCCCATGGACCGATGCCACCACGTAGTCGAGGTCACGGAAGACCAGCTTCTTCAGGGTGCTATGCCGCTTGAAGCCATCCCCGTTGATTGCAGAGGGGATCTCGATGTCCCAGCCGAAGAGATGCCCCTCGAGGTCCACGATGTCCGCCTCGCAGGCACGCAGCAGGACGACCCCGTCCCAGATCCTCGGCCAGGATGAGACATTGATGAAGTACTGGAAATTGCGGTAGTCCTGTTCCGGATAGAGCATCGTCGAGAAATGGTCCGCCGACCCCAAAAGCTCGAGGCCACGCACGTGCGCGGCCTCGATGTTCTCCTGTATCGTGGAATAGGCATGGCGGGAATAGAGGGTGTGGGTGTGCACATCGCAGGCGAGCTTCATGGATAGCCTCGGATTCTGGTTGCTGTTGGACATCCCCATTATCCGGAGAGTTCGCAGAAGAGCACATGCGACCTGCTCGTCCCTACGCTTTCCTCACTTTTTGCGTGCAGCCCGAAGGCGTGCCTCGGCGAGGCGCGCCTCGGCCTCTGCTGCCTCGGCACGGGCTCTTGCCGCCCGCGCCTCAGCCTCCGCTGCAGCAAGCTCGAGATCCTCGGCACCTGCCGTCCCTGTGGTTTCCGCTTTTGCTGAAGAAGCCCCATGGACCGGCACATTCGTGCCCTGACGCGCCCATTCCCCCATGAGCTGGATATTCTTCTCGATGTCATCCACCCGTGGGACGAACTGGGGGCACTCATGCCCGCCATGGGAGCGGTCGGTCGCGGCCTTGTCCTCAGCCATGCAGACCATCTTCGTACGGATGAAGCCGGTCTGCTCCACATTGAAGGAGCAGCTCTCGCAGCCCCTCCTGCGCTTCTGGCCAGCCATCAGGCGTACAGCTCTTTCAGCTTCTTCCATGCAGGCATGGAATTCACGATCGTGTCGTAGCTCACGCAGTAGCCGACGCGGATCCAGCCATGGCAGCCGAAGGAGTCGGACGGCACGGGCAGCAGCTCGAACTTCTTGCAGTTCTCGAAGAAGGCATTCTCATCAGGCTCGAGCGACTTCACCCAGAGATAGAAGGCGCCTTCCGGCTCGATGTACTCATAGCCGAGCTCGGAGAGGCCCTTCGTGAGGGCTTCGCGGTTCCTCGCATAGGCCTCCACGTCGCTCGGGACCTCGACGCAGTCGGCAAGGACGCGCTGGAAGAGGGCAGGCGCGCAGACGAAGCCCATGGAACGGCCAGAGCCTGCGACAGCAGGAATCAGGCGGTCGTGGTTCGGATTCGTGTTCGGCACGAGGACCCAGCCGATGCGCTCGCCCGGAAGCGAAAGACTCTTCGAGTAGGAGTAGCAGACGACCGTGTTCGGATAGATGTCCGGCACCCAGGGCACCTCGGTGCCGAAGACGATCTTGCGGTACGGCTCGTCGGAGATGAGGCAGATGTCTCCTTCCGCCTCGCTCAAGACCTGCGCCAGATACTCGAGGGTCTTCCTCGAGTAGACGGTGCCGATCGGGTTGTTCGGGCTGTTGATTACGACAGCCTTGGTCTTTGGCGTGATGGCGCGCTTAACGGCCTCGCAGTCGACCTGGAAGGTCTCAGGATCTGCCATCACCTCGACGCAGGTGGCGCCGGCATTCTCGATGAAGACCTTGTACTCCGGGAAGTAGGGAGCGATAACGATGACCTCGTCGCCGGGGTTGCAGAGGGCATGGAAGGTGATCGTGAGGGAGGCAGCGGCACCGCAGGTGAGATAGAGGTCGCCTGCCTCGTAGCTCTCCCCGTACTCCTTGTTCAGGTGGTCGGCAAGAGCCTTGCGCACGAAGGGAAGGCCTGCTGCCGGCGTATAGGAGTGGAGCTCCACGGGAGGCAGCTGGAGCGACTTCTCGATTGACTGGCGGACCTCGTCAGGTGCAGGCACCGAGGGGTTGCCGAGCGAGAAATCATAGACATTCTCTGCGCCGATCTCGGCCTTGCGCTGGGCGCCGTAGGCCGCGATCTCGCGAATCGAGGACTTGGAGGCGCCGTAGGCGTAGCTCTTCTCATTGATTTCCATTGCAGCCATCCTGCCTTTCTGTCAGGGCGCCTCGCGCCACGCTGCTAATCCTCAGTCTTGGCCGCCTCTTCGGCAGCGGCGTCTTCCCTCTTCTGCTCCTCCGGATGGGATGCGAGGTACTCATCCCACTTGTCGTCGAGCAGCGCCTGCACGGCCTCGCCTTCGACCGTCTCGCGCTCGAGGAGCACCCGCTCCATCAGGTCGAGCTGGCCCTTGCGGTCGGAGAGCACCTTGCGGGCGCGGCTGTGGGCCTCGCGCATGATGCGCTCCACCTCGTCGTCGATGCGCTTGGCGGTCTCGGCCGAGTAGTCCTGGTGGTTCGCATAGTCACGGCCCAGGAACACCTGATGCTGGGCCTCGCCGAAGACCTGGGTGCCGAGCTCCTCGCTCATGCCATAGCGGGTGACCATCTCGCGGGCCATCTTCGTCGCACGCTCGAGATCGTTCGAGGCGCCGGTCGTGATGTCGCCGCAGCACAGCTCCTCTGCCGTGCGTCCAGCCAAAAGGACGGCGATCTGGTCGAGCATGCCGTTTCTCGTCTCGAGGTAGTGGTCCTCAGTCGGGAGCTGCATCGTGTAGCCCAGGGCCTGCCCGCGGCTGATGATCGAGATCTTGTGGACCGGATCGGAGTTCTCGAGCACATGGCCCACGAGGGCGTGTCCGCTCTCGTGGTAGGCGATGGTCTTGCGCTCCCCTTCTGTCATCACGCGGCTCTTGCGCTCAGGGCCGGCGATGGTGCGCTCCATGGCCTCCTCGATCTCCTCCTGGCCGATCACAGTCTTGTTGCGGCGTGCCGCGAGCAGCGCTGCCTCATTCATCAGGTTCGCCAGGTCGGCGCCTGTGAATCCCGGCGTCAGCTTCGCGAGCTTCGCATAGTTGACGGACTCGTCGATGGGCTTGCCCTTCGCATGGACCTTGAGGATCTGCTCGCGGCCCTTCACGTCGGGACGGTCCACCGTGACCTGGCGGTCGAAGCGGCCCGGACGCAGCAGCGCCGGATCGAGGATGTCAGGGCGGTTCGTGGCGGCGATGAGAATGACAGCCTCATTCTCCTCGAAGCCATCCATCTCGACCAGGAGCTGGTTCAATGTCTGCTCGCGCTCGTCATGCCCGCCACCCAAGCCGGCGCCACGCTGGCGGCCGACTGCATCGATCTCGTCGATGAAGATGATGGAGGGCGAGGCCTCCTTCGCCTGCTTGAAGAGGTCGCGGACGCGGCTTGCGCCGACGCCGACGAACATCTCGACAAAGTCAGAGCCCGAGATGCTGAAGAAGGGGACGCCTGCCTCGCCGGCGACCGCCTTCGCGAGGAGCGTCTTGCCTGTGCCCGGAGGGCCGACCAGAAGCACGCCACGGGGGATCTTGGCGCCCATGCGATGGTAGCGGTCGGGATCCTTCAGGAAATCGCGGATCTCCTTCAGCTCCTCAACTGCCTCGTCGATGCCGGCGACATCCTTGAACTTGACCTTCGGGCGGGTCTCCTCGGTGGTCTTGGCCTTCGTGCGGCCGAACGACATCGCAGAGCTGTTCTGGCTCTGCATCTGGTTCATGAAGTAGACCATAACGACGATGATGAGGATGGTGGGGACGACAGAGACGAGGATGGTCTCCCACCAGTCATTCGAGCTCGTGTCCACATCGAAGCGAATCTCCGAGTGGTCCTGCATCATCTCGTCGAGGTTGTCGGTCCCGACATAGGTGGAGCTGTAATGCTCGAGCTTGCTCTCATCGCCCTTGTCGGCAGCGTTCTCCCAGAAGGTGCCGGTAAGCGTGCCAGTCGAGGTCGCATAGGTGGCGCTCTCGACACGCCCGTCTTCCACTGCCTGGACGAACTCGCTCGTCGTCAGGTTCTTAGTCTGGTTGCCGCCGAAGGCATTGCCCATGTTCACGATCAGGTAGATCACGATCGCGATGATGACAGCAAGCGAGATGATGGAGGCGCGACGGGTCTGGGGCCCGTTCAGGTTGTTCGGGTCGAACCCGTTGTTCGAATCTTTTCTATCAGGCACGAAACAGCTCCTTTTTCGGGATAGGCCATCCGTCCTTCAGGCAGGGGTGACAGATCAGCTATACACCTCATGCTTCAGGACGCCGATGTAGGGCAGGTTGCGGTAGCGCTCGGCGTAGTCGAGCCCGTAGCCCACGATGAACTCATTGGGCACATGGGTGCCGACATAGTCGGGGACGACTGCCGGCGTATGGTTCGGGATGTCCTTCACAGCGAAGGCGGCGATGCGCACGGACTTCGGATCGCGGGCCTTGAAGAGGTCGACCAGGTAGGACAGGGTGAGGCCGGAGTCGAGGATGTCCTCGGCGATGATGACATCGCGGCCTTCGAGCTTGGTCGAGAGGTCCTTCACGATGCGGACGACGCCCGAGGTCTTGACGCCCGAGCCATAGCTCGAGACAGCCATGAAGTCGACCTCGCAGGGCACCTTGATGGCGCGGAGCAGGTCCGCGGTGAAGATGAAGGCACCTCTCAGCACGCAGACGACAAGCGGGTTCTTCCCCTCATAGTCGCGTGAGATCTCGGAACCGAGGCGCGTGACGATGCCCTTGATGTCCTCTTCGGTGAGGATGACATGATCTACGTCCGGATGCAGGTTTTCCATCAGCGTATGCTCCTTACGTCGTCGCTTTCCTAGCTATAGCTTACTCCGAGTATCGGAGATGCGTAATTCCAGCAGCAGCTTTGTCGCCGGCGTGCAACGGAAGCGCTCATCGGGCCGCATGCCGCCGACCCAGATGACAGGCCCCGTCGGACCGGCATGCACGACCGGGATCTGCCCCCGCTCGGAGACAGGCACCTTCGCATCGCAGAGGACATCCGAGAGCTTCTTCGACTGCCCATGCATGCCCAAGGGGCACATCACATCCCCTGCCTGGGGAGGCTCCACCCAGAGGCGCGCGTCCACCGCAGCGACGCCTGCCGCCTCCGCATCGAGAAGCACGCCGGCGCCTGCCCATTCCTTCCCGTAGGTGCGGGCGATGGCAGCGGCATCCGAGCCCCTGGGGACCGGGACCACCCTCGCCTCGAGCATGCGCCCCTCGGTCAGGCCGAGCGTTCCGGGGACAGCAAGCCAGGAGCTTGTGAGCCGCTCGCGTGCTGCACGGCCGCGGACGAAGAGGAGCCCATGCTCCACCCGCACATCCACATCCAGGGGGATCGTGGCCGAACCCTGCCCTGCCGCCACGAGCTCGAGCGTGCGGGCGACATGGCGGGATTCGAGGCGTGCATCGGGGGCGACCAGCAAAAATGCCATCCTGACCACCCTGCGGGCTATCGCGACATCGACGGCGCTGAGGCGTTCCGCATCGAGTGCCACCATCGCATCGGCACGACGGCGCTCCAGCTCATGGAAGGTGCGCGATGCCACCTGGGTCAGGTAGGAGTCCTCGTCGGAGAGTATGTCGCAGGTCTGCGAGAGCGACGAGAGGACCTTGGGGTTGCGGGCCTTCACGACCGGCATCACCTCGTGGCGCACGTAGGACCTCAGGTACTGGGTATCGGCATTCGTGCTGTCCTCGCGCCAGACGATGCCCCGCATCCTGAGGAGGCTGCAGAGCTCCTCATGGGTATGGTCGAGAAGCGGCCGCACGATGCGGTTGCGCTGGCGGGGTATCGAGGAGAGGCCGGAAGGGCCGCATCCCCTGATCGCGTTCATGAAGAAGGTCTCGGCACGGTCGTCTGCTGTATGCGCCGTCACGATCCGAGCTGCGGAGCGGGGAACGCCATACTCTGCGCACAGGCTGTTCGCGAGCTCTGCCGCAGCAGCGTAGCGGAACTCGCGGCCCGCGTTCTCGACGTTCCCGTCTCCCTTCTTTGCCAAGGCTGCCACATCGGCATGCCGGACGGTGCAGGGAATCCCGAAGCGCGCCGAGAGCTCGCAGACGAACTCCTCGTCCTCCTCAGCATCGATGCCACGGAGGCCATGGTTCACATGCAGGACATGGAGGCGCTCACGGGCGATGCGGGCACACCCTCTCCCGTCACCGATATCGAGGGCGGAGGTGGCAGCAAGGACCAGAAGCGCCGTGGAGTCAGCGCCGCCCGAGACCATCAGCACGACCGGAGCGCGTCCTGAGGCATCCTGCGCCCCGGGAGCTGCCCCCTGTGCATATCTTCTCGCCACGCTGGTCATCGAAACCCCTGTCCGCCCTGCGTTCTCCTCGGGGCTTCTCCGCAATGGGACGCCAGCTCCGGGCACAAACGTGTACGCTACGTAAGGACTTATGATTCTAGAACAGCTTCAGGAAATCTGGGTGGGTTTATGACGCCATTGATACATCTGTTTGTGCTGGGCTCCGGATCCAAGGGCAATGCTGCCGTCGTGCAGGGGCCTTCCGGCAGCATCCTGATCGACGACGGCATCTCCTATCGGGCGCTCCGGGCCCGCGCGCAGGAGGTGGGGGCACCGCTCGACGATATCAGGGCGGTCCTTCTTACCCATGAGCACTCGGACCATACCTCAGGGCTCACGGTCTTCTGCAACCACTTCACTGGCCCCCTCATTGCAACCGCCGGCACGGTCGCCGGCCGCTCCTATCTGGCATCTCTCCCCTTCACGCTGATCGACCACGACAGCTCGTTCGACCTCTGCGGCATGCATATCCAGGCCTTCCCGACCTCCCACGACGTGAACGATCCCATCGGCTTCCGCTTTGTGGTCCCCGACGAGAACGGCGAGATAGCCGATGCCCTCGGCTGGTGCACCGATACGGGATATCTGACCGACGGGGCGCTCGATGCCCTCTATGGGTGCAGGATTCTGGGGATCGAGAGCAACCACGACGAGGAGATGCTGAGGCACGGCCCCTACCCGAAGATCCTGAAGGACCGGGTCGCCGGTGCATCAGGCCATCTCTCGAATGTCCAGGCGGCAGAGGTCCTGCCCCATCTCGTGACGAAGGACACCGAGTGCGTCGTCGCCCTACATCTCTCGGAGGAGAACAACCGCCCCTCCGTCTGCATCCGCACCCTGGCGGCTGCCCTCAAGGCCGAGCCCGCCGACACCACCTTCACGGAGGCCCGCACGCCCGATGGGCTCCTCACGATAGTCCCGGCCTCCCAGCACGAAGCCATGAGCGTCTGGTAGAGAGGCTCTGCAGACAGCAGCAAAGGGAGCACGGAGTCCAAATCTCCGTGCTCCCTTTTCCATGGCGGCAATCTGCTTCTGCATACATAAGAAAGGAGCGGCACCCTCTCGGGCGCCGCTCCTGGCTGGCAATGCGATGCTTTTCTACTCGATCGTGATCTTCGTCGCGTTCGGGTTCGCAGAACGCTTCGGCACATGGACGGTGAGGACGCCGTCGGCAAGCTTCGCCGTGAGGCCCTGGGAAGCGGCATCCTTCAGATAGACGCCACGCGTGGCGCTCCACTCCGAGGTCTCCTTGTGCAGATAGTTCCTCTGCTTCTCCTCGTCGGACTCCTTCTTGTCGACAGAAATCGAGAGCCTGCCCTCATTGAGTTCGACGTCGATCTCGTCCTTCTTCACGCCGGGCAGATGTGCGGCCACCTCATAGGAATCCCCCGCATCCTCGACGTCCATCTTGAAGGCCGGCGCCGGCTCGAAGGCCGAAGGCCAATCCTTGAAGAAATCATCGTCGAAAGCGCGGCGCAGTGCGTTGTCATACCGATCGAAGGGAATCATGCCCATCATATCGCTCACTCCTTCTGGAAGCGTGCCCTCAGGGGCACTTGCGTTGTCTGGTTCTTGTTGTTCCCTGCCTTGCTGCTTTTATACTGCGGCTGCAAGGTTTTCTATGCTTCATAGACTGAGCATATCTAAGTCTATCTTGTTAGATATTAATTCCAGCCTTCCTGCTGCCTCAGGATGGCCATCCATGGCTTCATTTTCATGTTGTTCGGGGGCTTTATGGTTTCTCGGAATCGAATCGCCTGCCACCGTGCAACTTTGAGACCCGCCCTCAACCATGAGATAGAATGGAGGCCATGGAATCCAAGCTCGCCTATGGGAGGATGTCTGTGGACGAGAACGAATATAGAGATATGTCCCACGATGAATATGAGGGGTCGGCTGGGGAGCCCATGCCGCGGAGCCAGAGCCCTGCAGCGGATATGCAGGTTCCTGGCAGCAGCTATGTGGACGATGCCGCGATGGAAGATCCCGCCTTCCGTCCAGCCCCTTCCATGCAGCCGGGGATGCCTTCCCAGACCGGCAGCTTCGCACGCCAGGGCAATCCCTCCCAGACCGGAGGCTTTCCCCGCCAGGGCGGCTATGTGCGTCCCGCCCGTCCCCGCAAGACCCAGCCGACCATCTCCGAGCCCCAGAACACGAAGTATCCGAGCGACTATACACATGATTCCGGCATAGCAATCGGAGGGGGCAGCCCGCTCTCTGGCGCCTCCTACCGCCGCAGCCGCTCCGAGATGAAGCGCCTCCAGCGCAACAACAACTTCGCCCGCTACCTCGAGATCCCGAAGGGACGCCGCTCCATCTTCGCATCCCAGGAGCGTGCCCGCAGGACCCGTTCTGTCATCGCCTTGGCGGTCGTCGTCGCGATCCTCGCGATTGCCGCCATCTGCGTCTGGCAGCTCATGGTGTCAAGATTCGGGCTCTAGTCCCAGGGGTCGCGCTCGAAGAGCGGCTCGGCATGCGGCCTGCGGTCCGACCAGGGATCGTATCCATCGTCGTCCTCATTCTCTGCCCGTGCATACGCAGCATCCTCTTGGGGGTGCTGCGTCTTTTCATGCTGGGCCTTCTTCTGTGCGGCCTCCCGCTTCACGCAGGAGGCATCCTTCTCGTCTGGCATCCTCTCACCCTATCCCAGATACGTCGTGGCAGCATAGCGGGCGATCTCCTCCATCGAGGAGAGGCCCTTGCCTGTGTAGAAATCCTTCGGTCCGCAGGTGACGACCACGCTCACGCTGGAAGATCCGCTCTGCTGATAGAGGAGAACTGTCCAGACGAGGTCCCCGCTCTCGCCTGCAGCGCAGATATAGCTCCGGCCCTGCGCCGTGGCGCTGCTGGCATTGCTCGCCGAGGAGGAGCCGTCAGATGCCGCGGCCGAGGATGAGGAGGAGCTCGATGCGCCCTTGGACGCATCGGTCGTCTGGGACGATGCATCTGCGCTTGTGGTCCCCTGGGATGAGGAGGAGCTGCTCGAGACCGTGGCCTCGGCAGAGGAGAGCCCGCAGGCGCCCATCACGGCCGAGAGCCCGTCCTGGGACACAGCGCCTGCCCCCACATCCGCCCCATCGAGCGTGAGCTGCACGCCGGCGATGGTCGCCCCTTCGCTCAGGACATCCTCAGCCGATCCTGAGGTCTGGGCCTTCGTATGCGGATGGGATGTGAAGGCAAGCGTGCCTGCATATTCCTTCGTATAGGTGCACTCAGCATAGCCATCAGCATCCCGTGCACCATAGACGAGCGCATATCCCTGCTGCTCGAGGAAGCTTGCCACATCCTGGGAGGTGGCCGAGAAGTAGTCAGCCACATGATTGGCATTGCTCAGCGACGATGCCGCTTCCGCGTCGCTGCCCTGAGCCACATTGAGCGTCACGGTCGTGCCTGCCGAGACGGCAGTCCCTGCTGCCGGATCGGTCGAATCGACCGTGCCTGCCATCCTCTCTGCCTCCACATAGACGACGTTGGCTGCAAGCCCCGCCTTCTTGAGGGCGGCCACGGCAGCGCTCTCGGTCATGCCGATGAGGTCGGGGACCTGGTAGCCCTGGGCAAGGGTCAGGGTGATGGTATCGGAGGAGGAGAAGGTGGAGCCAGCCGCAGGATTGACTGCAAGGACCGTATCCTCTGCCTCGCTCGAGTTCTTGTACTCATAGTGGAAGGACGAGGCGCCAATCTCTGCCAAGGCGGCGACCGCATCGTCTTTGGCCATCCCCACCACATCGGGAATCGTGCGGAGCTGGCCGACATCGATGGAGACGGTCGAGCCACGGGCCATGCGCCCTCCTGCCGGCGTCACCATCGCGAGGACATAGCCATCGCCTGAATCCACGTAGGAGAGCTGCACATCGACCGCAAACCCCGCATCCTGAAGCGTACGGGTCGCCTCATCGACCTGCATGCCTGTGACATCGGGAACCGTGACGCCGCCCCACCATTCCTGCTGGTAGCCATACCAGCCCAAGGCACAGGCCAGGATCGCTGCCGCAATCGCCATGATGATGGCCTGGGTGCGGCGGCCCCTCTTGCGCCTCTGTGCATCGTCGGGCGCTTCCTGCGGGATGGATGCCGGAAGATCCTGCGCATCGGATGGCGCCCCATCTGCAGGCACATCCTCGGCTGGCACGGCGAGAGGCTCGAGCTCGGTTGCGGTCGCATCGCTGCCCAGATCCTCCGCGTCGATGCGGTCGAGGCCCATGCTCGGATCGGTCTCCTCTTCTGGCTGGAAGACCGCTTCGGTGGCTGGAGCCGTGATATAGGTCTCGTAGTCCATCACCTGGGTCGGCGGCTCTTCAACCTGGACGGTCTTGGCCATGGGCCCCGATGCGATCCGCGTTGCAGCATCATTGCCAGAAGCTGCATCTGCCTGTGGATACGTCGCATCCGAGGCAGGCATCGGGTGCGTCTGGTCCGCATTGCGTTCCTGTGCGGCCTTGTGTACGGCCGCATCGATATCGTCTGACGGAGCAGCATCCTTTGCACCCTCGACCACACGGACCTTCGGCTTCTCCTTCGCCGCTCCCGTCAGAGGGTAGCCGCATCTGTTGCAGAAACGTGCCGTATCCTCTACCTCAGCTCCGCACTTGGGGCATTTCATCTTCATGCGCTCCTTGCCAGAAGCCCGCCAGAGCGCACAGAAGGCGCGCAGGCAGCAGACATCCCATTCATTCACAGCAATGATGATACGACAGCGCCTGAAAGCCGTCGGCGCACATTGAGCGAGGAGCATGCCGACGTGAACAGAAGAAGCCCTCCCTGAAACGCAGAAAGGGCTGCCACCCCAATCTGGGATGGCAGCCCCTGAGATGAGCTGGCCTTATTCCATCGAATCAGGCTCGAGCGGCGTCTCGTCGGACTCTTCGGCCTCGACGTCTCCCGCCTCGTGCTTCCTGGCCTCAGAAGCAGCTGCATCGCGCTCTGCATAGAGCTGGTCGTCTGCCCCGATATCGACCTTCACCACATCGCCCTCGTGGAGCTTGCCGTCGATAATGAGGTTCGCGACATTGTCGACCACCTGGCGCTGGATCAGGCGCTTCAGCGGACGTGCGCCATAGACAGGATCGAGCCCGTCCAAGGCAAGCGACTGCTTCGCGGCGTCGGTGAGCTCGAGCGAGATGCGGTCGCGCTCGAGGCGCTTGCGGACATCCTTGAGCTGGATGTCGACGATCTTCTCGATATCCTCGAGGCCCAAAGCATGGAACACCACGACATCGTCGATACGGTTCAGGAACTCCGGCTTGAACGTCTGGCGCAGGGCATTGTTCACCTGGCGCTGGACCTCATCGGGGTCGCTCTTCGCCGTGGCGCCTGCGATGTACTGGCTGCCCACGTTCGATGTCATGATTATGATCGTGTTCTTGAAGCTGACGACACGGCCCTGGCCATCGGTCAGGCGTCCATCGTCGAGCACCTGGAGCAGGATGTTGAAGACATCAGGATGCGCCTTCTCCATCTCGTCCAGCAGGATCACGCAGTAGGGATGGCGGCGGACCGCCTCGGTCAGCTGGCCGCCCTCATCGTAGCCCACATATCCAGGAGGGGCGCCGATGAGGCGCTGGACCGAGAACTTCTCCATATACTCGGACATATCGATGCGGACAAGGTTCTTCTCGTCGTCGAAGAGGCACTCGGCAAGAGCCTTCGCGAGCTCGGTCTTGCCGACACCGGTCGGTCCAAGGAAGAAGAAGCTGCCGATAGGACGGTCAGGATCGGAGAGCCCGGCACGGCTGCGCCTCACGGCGGCAGCGACGGCCTTCACAGCCTCGTCCTGCCCCACGACACGCTTGTGGAGCTCGGTCTCGAGGTTGCGGAGCTTGTCCATCTCGCCCTGCATCATCTTCGACACCGGGATGCCTGTCCAGCTGGAGACGACCTCGGCGATCTCTTCGGAGGTGACCTCCTCCTTCAGAAGGCCGCCCTCCTCCTGCTTGGCAGAGAGGGCCTCCTCGGCCTGCTTGTACTGCTTCTGCAGGGTCGGGATCGTGGAGTAGCGCAGCTCGGAGGCACGACCCAGGTCGCCTTCACGGGTGACGCGCTCCATCTCGGTCTTCGCGTCCTCTATCTGGCTCTTGAGGTCCTGCACCTTGTCGATGGCAGACTTCTCGTTCTGCCAGTTCGCCTTCATGCCGTCAAGCTTCTCCTGCGTCTGGGCAATCTCCTTGCGCAGCGTCTGCAGGCGCTCCTTCGAGGCGTCGTCCTCCTCCTTCATGAGGGCCTGCTCCTCGATCTGCATCTGCGTCAGCTGGCGGTCCACCGCATCGATATCGGCAGGCATGGAATCGAGCTCCATGCGGAGCCGAGATGCCGCCTCATCGACGAGGTCGATGGCCTTGTCCGGAAGGAAGCGGTCGGAGATATAGCGGTTCGAGAGATCCGCTGCGCTCACGAGAGCGCTGTCCGTGATGCGGACGCGGTGATGCTGCTCGTACTTGTCCTTGATGCCGCGAAGGATCGAGATCGTATCCTCGACCGACGGCTCGCCGACCATCACAGGCTGGAACCTGCGGGCCAGGGCCTGGTCCTTCTCGATGTACTTGTGGTACTCATCCAGGGTCGTAGCTCCTATGGCATGGAGGGCGCCACGGGCAAGCGCCGGCTTCAGGATGTTGCCAGCGTCCATCGAGCCTTCCGTCGCGCCTGCGCCGACGATCGTGTGCAGCTCATCGATGAAGAGGATGATCTTGCCATCCGACTTCTCGACTTCCTTGAGGACGCTCTTGAGCCTGTCCTCGAACTCGCCACGGTACTTGGCGCCAGCGACCAGCGCGGACATGTCAAGCTCGATGAGCTCCTTGTCGCGCAATGTCGACGGCACATCGCCATTCACGATGCGCTGGGCGAGGCCTTCGACGATTGCCGTCTTGCCGACGCCCGGCTCGCCGATCAGCACCGGGTTGTTCTTGGTGCGGCGGGAGAGCACCTGGATGGTGCGGCGGATCTCCTCGACACGGCCGATCACGGGGTCGAGCTTGCCCTGGCGGGCAAGGTCGGTGACATTCCTGCCGTAGCGCTCCAGCGCCTCGAACTCAGGCTTTGCCTCCTGGTCGGTCACGCGGCTGTCGCCACGCAGCTCATCGTAGGCTTCCTGGACCCGCTTGCCGGTCACGCCCGAGGCCTTCAGGATGGATCCTGCCTCGGACTTGTCATCTGCCAAGGCGACCAGCAGGTGCTCGGAGGTCACATACTGGTCATCCATCTTGGCAGCGATCTTCTCCGCATTGTTCGTGAGGCGGACGAAGTCGTTGCTCATGCCCATCTGGGAATTGTCGCCCGAGACCTTCGGGGCCCTGGCTATCGCCTGGTCGACCTGTCCCTGGATGGATTTCGGATCGGCGCCCACGCGCTCGATGATGGCGGTGATGTTGCGCTCGCCGGAGTCGAGCAGGGCCTTGAGCAGGTGGATAGGCTCCAATGCGCCAGCGTTCGCATCAACAGCCACACCCATTGCGCTCTGGAGCGCCTCCTGGGCAGTCACTGCCCATTTGTTGATGTTCATAGCATTCACCTCTCTTGGAGGAAGCGGGGCCTGGGCCGCGCGTCCTTCTGTTTCTTTATCGGTTAAGAGTGTTCCCGCTGGACGGGTCTCTCATACATATCTAAGTCTATTTATGTTAGATTTTTTGCTCTTGTCAGACTTAGTGTTTACGCAATGACAGCAGGTAAGGAAGAAGGCAATCACTGTGTGACTGCCTTCTGCCGCTGCACATTCAGTTGTGGGACAAAGGGGCTAGAACTCCTTATCGTCGTCCTCGCCGCCCGATGAGAGCAGCCCCCTCATGACCTGCTCGGCCGTCGCGCCCTTGTAGGGCGTGAGCGCCGTGATCTTCTCGCGCATGCGCAGCTCATGGACCTCATCCTCGAGCTCGCGCACCCTTTCGCGCAGCTCATCGATCTCCTTGTTGCGCTTCTCCGCCTGCTCGCGCATATCGAGGATGCGGATGACGCCAGCGAGGTTGATGCCCTCGTCGGTGAGCTTGGCGATGAGGTTGAGCCTCTCGATGTCGGCCTGTGAGTAGAGGCGGGTGTTGCCCCGGGAGCGCCCCGGGGTCACAAGCCCCTTCTGTTCATAGACACGCAGGGTCTGCGGGTGCATGCCCGTCAGCTCTGCCGCCACGCTGATCATGTAGAGCGGCTTGTTCTTCCCTGACTCGTCGTCATTGCTACGCGCCATAGCGCTCTACGTCCTTTCTGTAATCCCGGGTGTCCGCGTCCTTCAGGCTCTGGAGCGCATCGCGCTCCTTGGCCGTAAGCCTCGTCGGCACCTTGACGCGGATGGTCACATAGAGCGCACCCTTGCTGCCCTTGTGCTTCACATCAGGAGCGCCCAGGTCGCGGAAGCGGAAGGTCTTGCCATCCTGCGATCCAGCAGGTATCTTCAGGCGCACGACCTCGCCCACCGGCGTCGGCACATCCACGGTGGCGCCAAGCGCAGCCTCGTAGAAGCTCACTGGGAGCTCCATGCGGATATCGGCGCCATCACGCTTGAAGAGCGGGTGTTCCTGCACGCGGGTGGTGATCACGAAATCGCCGCGCTCGCCGCCGCCGTAGCCATAGTCGCCCCGGCCGCGATAGCGGAGCTTGCCGCCATCCACCGCACCGGCAGGAATCTTGACCGTGATGGTCTGCTTCTCCCCCGTCGACGGGATGGTATAGGAGACCTTGCGGGTCGCCCCTTTGAGCGCATCCTCGAACGGCACCTCGATCGTCGCAGTGAGGTCGCCGCCCTTCTGCGGACGCGGCTGCTGCGGCCTTGCGCCAGCGCCAGCTCCTCCGAATATCGAGGAGAAGTCGAAGCCGCCGAAGGCCCCATCTCCGGAGCGTATGTTATCGAAGATGTCGCTCCAGTCGACATTGCCACCATTGGACGTATAGGTATAGGTCCGGTTGCGTCCGCCCGATCCGCCGAAATCGGATCCAGGGATGCCGCCGAACATCAGCATCTGATCGTATTCACGGCGCTTGTCCGGATTGGACAGCGTCTCATAGGCCTCGGACAGCTCCTTGAACTTCTGCTCGTCGCCACCGTTGTCTGGATGGTACTTCACAGCGAGCTTCCGGAAAGCCTTCTTGATCTCGTCCTGGGTGGCGTCGCGCTTTACGCCCAGCACGTCGTAGAAGTTCTTCTTGTCAGCCATAAAGCATTCGCCCCCTTCTGCATGCTTCCATGCTCCTATATGATATGCGCCCGAACCGGCTTCGGCTCGGGCGCACAGGCCTTCTATGGTTTACTTGCTGCCCTCAGCCGCGTCATCCTTCTTTTCCTGCGGACGCTTCTTGCCACCGTAGGTCACCGTCACCATTGCGGAGCGGATGATCTTGCCGCCCATGCGGTAGCCCTTCTGGTAGACCTGGGACACCGTGTCCTCATAGGCCTCGGTATCCTCCTCGCGGCCCACCGCCTGGTGGGACAGAGGATCGAACGGCTCGCCAGCCGGGTCGATGACCTCGACGCCTTCGCCGCCAAGCACGCCCAGCATCTTCGTATGGACTGCCTGGATGCCATCGGCGAACTGCGCGAGGTTCGCATCCTCGTCGGCTGTCGCCTTCGCATGGTCGATGGCACGCTCCATATCGTCGAGGACCGGCAGGAGCTTCTCGATGAGGCGCTCATTTGCACGGCTGCGCTCCACTTCGCGCTCCTGGTCGGTGCGCTTGCGGAAGTTCTGCCACTCTGCCTGGAGCCTCAGATACTTGTCATTGGCTTCCTTGGCAGCGTCTTCGGCCTTCTTCTGCGCATCCTCTGCTGCGCCGAGCTTCTTTGCATACTCGTCGCGCTCGGCTGCCATCTTGTCGGCGTCCTTCTTCAGATCGTCAGCCGCAGCCTGCTCGCCTGCGCGGATGGCGGCCTCGACCATCTCTTCTTCTGTCATGCCGCCTGCAGTCTTCGGCGCAGATTCCTTGGTCTCAGCAGCATCGGTCTCGCCCGTTTCAGGCGTCGGCTTCGTCTCATTGCTATCGTCAATAGGCACCTTCACGTCGCCCTCCTTCAAAGGAACGGAAGCCGCGGCGGCTCTGCGCCGCCGCGGGCTTCGCGATTGGTTCTATCCGATGCTACTCGGACTTCTTCTTATCGTCGTCCACGACCTCGTAGTCGGCATCGACCACGTCGTCAGCCGGGTTCGTGGAGGTGGAGCCAGCGCCAGCATTGCCGCCTGCGGTCTGCTCATTGGTCTGCGAGTAGACAATCTCGGCGAGCTTGTGGCCGACCTCCTGGAGCTTCTCGCCAGAAGCCTTGATGGCGTCGATATCGGTGCCATCGAGCGCCTTCTTGGCCTCGGCCACAGCGTCCTCGACTTCCTTCTTCATGTCTGCCGGCACCTTGTCGCCCAGATCCTTCAGGGTCTGCTCGGTGCTGTAGGCAAGGGAGTCGGTCTGGTTGCGGACCTCGATCTCGTCCTTGTGCTTCTTGTCCTCCTCGGCGTGGGTCTCAGCATCCTTCACCATGCGGTCGACCTCGTCGTCAGAGAGCGCCGTGGAGCCGGAGATCGTGATCTGCTGGGACTTGCCGGTGCCCTTGTCCTTGGCCGTGACCTTCACGATACCATTGGCATCGATATCGAAGGTGACCTCGATCTGCGGGACGCCACGCGGTGCCAGAGGGATGCCGGTGAGCTGGAACTTGCCGAGCGACTTGTTGTCGCGGGCCATCTCACGCTCGCCCTGGAGCACGTTGATCTCGACGGACGTCTGGTTGTCTGCGGCCGTGGAGTAGACCTCGGTCTTGGATGTAGGAATCGTGGTATTGCGGTCGATCATCTTGGTCATCACGCCGCCCATGGTCTCGACACCAAGGGAAAGCGGGGTGACATCGAGAA
>OMTG01000124.1 GCA_900313905.1 uncultured Actinomycetes bacterium | reverse complement strand
AAGGCTTCGGGAACTGGTGCGTGATGGGAGTACCCACAAGTTTCAGGACTGAGCCGGAAAATTCAGTCTTGCGAATGAGCGGTATCGCCCTGACAAGGTGACGTATGACCTCAATACCGAACAGATCAAGGTCGAAGAGCGCCTGATTGAGGTAGGGAACACGCATCGGATTGATGTATTCACCTATCGTGCCGCCTCTGCGCCTGCTGCTGGTGCACCACTGTATGTATTTCTTCATGGTGGTGGCTTCACAGCCGGGACCGAGAGGATCTACCACAACCAGATGAGGTTCATTGCGGAGAAGGCACACGCGGTCGTCGTATTTCCTGACTACAGGCTGGCGCCCGAAGCCCCATTCCCTGCGGGCATCGAGGATTGCGTGGCTACGATTGCATGGGCACACGACTATGCTGCCGAGCTCGGAGCCGATCCGGAGAAGATCATGGTGGGCGGAGATTCGGCGGGCGGTGCTCTGACCTGTGCCTGCATCCTGGAGGACAAGGAGCATTATATCAAACGCGCCTATCTGCTCTTCCCCTCCTGCGACAGCAGGGACTATAGGACGCTGACGGACTATACGTGGTCATTCGACAGCTATCCCGTGGTGGATGAGGACAAGGAGCTTGCCTATAGCCGCATCGACCGCATCCGCAATGCCATGCATGATACGGCGGAGAGCAGCATCTATATTCAGGGAAAGACGACGCTGGATGATCCGCTCGTCTCTGCCAACTGCGCATCTGATGAGCAGCTGAGCGCCTTTCCTCCGATTACGGTCGCTTCATGCGAGTACGACTTCCTGCGTGTGGGATCCGAGCATTTCGCAAGGCGCCTTGCGCATCTCGGCAAGGAAGTTCGTCCTGTCCGCTATTGCGGCTGCGACCACGGCTTCCTCGATCTCTTTGGAACAGAGCCTCAGGCAGAAGAGGTCTGCCTGGATATGGCGGATGAGGTGGCAAGGCTCTGAGACAGCTCCGATAGCAGCATTGGCCTGACAGGTTCGTAAATCCTGCAGTGCCGAACGAAAAAAATCAATGCGTTCAACAGCGTGCCACGAGCACGAAGGGGGAGTTTGTGCTGAAAAATGCCCGACGCAGAGCAAAGGAGGCGAGAAGGCGAGAAACGGACTGACTGGACAGGTTTGGGCTTCATAGAGGAGGATATGCATCATGGCAAAATACGACTATGTGCAGATGTCGAAAGACATCCTTGCCAACATAGGTGGCAGCGAGAATATCACGAGCGTCAACCACTGCGCGACACGCCTTCGCCTTGGGCTGAAGGATACCAGCAAGGTCGACAAGCCTGCCATCAAGAAGATTCCGGGTGTCATCGGCTGCGAGGTCATGGATACGCAGATCCAGGTCATCGTCGGCCAGGTCATCGAAGACCTCTATTTCGCCTTCGAGAAGGAAAGCGGCATTGAGGGTGGTGCCATCATCGACGATCCGGAGACTGCAGCAAAGGATCTGAAGAAGAAGCGCACACCGCTGACCTTCTTTATCGATGTGATTCAGCTCATGGCCAAGATCATGTCGCCGGTCATCCCTGCACTGATTTGCGCAGGTTTCTTCAGCCTCATCCTCACGTTTGGCACCATGTTCTTTGGGGTGCAGAAGACCGATTCGACCTACATCATCCTCAATGGCCTTGCGCAGTCGGCATTCTACTTCCTCCCCATGTTCGTTGCCTATACCTCTGCAAAGAACTTCGATGTCGAGGTGCCGCTGGCCCTTCTGCTCGCAGGATTCCTCCTCTATCCGGACTGGGTGAATCTGGTGAGCACCCTTACCGCAGAGGGACAGTCGTTCACGAGCTATTTTGGCATCCCGGTGCTGCTTACGACCTATAACGGGTCTGTGCTGCAGATAATCCTGTCGGTCTGGGTCATGAGCAAGATTGGAAAGTGGCTTTCCAAGGTCATTCCGACCTCGGTACGGTATTTCCTGAAGCCGGTCATCCTGGTATTCGTGATGTCCATCATCACGCTGGCTGCTACGGGACCGCTCGGTGGTCTTGTGACGAACTACATCAGTGCCTTCATCGACCTCGTCCGCAATACGGTGCCTTGGCTCACGGTGCCAGCCATCTATCTCTTTAGCTGCACGCTGGGTGTCTTCATGCCAGGCTTCCATCTGGCACTCATCCCCATCGCTACTCAGAATTTCGCTGCCCTTGGTTACGACGATATCATCAATATCTGGTTCTTCTCTGGCACGACTGTTCCTGGCTTTGTGGCGCTCTGGACAGCCCTGAAGGTCAAGAATACGACCGCCAAGAACATCGCCTGGCCCGCCGCCATTTCAGCTCTGTTTGGCGGCATCAGCGAGCCGACGACCTACGGCATCCTCTACCGTGTTCCCAAGCTCTATCTTGTCAATGCAATCACCGGCTTCATCCTTGCTCTGTATAATGGCATCGTTGGCACAAAGGCATATGCATACGGTGCCTACTATCTGACGAACCTGCTGCTGTTCTATAGCCCCAACGATCCCGGCAACCTTACCAAGGCCATCATTGGTGTCGTTATCGTGGCAATCGTCTCCTTCATTGGTGTCTGGTTCACGAAATGGGAGTGGCCTGAAGAGGCTGGCGACGAGGAAGTGGCACGTCCCCAGCTCCATTTCAAGAAGGCTGCTGCAAAGAATTAGCCTCTTTCGAAAACAGCGGCCCCTCGGTCTGTGCACGTAACGAATGGGACCCTTCGGCATCTGCCGAAGGGTCCCATAGTCTCTGCGCATGATCCAGCTGCTGACGGCGCCGTGCGGCTATTCTGTGGTCTCTGCGGCCAATGCCTGCTCGAGCCTCTGGTAATGGAGGAAGATGCCCTGATCGGCAAGCTCTGCGATCTCCTGGCGGGTGGCAAGACGGGCGCCTATGGCCTCGCGCTGCTGCAGCTTCACATCGTCGAGCGTGAAGCTGAGCTCCACATGGTAGATATCGACGAGGTAGTTGTCGCCGCGCACGGGGTCGTCGTTCCGGTAGCGATAGACCGGGACAAGCGGACGAGCTGATTTCGTTATATCGAGGCCGGTCTCCTCTGCGCTCTCGCGCAGGATCGCCTCGAGCGAGGTCTCGCCGGCGCGCACGCCGCCACCGGTGACCTCCCACCAGCCTGCAGCCCACTTCTTGTCCATGGCACGCTGGGTGATGAGGAAGCGGCCTGACCCATCCTCGATCATTGCCAGGACATAGAGCATGTAGGAGCCAGGCTCGAGGAAGGTGCCACGCTCCTGGGTCCTGCCGGTCTTCTGTCCATCTGCCGTATAGATGTCGATCATTTCCCTCATGGGATGTCTATCTCTCCTTCTGCTGCCTGAAGGGCAGGCGTGAGGTCGATGTTCAGGTCCACGTCGCCGGAGATGCCGTTGACGGTGCCCTGGTTCGTATACTGCCACATCGAGAAGACGACGCTCGCCGTCGGCTCCGAGGCATACTGTGCCATCCAGAAGCCATACTTGGCAAGCCTGTCGAGATTGTAGAGGTAGGTCAGATCCGAGGAGCTCGAATAGATGGCTGCGGTGTAGCCGCCCGCCTCGATCGTGGAGCAGAAGGCATCGGCGATATCGGTGCGCTGCTGGATCGTGAGGCCGTCTGCGCGGTCTCCCTCGACCGGCTCGAAGTCGAAGACGACCGGATAGTTCAGAGACTGGCCGTTGAGCTGCTCGAGCACGAAGTTCGCCTCGGTCACGGCCTCATCGGTGTTCGTTGCCTGGGAATAGAAGTAGGCGCCGACGCCGAGGCCTGCCTCGCGTGCCGCCACGATGTTGCGGGAGAAGCTGTCATCCACGACGATGGCATCCTTCTCGGTGCCATGGGCGCCGATGCGGATGATGGCATAGTCGATGCCATCAGCACGAACCTTGGCCCAATCGATGGTCCCATTGTGCTCGGAGACATCGATGCCTTCGCGGGAGAGGACCACGTTGCTGCCGGACGAGTCCTGCACCTGGTAGATCAAGTTCCCGTGCTCGTCGTAGGTGAGTTTCGACCAATCATAAGGGTTGTCGTAGAGATAGCTCGAGGAATCGACCGCCAAGGTCACGTTGCCCGAGATGGGATAGGATCCATCGGTCGACGCGGCTGTATCGGAGCCTGATGCCTGCTCATCGTCCTGTCCAGTCGTTATGCTGGCCACTTCCTCGACGATGTCGCCGGCATTCACGATCGGGTTCGTGAATGCGACCACGATCGCGACACCGAGGACGATCAGGATGATGAAGATGGCGGCAGGGAAGAACTGGTGGCGCTTGCGCTGCGTCTGCCGCATATGGCGCGTGTCAGGATGGGAGCCACGGGGACGGGGTGCAGGGCGTGCCTGCGTGAAGCCCGATCCGCTCGTGCGCGTATTGCGGGAAGGGGCCTGTGCATGGCGCTGGGAGGCAGAGGAGCGGTAGCGCACATTCTGAGACCTGCTGTTCCGGGATGCGGCCTGCCTTCTGGCAGAAGGCCTGGAAGTGCGTGAGGATGCCGAGGTGGTACGGGCAGCAGGGCGTACAGAGGCTCTCCGGCTTGCTGAGGCATGCGAAGATGGCCCCGAGGTGCCATAGGATTTCGGGGCATAGGCGCGAGAGCTTCCGGTGGTTCGTCTGGTGCTGCGGTTCGTGCTGCGTTGTGATGCGGTCCTCGAGCTCTGGCGCGGCGTCGGTGTGGTGTTTCGTCTTCCTTGCACCTATGCTCCGTTATGCCGTCTGCCAAATCCAGAGAATGACTGCATGTATTGTAAAGTCCCTCTCTGCATTTGCCTAGCTCAAAGCCCCTTCTCAACAAAAAGGACAGCTGCAGGGGCAGGCCGGCAGGAAGGCCGGCAGGAAGGATGCAGCAGATGGCTGGCTGCACGGCAGAATATGCAATATCCTGATAGGTGTCGCGGCCGCCTCCTGGGGCGCCTGCGCACCGGATCCCCAATGCGCAGGCATCAGCGCTGCCAGGCGGTGCAGGCGTGCTTCCAGCTTTGCGGCAATGCATCCATCTCCCTCGTGCAGAGGGCTGATATGCAGCTTCCTGAAGCGGTGCGGTTCTGCATTTGATGGAGGCCTGAACCTTCCGTTACAGCTTGCGCATCATCATGTTAACAGCCTGATTGAGGCTTGACCTCGGATGCCCTTGGCGGTTTTCTTTGAATGGAGCGGGATTCCTGTATGCATGAAGTATTCAGGAACCCGACTCTTTGCTGCATAGGGACTGACACAGAAGGAGCATCTGCCATGGCATTCGAGCTGCCTGTCTACCACGAACCCGACTTTGGAGCATCCATGTTCCGGAACGCTCCTGATGCCCAGCTTGCCGAGGTGGAGATGGACGGCGTCGCTCCCGAAGGCTTCCATAGCACGTCGATGTATCCGGAATACTTCAGAATCGGCGGCGAATGGGTCCTCGCGAAGGAGAGCCGCATGGACTCCTCTGTCGTCGTGAATGACGACGGGACGCTCTCGGTCGTCGAGAACCGCAACCTGAAGAAGGGCCAGACCATCGTCCTGGGCCGCTCCGAGGATGGACATGAGGGCGTCTATGTGCATACGACCGGATTCACCGACCCCAATGAGGCGGGCGACGATGGGCAGTTCGTCTTCCGCCAGGGCAGGAGCCGCGAGACCTCCTATGCCCGCGATTACGACAAGCTCGTGGACCTGCTCCAGTACGAGCACGACAACGGGAATGTGCTGTGGGTGATGGGGCCTGCCTTCGCCTTCGACTACGATGCCCGCCGCCATATGCAGGCCATGATCGAGGCAGGCTATGTGAATGGCCTCCAGGCCGGCAATGCCCTGGCGACGCACGACCTCGAGGCGGCGACCCTCCATACCGCGCTCGGGCAGGACATCTATACGCAGCGCAGCATGCCCGGTGGCCACCACAACCACCTCGATGTGATCAACCGCGTGCGCCGTGCTGGCTCCATCCCCAATTTCATCGAGGAGCAGCATGTCGATAACGGCATCATGTATGCCCTGGTGAAGAACAATGTCCCCTTCGTCCTCACGAGCTCCATCCGCGACGATGGGCCGCTTCCTGAGGTCATCGCGAATGCCTATGAGGGGCAGACGCAGATCCGTGGCCTCGTCCGCAATGCGACGACCGTGATCTGCCTGGCCTCGATGCTCCATACGATCGCTGTCGGCAACATCACCCCGTCCTTCCACGTGATGCCGGATGGCACGGTGCGCCCGCTCTACCTCTATGCGGTCGATGCGGCAGAGTTCGTCCTCAACAAGCTCCAGGACCGCGGCTCGCTTTCTGCCACGACGATCGTCGCGAATGTCCAGGACTTCATCACGATCGTCTCCCGTGGCCTCGGGGTCTTCCCGGAGTAGGGGAGTCTGAAAGAAGATGGGCGAGGCCCTTCCTGCCTGGCGGCAGAGAGGGCCTCTTCTGTGTTGCAGTTTGGCGGCACTGCTGTGGATATGCTGCGGGGGCTCCCTATATGCGCCTAGACTGGAAGCGTTGCATCACTATTGGAGCGTGAGCATATGGGCACTTTCCTCAATCCCGCATACATCTACGGGCCGGTGCATAGTCGCCGGCTCGGCATCTCCTTGGGCGTGAACCTCAATCCGGCAGATGGCAAGCACTGCTCCTTCGACTGCATCTACTGCGAGCTGGGCACGAATGCCCAGCGCAGGACGAAGAGCGGCTTTCCTGCGGCGAAAGACATCGCAGGGGCCCTGGAGGCGAAGCTCCGCAAGATGGATGGGGAAGGGCTCCATCCCGATGTGATCACCCTTGCAGGGAATGGCGAGCCGACAGCCAACCCCGAATTTCCCGATGCCGTGGATGCGGCCTGCGCGCTGCGCGATGAGATCTGCCCCGAAGCGAAGGTGGGTGTGCTCTCGAATGCGACCTTCGCGCATCTTCCCCAAGTCCATGCGGCGCTTGAGAAGGTGGATGACAACATCCTGAAGCTCGATACGGTCGACCCTGCCTTCATCGCCCAGGTGGACCGCCCTGTCGGCCCCTACGATGTGGAGCAGGTCATAGAGACGCTCGCCTCCTTCAAGGGGCACGTGATCGTCCAGACGATCTTTTTCAAGGGCGAGATGCGCGGAGTGCTCTTGGACGATACGGGAGATGCCTATGTGGAGCCCTGGCTCGCTGCCCTGGAGCGCATACGTCCTTCCGGCGTGATGGTCTACACGATCGCCCGCGAGACGCCCTTCCATGGCCTCCAGAAGGCCTCACACAAGGAGCTTGACTCCATCAAGGCACGGGTCGAGGAGCGTGGCTTTTCCTGCACGGTCGCCTATTAGGTGCCACCTCATCGATAGGCATGAAAAGAGGCCCCGCACCATCTGGTGCAGGGCCTCGCTTGCCATTGGGACCGTATGCGCTAGGCGCGATCGGCAACTGCCTTGGCGACGACGTCTGCGACGCTCTTGTCGAGGGCAGAGGGGATGATGTGCTCAGCATCGAGCTTGTCTGCCGGCACGAGGCCTGCGATTGCCTCGGCAGCGGCGATCTCCATGTCCTCCGTGATCTGGGAGGCGCGGGCCTTGAGGGCGCCCTTGAAGATGCCCGGGAAGACGAGGACGTTGTTGATCTGGTTCGGGAAGTCGGAGCGGCCCGTGGCGACGACCTTGGCGCCAGCGGCGATGGCCTCGTCCGGCATGATCTCCGGGGTCGGGTTCGCGCAGGCGAAGACGATGCCGTCGTTCATGGACTTCACCATCTCAGGGGTGAGGACGCCCGGCTTGGAGACGCCGATGAAGATGTCGGCGCCCTTGATAACGTCGGCGAGGGAGCCCTCTTCGTGGTTCAGGTTCGAGATCTTGGCAATCTCCTCCTTGACCGGGTTCAGGCCCTCGCGGCCCTCGTAGATGGCGCCCTTGCGGTCGCAGAGAATCACGTTGCCGAAGCCCATGTGGATGAGGAGGGTGGCGATTGCGATGCCGGCAGCGCCTGCGCCGCTCATCACGATCTTGAGGTTGCCCTTCTCCTTGCCCGTGACCTTGAGGGCGTTGATGAGGCCGGCGGCCGTGACGATGGCGGTGCCGTGCTGGTCATCATGGAAGACGGGGATGTCGCACATCTCCTTGAGGCGCTTCTCGATCTCGAAGCAGCGCGGAGCGGCGATGTCCTCGAGGTTGATGCCGCCGAAGGACTTGGAGATCAGATAGACGGTCTCGACGAACTTGTCCACGTCGTGAGTATCGACGCACAGCGGAATGGCATCGACGTCGCCGAACTCCTTGAAGAGGAGGCACTTGCCCTCCATGACAGGCATGCCGGCAGCCGGGCCGATGTCGCCGAGGCCAAGGACGGCCGTGCCGTCAGTGATGACAGCGACGAGGTTGCCGCGGCGGGTGAGCTCCCAGGACTTCTGGTAGTCAGCCTGGATCTGGCGGCAGGGCTCAGCGACGCCCGGCGTGTAGAGCAGTGCCAGGTCCTCGTTGGTCTCTGCCTTGGCGCGGGCAACGACCTCGATCTTGCCGTGGAGCTTCTCGTGGAGCTCGAGGCTCTTCCTGCTGGTTTCGTCCATAGTTCTAAACCATCTCCTCAGGTCTCATGACCTTGTCGAAATCCTCAGCTGAAAGGAAGCCCAGTTCTACGCAGGCCTCTTTCAGCGAAGTGCCTTCTTCATATGCCTTGTGGGCGACTTTCGCGGCGTTCTCATATCCAATATAAGGGTTGAGGGACGTCACAAGCATAAGGGAATTATGCAGATTGCTCGCCATCTTTTCACGGTTCGCCTTGATGCCGGAGGCGCAGTGCTCATTGAAGGAGCGGATGGCATCGGCCAGGAGCCGCACCGACTGCAGGTAGTTGTAGGCGATGACGGGCATGAAGACATTGAGCTCGAAGTTGCCCTGGGAGGCGGCAAAGCCGATCGCAGCATCGTTTCCCATCACCTGCACGGCCACCATCGTGACAGCCTCGCATTGGGTCGGGTTGACCTTGCCCGGCATGATCGAGGACCCGGGCTCGTTCGCAGGGATGGTGATCTCGCCGAGGCCCAGGCGCGGACCAGAGGCAAGCCAGCGGACGTCGTTCGCGATCTTCATCATGTTCGCGGCAAGCGCCTTCACGGCTCCATGGCTGAAGACGATGGCATCCTTGCCGGTGAGGGCATGGAACTTGTTGGGGTCGGTGACGAAGGGGAGGTCCGTGAGGGAAGCCACCTTCTCGGCCACGAGCGCATCGAAGCCCTCAGGGGCATTGAGCCCGGTGCCGACGGCCGTGCCGCCCAGGGCGAGCTTCAGAAGGCCCGGAAGGCTTGCCTCGACGTCCTCGATGCCTGCCTCGACAAGGCCGCGCCAGCCGGAGATCTCCTGGCTGAAGGCGATGGGCACCGCATCCTGGAGATGGGTGCGACCGCTCTTCACGACGCCGGCATTCTCCTCCTCGAGGCGCCTGAAGGTCGCCACAAGCTCCTGTGCGGCAGGGATGAGGTTGCTCTTCAGCGCAAGCACCGCCGCGATATGGAGGGCAGTGGGGAAGGTGTCGTTCGAGGACTGGGAGCGGTTCACCGAATCGTTCGGATGGAGGAGCTTCGCGCCGGCGATCTGGTTGCCCCGGTTCGCCAGGACCTCGTTCATGTTCATGTTGCTCTGGGTGCCCGAGCCGGTCTGCCAGACCTTGAGGGGGAACATCTCCCTATGCTGGCCTGCCAGGACCTCGTCGGCTGCCTGCTCGATGAGGGATGCCTGCTCCTGGGTGAGCGTGCCAAGCTCTGCATTGGCCTCGGCTGCTGCCTTCTTGAGGAGGGCGAAGGCCTCGATGATGCCTTCGGGCATCGTCTCGGTGCCAATCCTGAAGTTCTCGTAGGAGCGCTCGGTCTGGGCGCCCCAGAGGGCCCAGATGGGGACTTTGACCTCTCCCATGGAGTCGTGTTCGGTACGGGTCGCCTCTGCCATGTCTTCTCCTCATCCTGAGCCAACCCTTCATACGATAGCACGCACCGGCCCTCCCGTCCGGCGTCCCCAGAGCTCTTGGCTGCGTTTTTCGGGGCTTTCCGGCGGCCATCTATGCAGGATTGCTGAAGATATATCACGAACTGCATCAATACCATGTTTCGTGGATGGCGGCATATGTGTGGAGCGAGTGCCTGTTTGCTAGGATGTAAGCCGCAGGAAAGCCCAAGGAGGTAGCACATTGAAGCCCGTCGTCTGTATCACGCCCTCGCTCTTCGCAGGTCCTGATGGGGGCCATCAGATCATCAACATGAAGTATGGGAAGATGGTGAGACGTGCCGGAGCATTGCCGATCATGTGCGGCTACGAGCAGGATCCCACCGAGGTGGCGGAGATCCTCGACCTGTGCCAGGGGCTGATCCTCACGGGCGGCTATGATATCGACCCTGAGCGCTACGGCGAGAAGCGGCTCGACAGCACGAACGAGCCCCATCCAGACCGCGACGGCTTCGAGTTCGAGCTGGTCCGCCAGGCGCTCGAGCGCGACATGCCGATCCTTGCCATCTGTCGTGGCGTCCAGGTCCTGAATGTCGAGCTGGGCGGCACCCTCTGGCAGGACCTGAATGCCCAGGGCGTGACGGAGTACAAGCACTCCCAGTTCGAGATTCCCGAGGAGCTCGTGCATACGGTGAACCTCGTCCCTGGGACCCCGATCGCAGAGAAGCTGGGCACCACCCGGATCAAGGTCAACTCCTGCCATCATCAGGCGCTGAAGGAGCTTGGGGCAGGGCTCGAGCTGGCCGGCACCTCGCCTGATGGGGTCATCGAGGCGGCGTGGATGCCGGAGAAGCGCTTCGTCTGGGGCGTCCAGTGGCATCCGGAGTCTCTCTACCTCACGCACGCCGAGGACCAGGCGCTGGCAGATGCCTTCGTGGATGCCTGCCGTGGCTGATGGCGACCCTATATGCGAAACCGTGGCTGCCGGGAAGCGTCCTTCCCGGCAGCTTTTTCATTGCTGAAAACGGATGCAGGCACCCTTCCGGCTGCAGGCTTCCCCGTTTTGCGATACCCTGCATGGTGCAAGCAACAAGACATGCTTCCGGCCATCTGCCGGAAAACCTGGAGGGATTCTTTTGCTGAACCGTACGAAGATCCGCGAGCTGCATGCAGATCCTGCCGCTTTCGGCGGCGCTGAGGTCACCTGCGCAGGCTGGGTGCGCTCCATCCGTGACATGAAGAACTTCGGCTTCATCGTGCTGAACGACGGAAGCTGCTTCAAGGACCTGCAGGTCGTCCTCAGCAAGGACCGTCTCGGCGAGGATGGCTACGAAGAGGCTGTCTCCCAGAATGTGGGAGCAGCGCTCATCGTGTCCGGCACCCTTGCGCTCACGCCCGACCGTCCCCAGCCCTTCGAGCTGCAGGCAGAGAAGGTCGTGGTCGAAGGGACCTCTGCTCCTGACTACCCGATGCAGAAGAAGCGGGCCACCCGCGAGTTCCTCCGCACCCAGCAGCATCTGCGCTCCCGCACGAACCTCTTCCGTGCGGTCTTCCGTGTGCGCTCGGTCGCTGCCTATGCGATCCACGAGTTCTTCCAGGAGCGCGGCTTCGTCTATGTGAACACGCCCATCATCACGGCCTCGGATGCCGAGGGCGCAGGCGAGATGTTCCGCGTCACGACGCTCGATCTGGCCAATGTGCCGAAGACGGCCGATGGGAAGGTCGACTGGTCGCAGGACTTCTTCGGCAAGCCCACGAACCTCACGGTCTCCGGCCAGCTCCAGGCAGAGAACTTCGCGATGTCATTCGGCGATGTCTATACCTTCGGCCCGACCTTCCGTGCCGAGGATTCCAATACCCGCCGCCATGCTGCAGAGTTCTGGATGGTGGAGCCGGAGATGGCATTCTGCGACCTCGAGGGCGACATGGAGTGCGCCGAGGCCATGCTCAAGTACGTGATCCGCACCGTGATGGAGAAGTGCCCGGACGAGCTCGATATGTTCAACCGCTTCGTCGACAAGGGCCTTATCGACCGTCTGGAGCATGTCGCGAGCTCCGACTTTGCCCGCGTCACCTATACCGAGGCGATCCAGATCCTCGAGGACGCCGTGCGTGGCGGCTACAAGTTCGAGTACCCCGTGAGCTGGGGCATCGACCTCCAGACCGAGCATGAGCGCTACCTCACCGAGCAGCACTTCAAGCGCCCGACCTTCGTCACCGACTACCCGAAGGAGATCAAGGCCTTCTACATGCGGGCCAATGAGGATGGCAAGACGGTGGCTGCTGTGGACTGCCTCGTTCCGGGCATCGGCGAGATCATCGGCGGCTCGCAGCGCGAGGAGCGCTACGACGTGCTGAAGCAGCGCATCGAGGAGCTCGGGATGGACGAGAGCCAATACCGCTACTACCTCGATCTCAGGAAGTATGGCTCCTGCCACCATGCAGGCTTCGGCCTCGGCTTCGAGCGCCTCGTGATGTATCTCACCGGCATCGATAACATCCGCGACGTCCTGCCGCATCCCCGCACGGTGGGCAACGCCGACTTCTAAAGAGAACGAAATTCCAAGATGAAGGGAGGCCCCGGCTTCGTGCCAGAGCCTCCCTTCTGCATGATGGGCATATGCTCCTAATAGAGCGGCAGCGTGCCTGTGAGCGGGTCGATCTCGTCTGCTGCCAAGGGCTCGAAGGCAAGGCAGGTATAGGTCGGCTCGCCGTGGAACTCCGTGAAGCCGGCATCGCGGATCAGGGCGACGATGAAGCCGAGCTCGCGGCCCTTGGCGGCAAGGTCGAGGAGCTCCTCCTCGGAGTCCACGTAGACGCAGACCTTCGCGACGCCCGCATCGAACCAGTCGGAGAGCGGCGTCGCATCATTCTCGTCGTGCTCGAGCGCGACCCAGCTCGGGTTGCCCTCCTCGTCCGCGAGCACGCGGACCTCGTCCAGCCTGCTCTCCCGTGCGAGCGCCATGAGGGTGGCCTCGACGCAGGCATGGCCTGCCTGGGCGGCAATCTTGCCTTTGCGCATCTTGAGGTCGCGGCGCATCACGATCATCTGCTTTGCCTTGTAGGAAGAAGAGGGCATCTGTGCTCCTTAGATAGCTGATTATTGCTTGGCTGAGACGTAGCTGTGGTCGATGGTGATCTTGCAGACCGCATCATTCTTGTGGGCGCAGACGATGCGGGAGATTTCCTCTTTGAGCTCCTCGTCCGTCATATCCAGCCCATAGGGTTTTACCACATCGAAGATCACATTGGTATGGGTGGGGCCCGGCACGCACCTGAGGTCGTGGATCGAGAGGTCGGGGGAGATGCCCTTCACATGCTCGTCGATCCAGTTCCTGAGATCGTGGACCTCGGGGTCGTTCGTGACGATGGGGTCGAGATGCAGCGAGATGATGAGGCCCTCCTTGCGCTTGAAGTCCTGCTCGATGTTGTCGAGGGTGTCATGGCTCTCCATCACATCCTCCTCGGCGGGCATCTCCACATGGGCGCTCGCGAACTGCCTGCCTGGGCCGTAGTCGTGGACCATCAGGTCATGGGTTCCGAGCACATGCGGATAGCCCATGATCGTGTCGTGGATGTGCTGCACGTAGGCAGGGTCGGGTGCCTGCCCCAGAAGCGGGCTCACGGTGTCGCGGATGAGCTGGACGCCGGAGATGAGGATGAAGACACCGACCGCAAGGCCGCACCAGCCATCGAGGTCGATGTGGTAGAGGTAGGAGATGATGGCAGAGGCAAGGACCGCCGTCGTGGAGATCACATCGTTTCGTGCATCGACCGAAGTGGCCTCCAAGGTCTCGGAATCGATGCGGGAGCCGATGAGCCAGTTGAAGCGGGACATCCAGAGCTTCACGGCAATCGAGACGAGAAGGACCAGGATGACCGCGAGGCTGAACTCGGTCTCCTCCGGTGCCATGATCTTCGCTGCCGAGCTTGTCATCAGATTGATGCCGACAGCGCATACCATCACGGCCACGACGAGGCCGGCAAGGTATTCGAAGCGTCCATGCCCATAGGGGTGCCCCTCGTCGGCAGGGCGGCTTGCGAGCTTGAAGCCGATGAGGGAGACGATGCTGCTTGCCGCATCGGAGAGGTTGTTCACGGAATCGGCCACGATCGAGATGGATCCCGAGATGATGCCGATGGCGCCCTTCGAGACGGCCAGGGCGATGTTCAGGAGGATGCCGACCATCGATGCCATGTTGCCGGCATGGGTCCTTTCCTCCGGGGTCGGATTCTCGGGTATCTTGTTCGCGATATGGGAAGCAATGAGAGGTTCCATTGCAGCTCTTCCTCCTTCGAGGTGGATTGGGGAGGCCCGCTGCGGCCGGGCCTCCAAGTCTTCACAGATTAGTGGATTGGGGGCGCACATGTCCTCAGAGAAGCGGGCATGGAGAAAATCCCCATGCCCGTTCGGGTGTGCTGCCTGTCCTTTGGACCGCTCAGAGGTCGATCTCCTGCCCTGGCTTCAGGAGCAGGGCATTCGAGGCCAGCTTGGCGAAGCGCAGGGCAAGCTCCCTCGAATAGAGCTTGCCTGGCCTCAGATGGATCGGGGTCACATGCTGGGCGCCCAGGAGGTTCGCACAGCGGGCGGCCTCATCCACATCCATATTGAAGATGCCATCTCCGGGCAGGAAGGCATAGTCGATATGGGCATCGGCGAGCTCGTGCTCCATCTGGTCCGTATGCGAGGTGTCCCCGGCAAACCAGAGCACAAGGCCATCGACCTTCACGAGGAAGCCGACGCACTCGTCGACAGGGTGGTTCTGGTTGCAGGCGACGGTTGCCGTGACCTCAAGGGGCCCGAAGATCTTCGTCACGTAGGTCGTGGGGTCAGGATGGGCGTCCATGTTCTGCCAGACGATGCAGCTAGGCTTTCTGGCGGGCAGGTCGAGCGCATTGTGGTCATAGTGCTGGTGGGTCACGAGGATGAGGTCGGCAGGGACGTCGTAGCCCTCGCCGGCATACGGGTCGATATAGCAGACATAGCCATCGCGTGCGGTCAGCCTGAGGCTGCCGTGCCCCTGATACAGAAGCTTTGCCATGCCTTCTCCTCCTCATCTCTTGTCCCACATGGTGGGTTGTACCACTTTTCCAGCAGCTCATACGGGGCGCCGGGGACGACGTCTGGGAAAATCCTGAAACGCGTTCCAATCCTTCCGAACGCTAAGGATACAATGAAGGTTCAGGATATTTCAGGAGGATTCCCTCGTTCCTGCCCGCCAAGCGGGTCTCAGGAGGATATGTGTGCGCTCGAAGACAGGCTGCCACCGTGCGTGGCGAGACCGTTGGCAAAGACCAGCAAAAGAAGAAGGAACCTGCTTCCTCGGGGAAGCGCTATGTGACCTCGCTTGATGGCTTCAGGGCCCTCTGTGCCCTCGGGGTCGTCTTCTACCATATGGGCCTCTCCTGGTGCTCGGGAGGGCTCCTCGGCGTCACGGTGCTCTTCGTGCTCTCAGGCTACCTTGCGATGGGTGGCCTCATGCACGAGTTCGAGAAGGCCGGGACCATCAGCTGCGGGAAGTACTACCTGAAGCGGGTCAAGCGCCTGCTGCCTACCGCGATCGTCTATGTGATCGTGACGGCAGCGCTCTGCACCCTTTTCAACCATCAGCTCCTGACCAAGATGCGCAGCGATGTGATCCCTGCCCTGCTGATGGTCCTGAACTGGTACAAAATCATCTCGAAGCAGTCCTATTTCGCGGCTGCCGGCGCGCCTTCGCCGCTCACCCACTTCTGGTCTCTGGCCATCGAATTCCAGTTCTATCTCATCTGGCCGCCGATCCTTCTGCTCCTCCTCAGGAAGAAGGCCTCGAAGAAGCATATGGTGGCAGGGCTGGCTGTTGCCGCCATCCTCTCTGCAGTGGCGATGGCGCTCCTCTATGTGCCGGAGGCCGATCCGTCGCGTGCCTACTATGGGACCGACACCCGTGCCCAGTCCCTCCTGATCGGCTGCCTGCTTGAGCTCATCTGGCCCTTCGGGGACCGGAGCTCCCAGCACGTGGCAGATATGGACGGGAAGAGGCGCCTTGCGATCGAGATTGGCGGCGTTGCCTCAGTCGTGGCCCTCCTCGTGATGATGGGCGTGACCGAAGGCTATACCTCCTTCTCCTACTATGGCGGGACCTTCGCCTGCTCCGTGATCGCCGCAGTGGCGATCGCCTGCCTCGTGCCGCAGGGCACGGCTGTCTCGAGGGTGCTGTCGGTGCAGCCGCTTGTCTGGATCGGCAAGCGCTCCTTCGCGATCTATATCTGGCACTACCTCGTGGTGCAGCTCCTGACGCCCCGCAATGCCGGCATCGGCCTCACATGGTGGCAGGTCATCCTCCAGCTCGTCGTGACGCTCATCCTGGCGGAGCTCAGCTATCGCTTCGTCGAGGAGCCGCTGCGCCGCCACAGCCTCCGCGCCGTGCTCCGCCATGATTTCCTGAAGCGGTGGCGCCCGGCGGGGGAGAAGGGCCGCGAGGTGCCAGATGCGCACCAGCGCAGGCCTCGCGAGGCTGCGGCACCGTCCGGCCTTGCCGGCGTGCTCGAGGGCATCCAGGCCAAGGTCGCCCAAAGCCCCGTCAAGATCTCTTCGGCTGCGGTTGCGGCAGCATTTGTCGTCTGCGCCCTCTGTGGCCTTGCCTTCGTGCCGGATGAGGCAGTCGTCGGGGGAGAGCCGGGCTCTTCGCAGGTAAGCGCCGCCACCCTCAAGAAGCCGCTTGTCGATGGGGTCTACGACGTCGTCTTCATCGGCGACTCCGTCTCGCTCGGTGCTGCCGACAAGCTCAATGCCGCCTTCCCGCATGGCCTTGTGGATGCGGCGGTGAGCCGCCAGGCGTCGGAGGCGCTCGATATCTACAACGGCTACGCCGAGCAGGGCGTCGTCGGCGATACCGTGATCTTCTCGGTCGGCACGAATGGTGCCCTCGACGAGGCGACCCTCGAGAGCATCTACGATGCGGTGGGGTCTGGCCGCCAGCTCTGGTTCGTGAACGACCGCACGCCTCGCGACTGGTGCACTGCGAACAACACCCTTCTGGCCGATTTCGCCGCCTCCCACGAGCATGTCGGTGTGATCGACTGGTATGGCGCCTCTGCCGACCATGGGGAGTGGTTCTGGGATGACCAGACCCACCTGCGCCCCGAGTATGCGCAGGAGTTCGCCAATCTCGTCGTCTCGACGATTGGCTACGAGGTGCCTACCGGCGAGAACACGACCTATTCGGTGGTCTTCCTGGGGGATGAGGTGAGCATGCAAGCGGCAGACAAGCTTGCAAGCGCTTGGCCTGACGGTATGGTGGACTGTGCGGCTGGCAGGAACACCGAGGCCCTCGCCAATGCCTGGCAGGGCTATGTGGATGCCGGGACCGCAGGGCACCGGCTCGTGCTCGTGCCGGGAGGGAGCGTCCCGCTCGATTCAGGCAGGCTTGCGAGCTTCCTCGACAGCATCCCCTCCGATGTCCAGGTATGGCTCGTGACCTCGCGGAGCTCGACTGCCTTTGCCGATGCGAACAACAAGGCCCTGGAGGATGCCGCAAGCTCTCGGGACAATGTCAGCCTGGCAGACTGGGCGGCAGCATCCGAGGGGCATCCCGAATACTTCGGGGACGACGCGTCGCAGCTGAGCGAAGAGGGCATCGATGCCTATGTTGCGACCATCACCGAGGCAGTGGGGGATGTGTCGGCTGCGGATGCAAACACGGATGCCGATGCATCCGAGGAATCAGATGCTGCCAGCACCTCGGATGGCTCTGGCGCGGCGGCTGCATAGCGCGCAAGAGAAGCGGCAAGAAGAAGGCGGCTGCACCGCAGATGGTGCAGCCGCCTTTCTGCTCTTCCGGAGGCCGAGGACACCACAGCTTCTTCGATGCGAAAGGCCGGCCCCGCGTGATTGCGGAGCCGGCCTCATGCAGGGCTTGCATGCAGTGCAGCGCTACTCGGCGCTCAGCAGCGTGATCTCGAAGTTCAGTGCCTTGCCGGCCATCTCGTGATTGAGGTCGACGAAAAGGGACTGCGGCGTCACCTTGCAGACGACTGCAGGCACCGGCTGCCCCATCTGGGTCTGGAGCATCACGTGGTCGCCGACGGCGAGGGAGCGCATGTCAGCCGGGACCTGCTCCATCGGGAACTCGTAGACGAGGTCGTCGCGGCGCTCGCCGTAGGCCTCTTCGGGCTCGAGATGGATCTTCACGGTCTCGCCGACCTCCATATCGCGGACTGCCTCGTCGAAGCCCTTGATCATCTGGCCAGCCATGCAGGTGAACTCGAGCGGCTGGTTGCGGTCATAGGAGGAATCGAACTTCGTGCCATCGTCGAGCGTGCCAGTGTAGTGAACGCTGACCTTCTTGCCTTCATTGCTCATGCGAGCATCCAATCTGTTGGAAACAATAACGAGGGGCTTATACCCGCGCTGCCCTGCCTCAAGCGCCCTTCACAGGAAAAAGCGGGAAGGGAGGGGCGGCAAGCAATCGGATGCCGCCTGGGCCCTGCGCCCGTCCTGCGGATCTGCTCCCTCTGGGGGCAACTTCCCGATTTGGGAATGAGAGCGGGGAGAAGGACTGCTACCATGAGAGACCTGAAATGCAACTTAAATGCAGTGGGCTCAAGGGGTTGGTGCGTGTCGCTCTTCTCCTTCAGAGACGCTCCGGCGAAGGAAGAAGCACGCAATTGAATGACGAAGCCCCGAGAAGGCCGCGCGCCCATGAGGAGGCGCATGGGAACGGACACCATGCCACCAAAGAGAGGAAGCAGCCCGCACCGCGGCCGCATGTGGCCAAGAAGAGGAAGCGTGGCGTGCCTGCCGATTTCAGGCAGGCACTGAAGGACCACTTCCAGATGGATGCCCCCGATTCCAAGAAATCCTATGTCACCTCGCTGGATGGCCTGAGAGCCATCTGCTGCGCGGCGGTCGTCCTCTACCATATGGGGCTCAGCTGGATGCAGGGTGGCCTTCTGGGCGTGACGGTCCTGTTCGTGCTTTCCGGCTATCTTGCGACGGTAGGGCTGCTCCATGAGCTCGACCGGGAACAGACGATCCATGTCGGAAGATACTATGCGAAGCGTGCCTGGAGGCTCATGCCGACAGCGCTTGCCTATATCCTCGTCACGGCGGCCCTATGCACGATCTTCAGCCATCCGCTGCTCACGAAGATGCGGCCGGACATCGTTCCGAGCATCTTCATGTTCCTCAACTGGGCGAAGATCTTCACCCACCAGTCCTATTTCGCGGCGCAGGGAGCTCCCTCCCCGCTGACCCATTTCTGGTCGCTGGCGATAGAGGCGCAGTTCTATATCGTGTGGCCGCTCATCCTGATCGCGATGGAGAAGGCGGGCTGGCCGCGCAAGCGCATGCGCTATGTGACGATAGGCCTGGCCGCTGTCTCGGCGGCGTTGATGGCGATCACGTATGTGCCGGGCCAGGATCCCTCCCGCTCCTATTACGGGACCGATACGCGTGCCATGTCGCTTCTGGTCGGCGCATGGCTTGCATTCGTGTGGCCGATCGGCGAGCGCAGCAGGCAGCAGATGGACCAGATCGAGGTCAGGGGCAAGGGCATCGGGATCCAGCTCAAGGCGGCAGGCCCTACCTGCGTCGCGGCGCTCGTCGTCCTGATGGTCGCCACGAATGGCTATTCCTCCTTCTCCTACTACGGAGGGATCCTGCTCGTCTCCGTTATCGCTGCAGGTGCGATCGCAGCGCTCATCCCTCAGGGCTCTGCCTTCAACTGCATTCTGGGCGCTCGGCCGCTGCGGTGGATCGGCCAGCGCTCCTATGCCATCTATGTCTGGCATTTCATCATCCTCGAGCTCCTGAACCCGCGCAATGCGACCGGCGGCCTCCCTTGGTGGAAGATTGCCCTCGAGCTCCTTCTGGTCCTGGCCGTGGCCGACCTCTCCTATACCTTCATCGAGACGCCGCTGAAGAACGGCTGGCCCAAGCGCAGCAGGTGGGGCTCCGAGCCGAAGCCTGTCTCGCTCCGCTCGCTCATCCGGCATCACCGGGCGGCTGCCATCGCATGCGCGGCCACCCTGGCAGTTGCCATCCTGGGCTGCGCCCTCGTGCCATCCGTGACGGTCGCGGGCGACAACCCCGAAGACAAGGTCCTGACCAAGACGACGCTGCGCAAGCCGCTCGAGGAGGGCAAATACGATGTCGTGCTGATTGGCGATTCGGTCTCCCTGGGTGCGCATGACAACCTGTCAAACTACTATCCGCATGGCCTGATCGACACCGAGGGCAACCGCCAGTGGAGCCAGGCGCTCGATGTCTACAAGACCTATCGCGACAAGGGCGTCGTCGGCGACATCGTGATCTTCTCGGTCGGCACCAACGCCTATCTCACTGACGAAAACATCGATACCATCATGGCCGAGGTCGGCAGTGACAAGCAGGTATGGTTCGTGAACCTGCGCGGGCCCTATCCGCAATACGACACCTCCAATGAGGCGATCGAGCAGGCAACGCAGCGCTACAGCAATGTCCATCTGATCGACTGGCACGCAGCCACGGAGGGGCACAGCGAGTACCTGATCGAGGATGGCATCCACCTGACATGGGAGGGGCGCGATGCCTTCGCGAAGCTCGTCTACGATACGGTCGGCTATACGTCTCCGACCGATGCGGACACGAAATACGCCGTGACGCTCATCAGCGACTCCTCGCTCCTGAACGCGGCGAACACGCTTGCTGATGCGCAGCCGCAGTGGATGATCGATGCGGCCGATGTGAGGAGCGGAAGCGACGCGGTGCAGGACCTGAAGAGCAACTATGCGGACCAGGGGGTCCTGGGGCCGGCTGTGGTGCTCAATGTCGGAGCGGATGGGCCGCTGCAGGAATCCGACCTCGACGGTGCGCTCAGCCTTCTGGGCGATGGGCAGACGCTCTATCTGGTGACCGAGCGGAACCCGACAGGCTGGTGCGAAAGCAACAACGCCCTCATGAAGAGCTTTGCGGATGCCCACGACAACGTGCAGCTGATCGATTGGTACGCCGCAAGCGACGGCCACGATGACTGGTTCGAGGCTGATGGCATCACCCTGTCGGATGCGGGTGCCGCAGCCTACACGCAGCTGCTGACAGACTCCATCCCCGTGCAGGATGCCTCTGCGGAGACGCAGGAAGATGGCGACAGCGGCGAAAGCAGCGCGGACGAAAGCGGCGCATCGGAGACAGACGATGGCACTTCCGCGACCTCTTCAGTGGCCACCTCTGATGGACAGGAAGACTGATTCGGGGAGCAGGCATCCTTGTGGCGGATGCGCTCGCTCTCCTGCAGGGTCTGTGCCTTTTCCTGCGAGGCCGGCAAAGCCAGGGGATGGAGAGGGGGCCGGCAGCGGCAGATCTTCTGCACCCTGCCAAGCCCTCTTCAATCCCGGCTGCTGGCGGCGGGGAAGGAAGGCGCCTATGCTGCCTCCGCTGCATATGAGAAAGCCTCTGTTAGACCACGGTTGACATGATGGACCCGAGATAGCGTCGCGCCCCCCGCGTATGATGCGATCTGCCACACAGACATCAGCACAACGGAGGGCGCATGGCTACAAGCATGTTCCAGCTGGCAGAGGAACTGGGCTACGAGGACAAGATCAGGCTTGCGGGATTCCTCGAGGGGCTCATCGCGAAGGAGCGGGCGGGCATCGCGGATGCGGGCTTCGTGCCGGACCATTGCCCGCGCTGCGGGTCGGGCCATCTCGTCAGGAAGGGCCATGGCCGCGACGGATCGCAGAGGTGGATGTGCAGGGGCTGCGGCAGGACCTTCTCCGCCAGGACGATGGGGCTCCTGGGGTGCCCGAAGCTTGATGCCGGCACATGGGCCAGGTTCGTGAGGTGCGAGCTGTCCGGCTGCAGCCTGCGGAAGGATGCGGAGGCATGCCATGTGCGCCTGAGGGCCGCATGGTCCATGCGGATCAGGCTCTGCGAGGCCATGGAGAGGTGCATCCCGGAGTTCCGCCATGGCCCTGGCATCGGCATCGGGGCCGACGGCACCTGCCTCACCGAGCCCCTCAGGGGGAACCGCAGGAGGGCGAAGGTGAAGATGCCCAGGAAGGCGCATGTTTCCGGGCACTGCGTGCATGAGCGAGGCATATCGTCCGGCAAGGTCTGCATAGCCTGCGCCGCCAACAGCCTGGGAGACTGCTTCCTCAGGATCTGCGTCAGGGGCAGGCCCACGGACGCCGGGCTCGCGGCTGCGCTCGATGGCATGGTCGACGGCAGCTTCGTCGCCACCGATGGGCATCAGGGATATGCCAGGGTCCTTCCGGGGCTGGGCGCGGCCGGCATCGAATCGGAGCCTGGCGCGCACGGCCGGCTCGGCATGGTGAATGCCCTGCACCAGCGGCTGAAGGGATGGCTCCAGAGGTTCCATGGGGTGTCCACCAGATGGCCCGGCCACTACCTGGCCTGGTTCTGCTGGGCCGAGATGGCGCGGCATTCCGACATGGATGCGGAGGAGATGCTCTCCGGGCAGGCTGCCGAGGGACGCTACGCCCTCACGAGGTCGGATGCGGTCGCCAGGCCCCAGCCATTCTGGAGCTGGTGGGAAGGCAGGTCCATGTCAACGATGGTCTAACAGAGGCATGAGAAAAGGCCCGCGTCGCTATGGGCGCGGGCCTTGCGTGTCAGGGAGTGGCTCTGTCCCTCAAATCGCCTAGAAGAGGCCAAGGAAGCCGTGGACGAAGAGCGCCGCGAGTGCAGCTCCGACGAAGGGGGCGATGCCCGGGACCGTCAGGCCGTACTTCCAGTTGTTGTCTGCCTTGTTCTTGATCGGGAGCAGCTGGTAGGCCATGCGGGGGCCAAGGTCGCGGGCCTGGTTCATTGCGAAGCCCGTGATGCCGCCCATGCCCATACCGATGGCCCAGACAAGGAGGCCGACGCAGATGGCGCACAGGAGCAGGTTGTCGCCGGCGTAGTGGGCGATTGCGAGGATGCCGGTGATGAAGAAGAAGGTGCAGAAGGCCTCGCAGAAGAAGTCATGCGGAATGTTGTTCTCGACGGGGTTCGTGGAGAAGATGTTGCGCTGGGCGACCGGGTCGACCTTGCCCTCGGAAGCCTTGAACTCATCCTTGTAGAGGAACCAGGCGAGGACGGCGCCGACGAAGCCGCCGAGCATCTCTGCGATCACGTAGGGGATGAACATGGACCAGGGCACGAGGCCGAGGATGCACTGTGCCAGCGCCATGGCCGGGTTCATACAGATGGAGCCGCCGAAGATGAAGAGGCAGACCGAGATGCCGAAGGACCAGGTCGTGATTGCGAACATGTGGCCCGAGCCCTCATACTTTGAGTTCTTGAGGACCGTGTCGCAGTGCACGCCGACACCGAACACGATCATGAGCGCTGTGCTGCCAAACTCTGCCAGAATGTTATAGGGCATCTTGTCTCCTTGTCTCGAGCCCAATATTTGCTATCCGCGGCGAATATACTACCGTTCACGGAAAACCATTGAAACGCAAACATCAAGAACACAGGGATGTTCCATGCAGCACGCGCAGGAATCTGTGTGGAAGGTGGCAGCTGCTTCCCGGAAGGCGGGAAGGGAAAAGGATGCAAAACTGAAGTTGCTCCAAAAAGTGTAGCGCAAGCGTGCAGCCTTGCACAAGGCTCTGAGCAGCAAAAAGCCGCCCCTCCGTCTGGAGGGGCGGCTTCGCAGATGCTATGCCACGAGGCTTACTTGTTCATTGCCTCTTCGACAGCGACTGCGCAGGCGACGGTGCAGCCGACCATCGGGTTGTTGCCCATGCCGATGAGACCCATCATATCGACGTGAGCCGGCACGGAGCTGGAGCCTGCGAACTGGGCGGAGGAGTGCATGCGGCCCATGGTATCGGTCATGCCGTAGGAGGCAGGGCCGGCAGCCATGTTGTCCGGGTGCAGGGTACGGCCAGTGCCGCCACCAGAGGCGACGGAGAAGTACTTCTTGCCGGCCAGGACGCGCTCCTTGAAGTAGGTGCCCGCGACGGGGTGCTGGAAGCGCGTGGGGTTGGTGGAGTTGCCGGTGATCGAGATGTCGACGTTCTCGTGCCACATGATGGCAACGCCCTCGCGGACGTCGTCGGCGCCGTAGCAGTTGACGGCGGCACGCGGGCCGTCGGAGTACGGGATGGTCTCCACGACCTTGAGCTCGCTGGTGTAGTAGTCGAACTGGGTCTTCACGTAGGTGAAGCCGTTGATGCGGGCGATGATCTGGGCGGCGTCCTTGCCGAGGCCGTTCAGGATGACGCGGAGCGGCTTCTTGCGGGCCTTGTTGGCGTTGTTGGCGATGCCGATGGCGCCCTCAGCAGCAGCGAAGGACTCGTGGCCAGCGAGGAAGGCGAAGCACTCGGTGTCCTCGCCGAGGAGCATGGCGCCCAGGTTGCCGTGGCCGAGGCCGACCTTGCGGTCGTCTGCAACGGAGCCAGGGACGCAGAAGGCCTGCAGGCCCTCGCCGATGGCAGCAGCTGCCTCAGCAGCGGTCTTGACACCCTTCTTGACAGCGATGGCGCAGCCAAGCGTATAGGCCCACTTTGCATTCTCGAATGCGATGGACTGGATGCTCGTGGTGATGTCGTACGGGTTGAAGCCGAGGTCGGTGCAGATCTTCAGGGCATCCTCGAGATCCTTGATGCCATACTTCTCGCACGCCTTGTCGATCTGGGCGATACGGCGCTCGTAGCCTTCGAAAGTAACAGCCATGTGGTGAACCTCCTTTTCTTGTCTCGTGACTTACTCGTGGATCGGGAACTTGGACTCAGGATCGTGCGTCTCTTCATCGGTGCGCGGATCGATGAACTTGACGGCCTGATCCCACTGGCCGTAGTGGCCCATGGCAGCCTGGACGGCGTCCTTCGGGTCGGTGCCAGCCTTCACGGCGTCAGTGAACTTGCCGAGGTTCAGGAACTCGAAGCCGACGATCTCGTCCTTGGAGTTGATGGCCATGCGGGTGACATAGCCCTGGGTGAGCTCGAGGTAGCGGGCGCCCTTGACGGACGTGCCGTACATGGTGCCGACCATGGAGCGAAGGCCCTTGCCAAGGTCGTCGAGGCCGGTGCCGATGGGCAGGCCGCCCTCGGAGAATGCGGTCTGGGTGCGGCCGTAGACGATCTGGAGGAAGAGCTCGCGCATAGCGACGTTGATGGCGTCGCAGACGAGGTCGGTGTTGAGGGCCTCGAGGATGGTCTTCTTCGGCAGGATCTCGGCAGCCATGGCGGCGCTGTGCGTCATGCCGGAGCAGCCGATGGTCTCGATGAGGCACTCCTCGATGACACCGTTCTTCACGTTGAGGCTCAGCTTGCAGGCACCCTGCTGCGGTGCGCACCAGCCTACACCGTGCGTGTAACCGGAGATGTCACCGATCTCCTTGGCCTGGACCCACTTGCCCTCCTCAGGGATGGGTGCAGGTCCGTGGTATGCACCCTTGGCGACAGGGCACATCCTCTCCACTTCTGCGGAATACTGCATGGATTCTCCTCTCCAAAACGCAAAGCGCTCCAGACCCCTTGTGGCCCGAAGCATAGCTTGCTAGGTCGATGATACCGCGAACCTGATTCTGTGCCATTCCAAATTTGCAAGAGTTGGAAAGTGGCCGTGCAGAACAACAGGAAAGCGGCGCGAACGGCCGCAGAGCTACAATGGTGAGGATAGCAAAACGACCTGAAAGGAGACAGGGATGACATTCAGGCAGGCTACAGACAGGAAAGTCGCCGTGTTCCTCGCCAATGGCCTCGAGGAGGTCGAGGGGCTGACCCCGGTGGATCTGCTCTACCGCGCCGGCATCCCGACCGATACGGTATCGATCACGGGCACGCGCGATGTGATGTCGTCGCACCAGGTCCATCTCGTCGCCGACAAGACGATCGAGGAGCTCGACTTCGATGCCTACGATATGCTCGTCCTGCCGGGCGGCATGCCAGGCACCGTGAACCTCGGCGACTGCAAGATGCTCACAGACCAGGTCGTGGCCTTCGCCGATGCGGGCAAGTGGATAGCTGCCATCTGTGCGGCGCCCTCGATCTTCGCGAAGCTCGGCCTCCTCAAGGGCCGCCATGCGACCTCGAACCCCAACTTCAAGGATGCCTGCGTCGAGGGCGGCGCCCTCTACGAGGAGGTGCCGGTCGTCGTCGATGGCCACATCATCACCTCCCGCGGCATGGGGACGGCAATCGATTTCGGCTTCGCGATCGTGGAGCAGATCCTGGGGCCTGAGGCCGTCGAGGACCTGAAGCCCCGCATCGTCTGGCAGGGCCGCTGAGGCATCGACACAGCATCTTGAAGCCTATGGAAAAGGGGAAGAGGCTCAGATTGAACCTCTTCCCCTTTGTGTGCGATCTGTCCTCCCTACAGGGTGGGAGGGAGCGTGATATAGCCTGAGATCCAGAGGTCGAAGGCGAGGATGGCAGCACCGATCAGGAAGGCGGCAAAGCCCAGCAGGACCTCGCTGGCCCGTCCGGTCCTGATATAGGTCGGCTCCTTCTTGCGGTAGTAGACGCGCTGGTGGTCCTTCGCCTTGAACTTGCGCTCGACGGTGCGCTCGTCGTAGGTGTTCCTCGTCGTGCTCTCATAGGGCTCGCCGTCGACCTCGTAGGAGAAGCTCACATGGTAGATGTGGGGCGCAGCCGGAAGATGCTCGGCGGCGACGAAGGTGGCATCGGCCTTCTTGAAGGCGAGGAGCGGATGGATGGTCTCCCAGACCCCGAGCACGATCAGAAGGAGGGAGAGGACAAGCAAGGTCCAGCGGAGCACTTCCATCTCCTGGCTGGTCAGATAGCTGAGGACGCCCACGTATGCCTACCCTTTCTGCGCTTGTGCAACGTCTCCGTTTCAGGAGACGCAAATATCAGCTGCTTACCGTATACTACAAGGCCCGTCCACAAGTCTCAAACGCTTTTTTGCGCCGCTTTCTGTGAGTTGGTCCGATGCCTGAATCCGTGTCCCGCAAGGAGCTTCCTTCGATTGTCTACAAGCTCCTGATCCTCTCCGCTGCCGTCTTCTGGGGCGGCTCCTTCGTCGTCCTGAAGGATGCGATCGATGCCGTGCCTCCCTCATGGCTCCTTGCCATCCGCTTCTCGCTTGCAGCGATTGTCCTGGGTCTCATCTGCCATAGGCGCATCGCGGAGAACCTCGATCGCAGCCACCTGGTGGCTGGCGGCATCACGGGGCTTTTGAATGGTCTTGGCTACCTGATCCAGAACATCGGCCTCCTCGGCACGACGCCTGGCAGGAACGCCTTCATCACGGGCATCTACTGCGTGATGACGCCGTTCTTCTACTGGGCCTTCGCGAAGCGCCGTCCCGCCATCCACAACGTGGTCGCAGCGCTCCTGTGCGTGGCAGGCCTGGGCTTCCTCTCCCTGGGGGACGATCTCAGCCTTGCCATTGGCTGGGGCGACATCCTGACGCTCGTGAGCGCCGGCTTCTTCGCGGCAGAGATCGCATCCTATGCGATCCTTGCGAAGGATGAGGACCCGATCACCCTGACCGTCGTCCAGTTCGTCGTCTATGCGATCGTCTGCGCGGCAGGCGGCCTCATCACGGAGCCTCTGCCGGACGGATCGGCCTTCACGCCGGAGTTCTGGCAGCAGATGGCCTATCTCGTGCTCTGCTCGAGCTGCCTTGCGACGATTGCCCAGAACGTGGGCCAGAAGCATGTGCCTGCTGCCGAAGCGGCGCTCTTCCTCTCCTTCGAGAGCGTCTTCGGCGTCCTCTTCAGCGTGCTCTTCGGCTACGAGTCGCTGACGGCCCTGCTCCTCGTCGGCTTCGGCCTCATCTTCGCCTCGATGCTCGTGACCGAGCTCATGCCGTCGCCTGAGAGCAGGGAGGCTGAGCGCAGGCTCGCGGAAGGGGAGCGGCCTGCGCTCTAGGCTGCAGCCAAATGATGGACAAGAAGAAGGTCCTGCCAGCATGCGAGCCGGCAGGACCTTATCTGTTCCATGGGGCAGGCTGCCTCATGCTTCGAGGCTCTTGAGGACCGTGCGCATCACGGCCTGGAAGGGGAGATTGCGCTGCCTCGCGACCTGTGCCACGGCATCGTATTCCGGATAGGCACGCTCATGTCCGTCAGGCAGGGTCACGACCTTCACGGCAATCTCGCCGAGCTCGGTTTCGACTGCAGATTCCCTCCTGGGGAGGGTCGTGCGGTTCATCTGGGAGCGGCGGATGCCGATGGTCGTCGTGTCCTCGAAGAGGATGCGCTCCACCTCGGCGCGCTGCTCTTCGGTGCAGAGCACCTGGATCTGCCAGGCGGGGCGGTTCTTCTTCATGTAGATGGGCACATAGTGGGCTTCGAGGACGCCTGCGGCATAGAGGTGGTCCAGGGCATAGCCGAGCGTCTCGCCCGTCGCATCATCGATCTCGCTCTCGAGCTTCCAGAGCGGCTTCATGCCGCCGCAGGCATCCTTCTCGGTGCCTGTACCCGGTGCGGTCCTGGGGACGATCAGGAGGGCGCGGACCGTGGAGATCGGCTTGTAGGCGCGCTTGCCGGTCCCTATGCCGGAGGCCTCGATCGTGTAGGCGGCAGGCAGCTCGTCTCTCGTCTTCAGGGCGGCTGCGATGGCAGCGCCCGTCGGCGTCACGAATTCGCCTTCGCGGTGGTTCGGGGCAAGCACGAGCCCATGGGCCATCGCGATGTTCGTGACAGCTGGGACAGGGATGGAAAGGACGCCGTGCTGGGTGCGGATGCGCCCCGACCCTTCAGCCAGGGGGCCCACGATTGTGTCGGTGATATCGAGGTCGTCCACGAGGACCGCTGCGGCGACGGTGTCGACAATCGAATCGACGGCTCCCACCTCGTGGAAGTGCACCTCATCCACGCTCACCCCATGGGCACGCGATTCCGCCTCTGCCACGATGCGGAAGATCTTTTTCGCAAGCTCGTTGGCGCGGGGAGAGAGCTCGCCGGCATCGATGATCTTCATGATATCGGCGAGATTGCGGTGCTCATGGTGATGGCGGTGGCCCTCGCCGTCGTGGCCGTGATGGTGCCCTTCCTCCTCATGCCCATGGTGGTGATGGTGCTCTGGCTTCTTCTGGTCGAGATCTCCATAGAGCCATGCCATATCGTGGTCGTGGCTCTCATGCTCGTGGTCGAGCACGACGTCGAAGTCGGTTGCCGGGATGCTCGAGACGGTCTTCTTCGAGATCTTCACCTGATAGCCATCGAGGGGGAGGCTCGCAAGCGCGCATTCCAGCTTCTCCTGGTTCCCTCCGAGGTCGAGGAGGGCTCCTACCACCATGTCGGCGGAGATGCCCGAGTCGCAGGACAGATACAAGGTCTTTCCCATGGAAGCCTACTTCCCTACATGATTGATGAGGTTCGCCTGATAGCCTGCCCCGAATCCATTGTCGATATTCACGACGGAGACCCCGCTCGCGCAGGAGTTGAGCATCGAGAGTAGGGCGGTGACGCCGCCGAAGGAGGCGCCGTAGCCGACGCTCGTGGGCACGGCGATCACGGGGCAGGGGGCAAGGCCGCCGACGACCGAAGCCAGGGCGCCCTCCATGCCGGCGACGGCGACGATGGCCGTCGCATGCTGGATATCGTCCGTATGGGCAAGGAGGCGGTGGATGCCCGCCACGCCCACATCGTAGATGCGCTTGACCTGGCTGCCGAGCATCTCGGCTGTGATGGCCGCCTCTTCGGCGCAGTAGAGGTCGCTCGTGCCGGCAGCAAGGACGAGCACGACACCGACCCCGTCCGGCTCGGGCGCAGAGCCGATGATGCCCATGCGCGCGGTCTCCTCATACCGGAAGCCGGAGCCCTCTGGGAGGAGTCCCCGGACAGCCTCTGCCTTCTCTTGGCCGAGCCTGGTGATCAGGATGCGCCCCTGCCCATGTGCCAAGAGGGCCTCTGAGATTCCTGCAATCTGCGCAGCCGTCTTGCCGGCGCCATAGATGACTTCGGAGACGCCTTGGCGGATGCCCCGATGGAGGTCGGGCGTCGCATAGCCGAGCTCGACGAGCGGCTCCTCGCCGATCTGGTCTACGGCCTCATCGGCCGAGATGGCGCCTGTGCGCACCTGTTCGAGGAGCGCCTTCAGCTCGCTTCTCTCCATCGCTATGCCTTCTCCGCGTCGGTGAGCGTCTCGTTCATGGAGCCGGTGCGGTAGCCCAGAAGATCCATCGTCACATAGGCGAAGCCATAAGATTTCAGGGCCTCTGCCACAGGGAGCCTCTCGTCGAGGAGCTTCTGGAGCTCTTCGGGGGCGACCTCGATGCGGGCGATCGCGCCGTGGTCCAGGTCTCCGTGGATCCTTACGCGGAGCTGGTGGAAGCCGAGGTCGAGCAGGAACTGCTCTGCCTTGTCCACCATCGCGAGCTTCTGGCGGGTGATCTCCTCGCCGTAGACGAAGCGGGAGGAGAGGCAGGCGAAGGACTGCTTGTCCCAGGTCGGGAGCCCCATCTCATGGCTGAGGTCGCGGATCTCCTGCTTGTAGAGCTTCGCATGGCGGAGCGGGGACTTCACGCCGAGCTCGGCCACGGCCTTGAGGCCGGGGCGGTAGTCGCCCTCGTCGTCCATGTTGGAGCCTTCGCAGAGATAGCTGAAGCCCTCCTTCTCCTTCTCGGAGAGGATCTCGGAGAAGAACTCCTTCTTGCAGAGATAGCAGCGGTTCGTCGGATTGTGGCTGAAGCCGGGGATATCGAGCTCGTCTGAGGTGACCGCGATATGGCGGATTCCCTCCTTCTGGCAGAAATCTTCCGCCTCATGGAACTCGCGGGCCGGGAAGGATTCCGAGCGGGCGGTGATCGCGATGGCGGAAGGGCCCAGGGTGTCGTGGGCGACCTTCAGGAGGAAGGTCGAATCGACTCCTCCGGAGAAGGCGACGGCGACCGATTCCAGGCTGGACAGATAGGCCTTCAGCTCCTCGAGCTTTGCGTGGGCTTCCGGCGAGGCGCAGACAGTGCTGGACATGCAGAAACATCCTTTCGTTCGCATCTTCTGGCTCTAGGGTATCGCAGATGCTGACACGATGACAGGATGAAGGCTGCTGCCGTAATGGGGATTTGATGGGGAGGGAGAGAGTCTGCCTCGAGCAAAGAGGGGCTGGAACCCCTATGATGGAAGGGCTTCGTGGAGCAGGATAAGGAGCGTTCTTCTCATGGACGAGAACTACCGGAAGGCCCTGAAGCAGGGCGAACATGACTGCAAACATGCGATGGCGGAAGGCCACCATCCCTATCTGATGGCGCTCGATAGCGTGATGGGCGATGATGCCTTCGCGGGCGAGAAGTGCCTCGGGACCTTCGAGATACCGCTCGACCAGGTCATCGGCACGAGGACCGAAGGCCGGCAGGTCGCCTTCTCGCGCACCTTCATGCCGCTGCTCGGCCCCCAGACGGAGTTCGCCCAGAAATGGTCGAACCTCTACGAGATCCAGGTCACGGAAGGCTTCCGCGACCCGATCAAGGCCTATGAGTTCCTCCACCGCTTCTATGTCCTCGAAGGCAACAAGCGCACCTCGGTCCTCAAGTACCTGGGCGGGCGCTCGATCGAGGCTGAGGTCATCCGCCTCATCCCCAAGGAGGCAGATGAGGAGGAGCTGCGCGTCTACGAGGAGTTCGAGCACTTCTGGGATGTGGCAAGGCTCTACGAGATCGACTTCTCGCGTCCCGGCTCCTATGCGAAGCTCGCCAGCTATCTGGGACAGGACCTCGAGCATCCGTGGCCGCCAGAGGTGGTGAGGCGCCTGCGCTCCACCTACTATTTCTTCGAGGAGATGTTCCGCCGTGCTGGTGGCAGCCATCTCGATATCACCCCCTCCGATGCCCTCCTCATCTATCTCGGCTTCTTCGGGCAGGACCAGCTGCTCGAGACGCCCTCCTCGATCGTGCTCGACCGCCTGCACAGGATCTGGGACGAGCTTGCCTTCCAGGGAGGGAGCTCCGAGGAGGATGAGGAGGAGAAGGTCGTCCTCGTCGACGAGCCGAAGACGGCATCGTCGGGCATCCTCTCCTCGGTGCTGAGCCGCCTTCCCCAGGCCTCTGCCAAGCCGCTCGTCTGTGCCTTCATCCACGAGGGGAGATCTGAGACCTCTGAATGGACAAGGGCACATGAGGAAGGGCGCAAGGAGGTGGCGGAGAAGCTCTCCGGCATCATCGAGACCCGTGCCTATGAGGGATGCGCGACCGAGGAGCAGGTTGCAGCTGCCATCCAGGATGCCTGCTCGCAGGGGGCCCAGGTCATCTTCACGACTTCGCCGGTCCTCATGCAGGCGACCGTGAAGGAGGCCGTGAACCATCCCGGTGTGCAATTCCTGAACTGCTCGATCACCCTGCCACATCAGGTCGTGCGCTCCTACTATGGCAGGATGTATGAGGCGAAATACATCCTGGGCGCCCTTGCGGCAAGCCTCTCAGAAGATCACCGGATCATCTACCATGCCCATGTCCCCGTCTTCGGGACCGTCGCCGAGATCGATGCCTTCGCGCTCGGTGCGAGCCTGATCGATCCGAGGGCGAAGATCCTGCTCTCCTGGAGCAGGCGGGGCGAGGATGCGGCGCAGGCCTTCACGCAGCTCGGCCCCTGGACGGGCAAGCCGCTCATCTCTGGCAACGATATGACGCCGCCAGCAGACGAGCCATCTGCCTATGGGCTCTATACGCTCGACCAGGGAAAGGTCGAGAAGCTTGCGGCACCCCAATGGATGTGGGGACGCTACTACGAGCTGATCCTGAAGAGCCTCCTCCAAGGGGCGCTTCCCCAGGCATTCCAGGATGGGAGCGAGCAGGTGGAGCTGCCGAAGAATGTGGCGGGCGGCCAGGCGATGAGCTACTGGTATGGCCTCTCTTCGGGCGTGATCTCGCTTGCGCTCTCGCCGAAGCTCCCCACTGCATCGCGGAGGCTCGTGGGCCTGCTCACCCAAAATATCAAGGCTGGCACGCTCAAGCCCTTCACGGGCGCCATCGTCCGCCAGGATGGAAGCGCGCTTGCAGGGGATGACCTGACGGCAGCGCAGATCGTCTCGATCGACTGGCTCTGCCAGAACATCGAGGGCAGGCTCCCGGAAGGCTGGAAGCCTGCTGAGAGCGCCCTGCCCGACATCCCTTCGGCTGCGAAGGGGGATGAGTCCCGATGAAGATCCTGGCGATTGCCGATGTGGAGGAGCGGCTCCTCTGGGAGGGCTTCAATGCGAAGCGCTTTGCAGACATCGACCTTGTGCTGGCTGCAGGAGACCTCGATCCGGACTACCTCGAGTTCATCGTCACGATGCTCAACAAGCCCGTGCTCTATGTGCATGGGAACCACGATGGGGGCTATGGCAGGAAGGAGCCAGGCGGCTGCATCTGCATCGATGATGCCCTCTATGTCTACCAGGGCCTGAGGATTGTCGGCCTTCCCGGATCCAGGCGCTACCGCGAGGGACGCTACATGTATACCGAGAAGCAGATGGCACGCCAGATCCGCCGGCTCCAGCCCCAGATCAGGCTCCTTGGAGGCTTCGATATCCTGCTCACCCATGCACCGCAGCGCGGCGTGGGCGACCTCGACGACCTGCCCCACCAGGGCTTCGCATGCTTCGGCAGCTTGGTCGAGCGCTGGCACCCGTACTACCATATCCATGGGCATGTGCATGCGAACTATATCGCGGATTTCCGGCGTGAGCGTGAGCTGCCCTCAGGCACGCGTGTCGTGAATGCCTACGGCTACACGACACTCGAATGCCCGCCGGTGCCGCATCTCTCCTATGGCTGGAAGCAGTCATGGGTGAACCAGCGCACCCTCAAGAAGAGCGATGGGCTGGGTGCCCAGGAGGAAGGCCTTCTGGGGGCAGGCACCTCCTACCGCCTGTAGCCCGATCAGGGAAGGGGCTTGAGCAATATGCACCGATCCTATGTCCTTGTGCTCGACGACCGGCCTGGCGCCTTCCTGGAGGCTGCCCGCCTCTTTGCGGCGCGTGGCCTCGACGTGAAGCGCCTGAGCTACAACAAGGTGATTGACATCCATACCGTCTTCGTCGATGCGGAGGGGGAGGCAGGGGCGCTCGACCGGGTGGAGGAGGACCTCCGCGCGGCAGGCCTCCTTCCTGGCCAGCGCCTCATGGGGAAGGTCGTGCTGCTCGAGTTCACGCTGCCTGATGCGGAGGGCTCGCTCGTCCCCTTCCTGGAGCTTGTCGCACGCTACGGCTTCTCGCTCAGCTATATCAATGCCCGTGCTGCCGACTACCATGTCGGGGAGGCGCTCCATCCTCTGGGTGATGAGCCGGAAGGCCCGGGCGCCGAGGTCGTGCGTGCCGGCGTCTATGTGGACGATCCTGCCCGTCTCGAGGTCTTCATGGACGAGGTCCAGAAGATCTGCCCCTGCCGCCAGCTCCCGTTCCGGCACGAGGGGTTCCTGATCGACAATTCGCTCTTCTACCTCAGCTTCGCCCGCGAGGTCTCGAGGATCTGCGGGCTCACCAAGCCTGAGGAGAAGCGCGTGATGGTGAATGCGAACCGGCTCGTGCAGGTGCTCGAGACCACGACGACTGACCCCTACAAGCCGTTCGACTATGTGAGGCAGTTCGCCGAGACGACGCAGCGATACCGCGGAGACGCCTATGCAGCAGCGGCGCGGATCTCACATTTCGAGACGCCGGGAGGGGCGCATGGCTCCCTCATCGAGCCGCCCTGCGGCTCTGACACCTGGATCCTCGAAGGCGAGGAGGGGCTCCTTTTCGCCGACACCGGCTTTGCCCTCTACCGCGAGGAGCTCAGAGGTGCGATCCAGGGTCTCTATCCCACCTGGAAGCCGGGCGCAGGAACGCTCGTCCTCTCGCACGGCGATGCCGACCACTCCGGCTCGATTGGCCTTTTCGGCCGGGCCTTTGCCTCCGACGGCGTGATCGAGAACTACCGCAGGCAGGCCGCAGGGCTTCCCGACTGGCGCGAGCAGGAGCCGCGTGGTCTTGCCTATTCGCGCCTTGCGAACCTCTTCAGCCGCTACGAGCCGCCTGCGCTCGATGGCTTCTCGAGCCTGGGCGCCCGCAGGGCAGACGACCCCGACCCCATCGCACGCTGCTACGATGCGGCAGGGGCGCCCGTCACCCTCGATTTCGCCCCCTTCTCCTTCGAGGTCTATGAGGGGAAGGGCGGGCACGTGAAGGGGGAGACCGTCCTCATCGACCGGAGGCAGGGCATCTGCATCTCGGGCGACATCCTGATCAATGTCCACGGGGAGACAAGGCCCCAGTCGGAGTTCAACCGCCTTGCCCCCTATCTCCTCACCCGGGTGGATGCCGACCCCGACCTTGCCCGGACGGAGCGCAAATACCTGATCCGCCTCCTTGGCCCGGGAGTTTGGCAGATTCTCGGCGGCCATGGGGCGCTCCTCGTCCGCCAGTCGTAATATCAGAAGGACAATCTTTCCTGCCTGATCTCTTCCCGAGGAGCCGCCCATGCCCAGCTGGACCCATACGCAGCCTATCGAGGCTGCCTTCTTCGATGCGGATGGCACGCTGCTGTCTTTCAAGACCCACACGATCCCCGAGTCGACGAAGCGTGCCCTCCACGAACTCAAGGAGGCAGGCGTCAAGTGCTTCCTTGCGACCGGACGCCCTCCCTATCAGGTCGATATGATCGATATCACCGATATGGAGGCCTTCATCCTCTTCAATGGCCAGTTCATCCTGAACCGCGATGGGGTGATATACCAGCAGGCCATCGACAAAGAGGACATCGCGACCGTCGTGGACCAGGTCCACCAGGGCCTCTACAACTGCGCATTCATGACGGGAACGCACTGCTATACAAGCGGGCGCGACGAGCTTCTCGAGAATGCCTTCGCCGCCGCCAATATCGATATGCCGACCGAGGATGTCAGCCAGGCACTCGATGAGGACATCATCCAGCTCAACATCTTCCTGCCGCCCGGCAAGACCGACATCGTGACGAAGAACACGAAGCATCTGAAGCTCACCCGCTGGAGCCCGAACTTCGTGGATGCCTTCCCGCTTGGTGGCGGCAAGGCACGTGCCGTCGCACGGATGCTCAGGCACTACGATATCCCGCCCGAGCATGCCTTGGCCTTCGGCGACGGCGGCAACGACCTCGAGATGTTCGGGGTCGTCGGCACTTCCATCGCGATGGGCAATGGCAACCCGGAAGTGAAGGAATTCGCCGATTACGTGACGGACGATGTGGACCACGATGGCATCTGGAATGCCTGCGTGCGCCTCGGTGCCATTCCAGGCGAGCCCATCGAGCACGGGGAGGATGCATGAACCTGCTCGGCGCCCTCGTGAATGGGGTGGCTGCCTCGGCAGGAGGGCTTTTGGGCCTCATCTTCCGGAAGCGCATCTCCGAGGAGCTTGGCGATTTCCTGATGATGGGGATGGGGCTCTGCGTCCTTCTTGTCGGCATACAGGGCATGATGGGGGCAGGGTCTGTCGTCACGATCACGATCTGCATGGCGATCGGAGGCGTGATAGGCCACGCGATCGATATTGATGGACTCGTAGGGCGCTTCGGCGCCTGGGTGCAGAGGCGGCTGGGGCCAGCTGCCACAGCGGAGCAGAAGGCGGCAGAGCCGTCCTTTGCCCGTGGCTTCGTGAATGCCACGCTCTTCATCTGCGTGGGATCGATGGCGATCGTGGGGTCGCTCGAGGCAGGGCTCGAGGGCGATGCTGCGACGCTCTATGCGAAGTCCCTGATCGACTGCATCGTCACGATGCTCATGGGCGCCACGATGGGGGCAGGGGTCGTCGCCTCGGGCATCTGCGTGCTTGCCTATGAGGCGATCCTCACAGCCGGCGCAGGCGCCCTCCAGCCGCTCCTCTCCGATGCGGTCGTGGATCAGATGCTCGTCACAGGGTCGCTCCTGCTTCTTGCCATCGGCTTCAACATGATGAAGATCACCGACATCAAGGTCGCGAACTTCCTGCCGGCAGCCTTCCTCCCCATCGTCGTCTATCCGCTGCTGGCGCTCGTGCCGGGGCTCGTCTAGCCGCCGGGCAACAGCTCAGCCGAAGAATGCGATGATCTGGTCGATGCTCACAGGCGCATAGCCACAGGCATCGACCCCCACATCGAAGCGCCGCCTGCCCTGTGCCCGGCACCACTCGTTGTAGCCGCGCATGCCCATCCCGCCATGCTCCACATCAGGCACGGGACCTGGCTCTTGCGGCAGCGAATGGATGTGTCCATGGAGCATGTATGATCCGTGTATGGCCCGGTTCCAGTCGAGCATCGGATAATGGCTGAGGCAGAGCTTGTAGCCGTCGCGTGCCACCTTGCCGATCTCGGCGTAATAGTCGACGGTCTCGAATCCGCCGCAGGTCAGAAACTTGCTCCTCTCGTCGTGGTTGCCGACGATGATGGAGACATGCTCGCAGGCGATAGCGTGGCGCACAGCTTTCACCGAGGCCACGTTGGGCCGGCAGGCATCGCCCAGGATCCAGAGCTCGTCCTCGGCTCCGACGGTCCGGTTGATTGCATCGAGCAGCACCGCATCATGCTCCTCCACGCGTGCGAACTGGCGCCAGCGCGCGATGGCCTTGTCCCCTATGTGCAGATCTGCGGTGAAGTATCTCATGGGCACATCGTAGCAGAAGCGCCCTCAGCTGCTCTGCCTTCTGGCTGCGGAATGTGTCCGTGAACTGATAGCGAGGGGAGAGGGGGCGGCTCTGCTATCCTGTTGGGTGTCCAGGCATGCACGAGGAGGCATTCCATGATCCAGGAGATCGCACCACGCCGTTTCGATAACCATTACCAGGCCGCAGCGCCAGGCCCCGATGACTATGTCCTCCATTATGCTGCCAATGCCACATTCCGGGGAGCGGACGCAAACCGGGTCCGGGGCAATGGGATGCTTGCTGCCGAGGTGGAGGGGAGGCTCGTCCTGCCTCGCCTCAAGGACTATGCCAAGGCTCCCCAGACGGTCTATCTCTTCTCGATCGACGAGGAGCGCTTCTTCCTCGCGGTGGATGTCCTCGTCGAGGCGCGTGAGCCCTTCCAGTATCTCTCCATCTCGTCCTGCCGCTTCTTCATGCCCCGCTACCTCGCCTTTGCGGCCGTGACAGGATTCCAGCTCTGGGACTGGCGGCAGCACAACCGCTACTGCGGCGTCTGCGCGACGCCTCTGGTGCATGCGCCCCGCTCGCGCGAGCTCGTCTGCCCTGCCTGCGGCAACATCGTCTATCCCCGCATCAACATCGGCGTGATCGTCGCGATCGTGGATGGGGAGCGGCTGCTGCTCACGAAGTATGCTGGCCGGCCGATCAAGCACTATGCCCTGGTGGCGGGCTATACCGAGGTGGGCGAGACCCTGGAGGAGTGCTGCAGGCGCGAGATCATGGAGGAGGTCGGCCTGCACGTGAAGGACCTCACCTATGTCACGAACCAGCCCTGGTCCTTTACCGATACGCTGCTCGTCGGCTACTTCGCGAGGCTCGATGGCCCGGTCGATCTCAAGGTCGACCACGGCGAGCTCAAGCTCGCCGAATGGATCGAGCGGCGCGACCTCCCGAAAGAGCATGAGGACACGTCGAGCATGACAAACTGGATGATCGAGCTCTTCGCGAAGGGGGAGGACCCCTTCAGCAGGCAGCGCTAGGACGGAGCCTGCTGGCTGATGCAGCCACGTTCCTGTGCCTGCGCCACATCTGGCTGCACTGCCAAGCTGCGCTATTCGTCCCTGAAGAAGCGGGCCGTGAGGTTGATGGCACGCGAATAGTCGATGCGTCCCTCTGCCGTGGCGGGGAGTATGTATACGTAGTGGCGGAGGTTCTTGTCGTGCTTGGCAAGCCGGTAGAAGTCTGTCGCTGCAGAAAGCGTCTTTATGGATGCAAGGGTGGTTGCGGCGCTGTTGCCGAATGCGATGTGCACCGTGCCATGCTGCTTCATGAAATAGGCTCCACTGTCTGCCCTATCCTGCCGAGCGTGGCCCCGGTCAGGCAAGGCCCCGAAGCCGGGGTGATGGGGACTCCCGAGGTGGCGCAGCAGCGCTGGAACGGACAGCGCTGGCAGGACAATGGAATGACAGGGTGCCTCCGTGCGCTTCTGCAGGGCAGGAGAGGCAAGCTTGGACCTTGCGCTTGAGAGGTGGCGGAAGGGGCCATGGGCGTTCGCCTGGCACGGAATGGGTGCATATGGCAGCAGGGGATGGTTCAGCGGAGGGTTTCGAGCATCCAGCTCGGAGAGCCGCTCTGCCCCTGCCATGAGGGAGCCACGCATGCTGGCGGAAACATGTTCATGGTGCAGGCATCCTTCTGCACCTTCCAGTCTTTGAGCGCCATGGCATCTGAAAGCGATGTGCAGCCCCAGAACATGCGGCTCATGTCCTCTGTCTGGGAAATGTCCCATGAGGCGAGATGAGAGAGATCGGTGAGGGATGTGCAGTCCTGGAACATCCAGCACAGGCATGTTATCTGGGAGGTGTCCCAGGAGGCGAGGGAGGAGAGGTCGGCAAGCGACGTGCAGCCAGAGAACATCCAGCCCATGGAGAACACCCGGGAGGTGTGCCAGCAGGAGAGTCCGGAAAGCTCCGTGAGAGAGGCGCAGCCTGCAAACATCTCGTTCATAGTGCAGGTGCCAGAAAGATCGAGGTGCGCTGCATCGATGGAGACGATCTCCAGGCCGGCGAAAAGGCGGCTGGCATCGAGGGGTGCCTTCACACCCGGAGCAATGGCGATCCTCTTCACGGCTGGTATCAGGCGGGTGGGCAGGCGCGTCATGGTCCCCGATATTCCATCAGCTGGAGAGATGGTGAGAAGGCCGTCTTCGCCAAGCGTCCAGACACAGCCCATGTCCAAGGAGCCCGATGCGCATCCAGCGATGTTGCCCGGCTGTCCCAGCCATGAGGGGGCTGCACTTCCAGACGGGAGCATGCCATATGCGTAGACATCCTCCGGTGGATTCCATGCTTCAAGCGCCCCGGCATCAGCAGGCCATGTGCATCCAGAGAACATGCCGCTCATATCCGTCACATGGGAGACATTCCACAAGGAGAGGGGAGAGAGGCCTTCAAGGGATGTGCAGCCATGGAACATGTCGCTCAGGTTCGTTGCTCCAGAGACATCCCACAAGGAGAGCGGCGAGAGGTCCCTGAGAGCATCGCAGCCCCAGAACATGCAATCCATCTCCTGTGCCTGGGAGGTGTCCCACGTGGAAAGGCCGGAGAGATCGGTGAGAGACGCGCAGCCCCAGAACATGCCGCCCATGTCCTCGACCTCGGATGTGTCCCAGCCAGAGAGGCCAGAGATATCGGCAAGGGATGTGCATCCTTCAAACAGGGAGTGCATGCTCTCCACGTGGGAAGTGTCCCACGAGGAGATGCCGGAAAGGTCGAAGAGGGATGCACATCCTTCAAACATGAAGGCCATGTCATCCACTCCCGAGATGTCCCAGGAGGCAAGCCCAGAGAGGTCTGTGAGCGCCGTGCAGCGATTGAACATGCCGCTCATGGATTCGACGTGGGAAGTGTCCCAGGCAGAGAGGGATGGAAGATCATGGATCCCCGCGCAGCCCTGGAACATATAGTCCATGCTCTCCACCTGCGAGGTATCCCAGGCAGAGAGGCTGGCAAGATCTGTGAGGAATGCGCAGTCCCGGAACATTCCGAACATGTTCTTGGTGCCGGAGACATCGAGGGCTCCCACATCGATGGAGGATGCCTCCAGCCCGGCGAAGAGACCAGAGGCATCCTGCGGCGCCTTCGTGCCCTGCGCGATGACAAGGGCCTTTGCCTTGTGCTTCACAGAATCTGGCAGCTCCGCCATGGTTCCCGATATCCCGTCTGCCGGAGAGATTGTGAGGGTGCCATTCGGGCTGAGCGACCAGATGCAGCCCACGCCGCAGGTGCCTGATGCACCGATCTTTTCATCCTCTGTTCCGTCTTCTGGAAGCTGGTTCCCGTTCATGTGGTGCTCCCTTCCATGAGGATTGCGGCTGGCTCGGACAGCGCCCGGGGAGCAGAATGGTATTGCGGCGAGGTGTCCTCTTTTGAATCATCGGAGCCAGACGGTCTTGTCTGTCGGCAAGCGGCGCTGGCCCCTTCCACACCCCCGCATGCGACCATGCGGCAAGCAGGCAGCTTCCTGGGATAAGCGGGTTACCCGGAAGCTGCCTGTGCCAGCGCTGGCGTGGCCCCGCCTCTTGCCACAATGGCATCAATCAGGGTTCTTCTTGAGGAATCTGGCCAACGCAGGGAACTGCTCCTCGATCTCATCCATGACCTGATTCGCTTCGGGCATGTCCAGCCTGTGGAACAGCCTATAGGCCTGCCGGAGATGATCGGAGTCCGGCTCCTCTTCCAGCTGCAGACAGCTCCTCATATCCTCCGCCGCCTGCTGCAGAAGCTCGCCCTCCTCTTGCCCTGTCGCATCATGCAGAGCCATCAGGGTGCCGGCACGGTTGTAGTAATAGGAGCTTTCGCTGGGATCGTGCTGGATAGCGAGATTGATCTCACGGCGGGCCTTCTCGAGCCAGTCTGGGTCATGCGTATTCCCGTACATGCCGTAATACAGCCGGTTCATCTGGTTGTGGAGCTGTGCCACATCCTCTTCTGAGACTGTTTCGCCTGCCATCTCGATCTCGGCTGTGAGCTCGTCCGAGATGTGCTCGGCAAGCTCCAGGATGCGCCCTTCCTCGTCGCGAGGGCCGGCGTAGGTGATCATGCAGCCGAGGTATTCGATCTTCTTCTCGAATGGCATGTCGGAGTCCATGAACTCCTGTGCGCAGTCGATCAGCATCTCTCCGGCCTTCTGCGACCCTTTCGCTGCGGCAATCTCGACGACCTTGTCGAGGAAGGGGAGATGGCTCATCCTCTGCTGCAGGAGCATCATGGCCGCCTCAGCCAAGGGGATATCGTTCTGATTGATCCCCATCGCGAATGCGATGATGGGGTCAAGACCAGGAGGCAGCTCTCCTCCATCATCGCTATGGGAACCACCTGATGGGACAGGGCCATGCTGTGCCAGCCGGTCCAGCTTGCGGCTGATCTTGTCCAGCTGCTCGCCGATGTGCTTCAGGGATGGGATCGTCTCATCTCCTGCAAACTCATTGTCCACCTGTGCCTGCATGAAGTTCCGGATTTGCTGCTTCGTGTCTGCGATGCTGTCCATCAGGGCGATCTGGTTCTGGAGCGTGAAATCATATTCGATGCAGCGCTTGTTCTGGAGGTCGACGGGGAGCTTCTGCCCCTTGGCCTTCAGCAGGATGAAGGGCTTCCCGCTCTCCTCGCGCCTTCCGAACTCATACATGACATTGGGATTGAGGCCTGTCAGGTCGACGATGCAGATATCTGCCTTGCGCACCGATGTGATGACATCCTCGTCGATCTCGTTCGATTCTGCGCGGTGGTCGCCCCGATAGACGATCATGTTGAAAGGCTCGAGCGCTGGCTCGATCACATGGTGCAGGAGCGTGTCCGCATTCAGGCGGATGTCGCTGTCCTTCTCGCCGATGGGACCAATCACAAAGCATTTCCTCTTTGCCATGCGGTACCTCCGGTCTCATGCCCTCGTGGACAATGGGTCTTGCAGGCAGGCCCCAGAATCGGCAGACGCGCTTCCTGCCTGCCGCCCTGGCTGCTTGAGGCAGACTATGCCAGAGCATTCAGATTCCATAAAGGGCGATTCCGTGAATGGGGGATGGCATAGGCAGAAGGAAGGGCCGGCCGATGCAGGCATCCTGCACCAGCCGGCCCCAAGGAATCGAAGGCTCAACGACCGCTACTGATGGGCCTCTTCCCACATTGCCAGAAGCTCCTTGCCGGAGATCGTGCTCTTCGCGAGAAGGCGCTCTACGAACTGCGCATGGCATTCGCGGTTGCGCTCCAGCGCCTCTTCTGCGAGCTTCTCTGCCTCGCTGAGCATGTTCTTGGCAGCGGTGCGCACCTCTTCCGGCATGGAAGCGATGTCGGGCAGGTGGGAGCCTTGCCGGGATGAGAGGTCGTAGCTCATGTATCCTGCGTCCGTCATCCCGTACTTCACAGCACAGGCAAGCGCGATGTTGGTGGCCTTCTCGAGGTCGCTCGAATTGCCTGCGGAGTAGTCGCCGAGGAACAGGCGCTCTGCCGCCATGCCGCCCATGCAGATGGCCATGCGCGAGAGCAGGGACTTGCGTGTCTGGAGGCCAGAGAAGGCATTCTGCTCGTACTCGACGTAGCCGAGGGTGCCCGTTGCCTCCTCCTCAATCGTGACCGTCTTGATATCCAGCATGCCCATGAGGTCGAGGCCGACGATCGCATGGCCCATCTCATGCACGGCGACACGCTTCTGGTCGCGGTTGTCGGGGGAGGGCTCGCGGACAGGCAGCGAGATGGTCTTGCACATCTCCTCCTTGGAGGGGATGTCCTCTTCGTCGATCGTCGCGATGGCGCCAGACTGGTAGCGCTCTGCATGCTTGAGGAGCACTTCCTGCGCAAGCTTGTCGACGAAGCGGCCGTTGCCGAAGTTCTCGACGTTGTGGAAGTACTTGCAGATGCCTTCGGCTGAGGCGAGCGCAGCCGGGGTGCACGCATAGCCCATGCCAGCCATCTTGCGCTTGAAGATCTCGAGCAGCTCTTCGGCGTCGTAGTCCTTGAACTGGAACTGGAAGCCGATGCGGCTCGCCAGGCCAGGGTTCAGCTTGAGGAGCTCTTCCATCTCGTCGCTGTAGCCTGCGAAGATGATGACAGACTGGTCGCGGTAGTCCTCCATGAACTTCACGATCTCGGCGATGGCATCCTGCCCGAATTCGCTGTTGTACGAGAGGGCATAGGCCTCATCGATGAAGAGGACGCCTCCGATGGCATTCTCGAGCACGGTCTTGGTCTTGCCGCCGGTCTCTCCGACATAGCGGCCGATCAGGTTCTGCGCGCTGACTTCCGTGAACCGGGGCGTCGCCGTGACGCCGTTCTCGAAGAGGACCTTCGCGACGATGCGGGCGACGGTCGTCTTGCCGGTGCCAGGATTGCCGGAGAAGACCATGTGCATCGTCTGCTTCGGGCTCTTGAGCCCCTGGCGGCGGGCCTCCTCGCGATAGCGGACGAAGGTGCTGAATTCCCTGAGCTTCTTCTTCACCTCATCGAGTCCGACGAGATTGTCGATCTCTGATTGTGCCGTCGTCCCGTCCGTCTTCTCGTAATCCATCATCTGGGTGATGGTCGGGATGTCCTCCGCTTCGATCACATCGACAGCGCTTGCCTGCGTGTCATCCGGAGCCTCGAAGAGCCTGACGGCACGGTTGATATAGGCCTTGTGGAAGACGCTCCTCATGAAGCGGGCGTTGCCGAAGTTGCGCTGGGGGGAGAAGAAGCCGATGAGGTCCTCGATGGCGGCATCGACACCTTCGCCCTTCGTGAATCCGGCATCCTGCACGAGCTTGTCGAAGACCTGCATCAGCTCGGCGGGAGTGAATGCCTCGAAATCCAGGGTGAAGCTGATGCGCGACTTGAAGCCGGGGTTGGATTTGACCAGGGCTTCCATCTCGTCGCGGTATCCGGCGAGGATGATCACGATGTCTTCCTCTTCCATCGCGGTGAGGAGCGCAGCGATGGCATCGGCGCCGTTGGGGTTGTCGTGGTCCTTGGTCCCCGCAAGCACGTATGCCTCATCGATGAAGAGGACGCCGCCCTTGGCCTTGTCGATGACCTCCCTCGTCTTGATGGAGGTGCCGCCGATGGCGGGGTTCACCAGCTTGTCGGCGTCTGCCCGCGTATATTTCGCGGATGAGATGATGCCTGCCTCATAGAGGATGGGGGCGACGAGCTTCGCGACCGTCGTCTTGCCGGTTCCCGGAGGGCCGGAGAAGATCATGTGGAACTTCTCTTCGGGAGGGTTGAGCCCCCGGTTCTTGTCCTCGCCGTAGATGACCGCATACTTCGCGATATCGTGCATGGCCCTCTTGACCGACCCGAGCCCGATCATAGCGTCGAGCTCGGCCTGGGCAGCATTGAAGCTGCGCCCGGCAGGGAGCGTGAGCGTGTTCGAGGCATTGCACTGCTTGGCAAGATAGTCGCCGAGTTCGCGTCCCTTGAAGGGCAGGTCGCGTGCATTGCGGCGCACGAAGTGCTCGAAGCGGCCCTTGAAGTCATCGTCGATCTGGGCGGCAAGCTCAGGAGCCACGCACTCGAGGAACGCAGCATAGGGGGTCTCGGTGTCGATGTCCCCAGGCTTGGCAGCATCCTCGGACGCAAGGGCGATGATGTGCTCGCCGAAGAGGAAGCGGAGGCTGCGGTTGCAGCCCAGGAAGGCATCGAGCGCCTCCTCGGTCCCGACCACTAGGATGTAGCGTCCATCGACGATGTGCGCCATCTTGTCGAAGACTTCGCCGGAGACGATCTTGAGCAGCTGGTCGGGGATATTGCCGAGCTGCTCAGGCGAGGTGAGCACGACCAGCGTCCGCTGGGGGAATGGCTCGCTATCGCCGGCGCTGTCCATGAGGGAGCTGAAAAGATCTGCGAAGGAGAGCTTCTTCAGGCTGTCGACCTTGCCTTCGGCACCCAGGATCTCGTAGATGTCCTGGACAAGCCCGTCGGCTGCCTTCGTGTCGCCCGTCCTGACCATGCCGGAGAAGTCATTCTCATAGGGGGAGAGCAGCAGGTTGAATGCTGCAGTGCCCTCTGCCTTTCCGGACCATTTCTGGGAAAAGGCTGCGATGCGCTGCGCTATCTCCTCCTGGGAGAGGGGAGACCTGCCTTGGGCCGAAAGCGACTTATGGAGGTCATCCTCGATGGTGGAATCTTGGCTTGGCTGGCTCTTGGAGTCATCGGGCGGCTTCGGGCCAGCGCTGCCTGCAAGCAGCGCGGCAATCTCGTCCTCAAGCGACATGTTGGCCTCCTTGCTGGGATGGTGACATATACCATCTGCCGACAGTTTGAGTCCAGAAATCTGAAAGTGCGTTAAACGGCTTCATGATACTACATGCTTTTCTATACTCAAGACAGAGCATCATCGCCTGCGCGGCGAAGCTCGGCCACAAGGCACCATCCAGGACCCGTGGGAAGAAGGATGCATGGCAACAGCAGAACAGTTCCGTGACGAATTCCAGAAATACATGGATTCCGAAAGCATCAAGTATTCGATCAGGGACGAGAAGGACAACATCGTCCGCATCGCATGGGATACCAATGTGGGCACCGTCGAGCTCTTCGCCGACTTCGATGAAAATGGCGACTCGGCAGAGATGGTCCATCTGGTGTGCCCCGAGGCAGCGACCCCTCTGCCCGACAAGCAGGCTGCGGCCGTGATGGCATGCAACGAGTTCAATGAGAAGCGCCGCTGGATCAAATTCTATGTCTCGTCGCGCAATGGCGACGTAATGGCCGACACCGATGCCATCCTCTCGTCCGGAACAGCTGGCCGCGAGACCTACCTCGCCCTCCGGTTCCTGCTTGAGGCCGTCACGGATTTCCGCGAAGCCCACAAGGATATCCTCAAGAATGTGTCGAGCGCGCCCGACAGCGTGAGCGACCTGAGCCCCGACGAGCTCAGGAAGCTTCTCGACCTCCTGCGGCGCCTGGGCGAGGATGCATAAGCTGCCTATTCGCGAAGCGAGAACGCAGACCATGCAGAGGGCATTTCCACGTTGCTGTGGGAATGCCCTCTTTTCATCAAGAGAGGCATCCTGCCCGGGTGTTGCAATGCATCCATCGGTGCCTCCATCCCTTCATCGCGCTTCCTTCGCGGGGCATGGCGGGGGAGCCATGAGAAAAGAGCCAGGCCCCGGATGATAAGGGCCTGGCTCTTAGAATCAGCCATCAAGAAGCGGCACTTTCAGCTACTCGCGGTAATGCGAGCACTCCTGCCATTTGTCCGGATCCACATAGATCCGGTACCAGCTGCAATACCACTTGTAGCCATCTGTCTCGCTGGAGTCGACATACTCGCAGTTCTTGCACTTGCATTCATCGCTCATGTGTGCTCCTCTCCTTCGGGCGCCCCTCTGCGCCTTGGGGACATAATAGCTTCAGATGCCTGAAATTGATTGTTAAGTAACTGAAATGAAACAGCGTCTGGAGCGATGGTGGGCGGCTTACGCTGCCAGCCCCGCCGCAACCGATATGAAGGCGATGAGGACACCGACAATGGATTCGCCGCCGAGGACGCCTGAAGCCGCGACAAGGCCTGCCTCATTGTCCTTGGCTGCCGCTTCGGCCTCCTCGTCGGGGGCAAGCCCCTTCCTTCTGGCTGCACGGACTCGATCGTATATGACCTTCACGACCGCTCCCAGGAAGGATGAGAAGCTCATGTAGAAGGGGAGGTAGACCCCGAGGCCGACCAGCATGGCAGGAAGGCCGAGCCAGTAGAGGACCATGCCGGCACCCAGGCCGATTGCGAAGGCTGGGACGCTCGGGATGCCTGAGACCATCGCTGCGACGACCGATGCCTGGGCCGAGACGAAGGCCCTGCCTGGCCCGAACGCATCAGGCCCATAGGCGGAGACGAGCGCCACCATCACGGCTGCAGCGACGATGGCCCCGATGATGCCGCCCAGAGCTTGGCCCAGCCACTGGGCTCTCGGGTCGGTGCCGAGGATCGATCCGGCCTTGAAGTCGTTCATAACATCGCCGGCAAGGCCGCAGGCGACCGCCACGATGCCTGCCACGAAGAAGAGCTGGACCTGGGTCGCATCGGAGAAGGCGGCGACTGCCAGAAGGACCATGAGGCCGAAGATCTCCATCGGGTCGATGCCGGTCTGGCCACAGGACTGCGCGCTCATGATGGTGGCGACAAAGGCGAGGAGCACGATCGCGATGGCGGCGATGGGGCTAAGCCCCAAGGCGAAGCAGATGAGGAGGGCGACTGCTGCCGTCGCAAGCCCCAAGATGCCGGCATCGCACCTGAGGTTGCCCGAGACCAGGGAGTGGGGGTTGTCCGTATCGCTTCTGGCCTCTGTGCCCAGCCCATGCACGATGCCTGCCATCTGGGGCAGGATGTCCTTGATCACCGTGGCTAGGCCGGAGCCCATCATGAGGCCCATGCCGAGGGAGGAGACGATGCCCTGCGCTGTTGCCACATCCCAGAGGCCCGCCGTGGAGCCTCCGACGATGAGGCCGAAGTTCGCGAAGATGGCAGAGGCGAACCAGAAGAGGACCGGCACCCAGCCGACCAGGAAGCCGACAGAGAGCATCATCGGGGAATTGTAGATGCCGAAGGAGACGCCGGGAACAGGAAGGGCGGCAAGCATGGTGGGGAGCACGCCGAACCCATCCCTCAGGATGGAATAGAGACCGGCTGCGCCCATGGAGCCGAAGAGCACCTGGCCGGTCCTGCCGCCAGCTTCGGTGGCACGCAGCGTCTGGGCCGCAGCGGTGCCGGTCGGGAATTCGAGGTCGGTGTCGACGATGAAGTGCTCGTGGATGAGCGCGGTGCAGACAAGGCCCAGGATGGTGCCGGAGAGGGCGACGAGGAAGATCTGGACCCAGCCAATCTCATCGGCCAGCCCCAGCATCCAGGCACCGGGAATCGTGAAGGCAAGGCCTCCTGCCACCATCGCGCCTGCAGACATGATGGTATGGGTGACATTGGCCTCGTTCAGGTTCGTGTTGCCCAGAAGCTTCAGGAAGAAGAGCGAGATGACGGCAGCAAAGACGATGGGCCAGGGGAGGGCTCCCAGGCGCAGCGCGGTATAGACCGATGATGCCGTGATGATGACGCAGCCGATGCAGCCGATGAGGGCTCCACGCAGCGTGAGCTGTCCCGCCCATGAGGGGGACGAAGGTTTCTGGCTCATATATGCTCCTTGCAGTATATCCGCCCTTCCTCGATGAAGGGTCGGGTTACGTCAGGCGCCACGTTACGGGGCGCCACCAGAACAGCTAGAGTATAGCGGAGGAAGACAGATTGGCCAAAGCATGCTGAAAGCCGGCAAGGAGGATGTGCAATGCAACAGGAGACAAAGGCTCCAGGCTTCGTGCTGGCAATCGATTGCGGCAACACTTCGACCTCCTTCGGGCTGTTCGCAGGGGACGCTGATGCGATGGCAGAGCCTTTGGGCACGTTCGAGTCGACGACCCCGAAGCGGCTCTCGGCAGATGAGGCGCGGATGAAGACGCTCCAGATCCTGTCGCTTCTGGCCCAGGATGCCGGCATCGATGCCAAAGCCCCTTTCGGGACCATCCTCTCCTGCGTCGTGCCAAGCCTCACCGAGAGCTGGCGGGAAGGGCTTGCCAAGGCGAGCGGCCTCAAGCCGCTCGTGGTGGGGCCGGGCCTCAAGAGCGGCATGCGCCTTGCCTACAAGGATCCCTCGGAGATCGGGCCCGACCGCCTGGCCGATGCGGTGGCGACGCGTGCCCTGCTGGGATCTCCTGCCATCGCGGTCGACTTCGGGACGACGCTCAACATCGAGGCCATCGGGCAGGATGGCTCCTTCCTGGGTGGCATCATCGCGCCTGGGGTGGCTCTGGGGGCACGTGCCCTCAGGGGAGCGGCGGCACGCCTGCCTGAGATCGAGCTTGCCGTCCCCGCGCATGCCATCGGCACCACGACGAAGGAGGCCATGCAGTCAGGCCTCATCCTGGGCGAGATCGCCCGTGTGGATGGCCTCCTCGATGCGGTGATGGCAGAGCTCGGCACTGCTGCCCCCATCGTCGTGACAGGGGACGGGGCCGCATCTCTTGCGGCATCCATGCGCCATGAGGCGAAGGTGGACGAAGCGCTCACCCTGAAGGGGCTCCATCTCCTCTATTGCGCGAACCCCAAGTTCCAGGGCAGGGCAGGGAAGTGATCCGGACAGACGGTGTGGGCGCGCGCAGCCTCAAAGCCAAAGGTGCCGCTATTCCCAGTCTTTTGCGTCGGCATATTGGATGGTGCCATCGGATTGCACGGCCACGATGCAGTTGAATACGACTGCGATATCCACGACATCGCTTATGCCGAGGGTATCCACCCCCTTGGCTTTGGAAGTTGCCATCACGAGCGTGCCATCCTGCTTCAGGCCGACACAGTAAGAAAAGTCGAGGGCGACCTTGCGGATCCCTGTCCATCCCCAGATGATGCTTGCCGCATCGTAATTGACCTGCATGGGATTTGAGCCGATCGATGTGAGCATGGTGCCATCGGATCTCACGCCGAGCACGAGGGATGCGTTGTCTGCCACCTGTATGACATCGGTCCAGGTGGCGACGTTGTCCTCGGCATAGAGGTATGGGCAGGAGCAGGTGCCGTCCCTATGGAGGACGAGATAGCTGTAGGGCTCGGCAAAAGCTGCGACGTTCTGGTAGCCTTCCTCCTGCTGGGAGCCATATTCAAGGTCTGGCATTTCGGTATATTCCCTTGAGCCAGTCGAATATCGGAAGACAGAGCCATCCTGGCGTGCACCATAGACCTTGTATCCGCTGTAGCTGTCAGAAAACGTCGCATCTGCGAGATCCGTCCACGTCGAAGCGTCCTTTGTGAAGGCACTCTGCAGGGCGTCATACGTGGTGACTGGTGTCGTGCCATCTCTCAGCCCGACGGCAACCGAACCTTGCGAGACGATCTTGCGGATGCCTGTCCACGTCTCTACCTCCTTGGCCGAATCTGAAGGGTAGCCAGTCGGGCTGAACACATAGGTGCTCCCGTCCTTCCTCCTCATTGCGACCCATGCATCGTTTTCGTCACGTGCGACAGAGCCCAGAACGGAGACGACAGGATTGGTCTTGTATCCATCGTAGTTGACGATGGTCCATCCCTCTACGCTCCGGTCTGGGGCGGAAGCAGTGTCTTCTGAAGCGGTTTCATCTGAAGTGGTCTCCGACGTGTCATCCTCTGCCGTGGCTGCATCCGAATCGTTGTCAGTGGTCGTCGACGTATCGTCCCGCTGCGGCTTGCTGTCGGGTCCGGAGGCGGTGCAGCTCCTGCAGGATTGGCTGGCCAGCAGAAGTCCGATTGCCGATGCAGCAGCCAGTCCCAGGAGGGCCCTCCTCGAGATGCTGTGCGTGCTCGGGCCCTTGTCCGCGTCCTTGCGGTCCTGCTTCTTGCCGCTCTGCCCATCTTCGCCCCGATCGTGGGGGATGGGCCTCAGCTTGGTTGGAGCGGTCGGCGTTGCATTGGGGTCGGCGTCTCTGCGCGCAGGCCTCCTCTGGCCTCTTGTGCCAAACCTGAGATTGTCCAGGTCCCGGTTGAGCTCTTCGGCAGACTGATAGCGGTCTTCCGGGAAGAAGGAGCAGGCTTTGTCGATGATCGAGGAGAGGGTGAGCTCGCCCCCAAGCTCTTCTGTGGTTTCGCTGAAGGGACGTGTCTGGCTCTTGCACAGGAGCCACTGCATCACCTTGCCAAGCGAATAGATGTCCGACCTGCAGTCTCCGCCGTTGCCCGATTCGATTTCCGGAGCGCAGTAGTTTGGCGTCCCGATCTGCGTGTACTCGTGCGTATGCACCAGAAGCCGCGCGATGCCAAAGTCTCCCAGCTTGAAGCAGCAGTTGTCATCCAGGCTGTCTTCGCTCAGGCTGTCCTTGTCCATCACCGATACCATGATGTTGGCGGGCTTGATGTCACGATGGATGATAGGAGGATCTGACTGCTCGCAGGCCCAGAGGGCCGAGCCGATATCCCGTGCGATCTTGATGATGACCTGCTCTGTCGCCCCCTCTCCTGTCTGCTGCTCCCAGGCTTCGAGCCACTTCTCCAGCGGGATGAGAAGCTCCATCCGGATGAAGACGTCGTAGCCAGCTGCGCTCGGGACCGTCGTCACCTCTTCAGGCTTCACCACGTGGCTGGCATCGGCGAGCCTTTTCATCATCAGGTATTCGTTCTGGAGCTCTTCGGCCTCGCTCTGGCTGTAGGCATGCATGATCTTGATGGCCGCACGCCGTGGGCCGCCCAGATCGGGGCACTCTGCCTCCCAGACCGTGCCATAGCCTCCCTTGCCAAGCTTTCTGACCAAGCGCCAGTTCGGGAACGGCAGCCTGATGTCTGACGCGTCGTCCATTTGAGGACTCCTATCTCCAGCGGCCAGAGTGGCGAAAACGGAAAGCTGCCAGTCCCGGCAGGTCCTGTCCGGCTTGCCCCCATGCACGGATTCTGGAACCATGGTACTACATCGTGGCACTGCATATTCATGTACCTGAATGATTGCATGCGCCTCCCTCCGCCGATTGGCCCTCTCCTTATGGCCCTGCTGCGTGCCGGACATGGTAGCCTGCTTGCAAGCAGCGCCGATTTCGGCAGAGGGCCAAGAGCCCTGTGCCCTGCCCTCGAAGCGCTGCGCTGCAGACGGCGATAGAAGGAGGCCTGCTGTGTCCAAGGCTGAAGAGCGGCCCAGGCTCATGCGCTGTCCTCGATGCGGGGCAGAGCTCCCCGAGGGAACGGAGGTGTGCCCGCGATGCGGGTGCAAGATGGAGGGCTATCCCCATCTCCATGCGGATGAACCATCCATCGAGGAGATAATGAAGATGAAAGTGGTCTATGCGCCGCCCGACATCCTGTTCGGGAAGAAGCATCATCGAGGGGACTGAGCCGATGGATCCGGTCTACCATCTCCGCAGCTGCGTCTGGGAGATCACCCTTGCCTGCTGCTTCTCATGCCGCTATTGAGGCTCCAGCGCTGGCCGGGCCCGCACAGGCGAGCTTGATACCGCAGAATGCCTTGAGGTTGTCGAGCAGCTTGCCGACCTGGGCTGCCGCAGGGTCTCCCTGATTGGCGGGGAGGTCTTCCTGCGTCCAGACTGGGCGGATATCGCAGCTTCCGTTGCGGACCATGGGATGTTGGCAGCGATCGTCACGAACGGCTACCTGATCTCCGATGCCCTCATCGGCCAGTTGAAGAGGGCACAGGTGGATTCTGTCGGCATCTCGCTTGACGGACCGCGCGAAGTGCATGACCGCTATCGGCAGGAAGGGAGCTTCGACCGTGCCATCCAGGCGATTGGGGCTCTGGCCGGCAAGGGGATTGGCGTATCGGTCATCACCACGCTGCACAGCGGGAACGTGGGCCATCTGGCTGAGATGTATGAGGTGCTCCGGGGAACCGATATCAGCGCATGGCAGCTGCAGGCGTGCTCTCCCATGGGAAACGCTGCCCATGGAGGCTTCTCGACGAAGATCGATTTCGGCGAGGTGATCGGGTTCGTGGAAAGTCACAATCCGACGGCTCCCTTTGCGATAGGCATCGCTGACAACATCGGGTACTGGTCGAGAAGCGAAGGCAGCCTGCGTGGCTCATATGGCAGCTATACGCCATTTCTGGGATGCGAAGCAGGGCTCACTGCCATTGGCATCGACAGCATGGGGAATGTCCGTGGCTGCGAGTCGATGTACGACCCCTTCTTTATCGAGGGGAACCTCAGGGAGCGCTCGCTCCGTGACATATGGACGGATCCGGAATCCTTCGCCTACAACCGCAGGTTCACGGTGGATGACCTGACGGGCAGATGCCGTGGATGCGTCCATGGGCCCATCTGTGCCGGTGGCTGCCGCTCCTACAACTATTTCTCCCATGGAAAGCTCTACGAGGCGGCGCAGTGTGCCTGCGGCAAGGACGCATAGCACCGGCTTCCGCAGCGCTCCTGCAGCTGCCGCCTCTGGACAAGGGAAAGGTCGTGGCATGCTCTCTTCGGATCTGGGACTCGACCCGGAATTGGAATCGGTCGGCCTGCGTATCTGCACTGCCAACCATCATCTTGCGGATGGGGACGCAGGCGTGAGCGGGACTGTGGACGTGGTCGAGGTGGGCGATGGCCAGTTCGTGATAATCGATCTATGCAGCGGGAAATGGTTCGCTGACAGCTGGAGCGCTGCTGGCGGGCGCTCTGCGCATGGGATGCATACCGCCATGCTGGGAGCGGTCTCAGGCGATATGGCAGGCTCTGTCTATGAGCATAACAACATCAAGCATTGCCTCGGGCCCGACGAGCTCATCTCGCCCTTTGCGCGTTTCACGGATGACACCGTGATGACGATCGCGGTCGCAGCAGGAATCGAGAAGGCCCTCGAGGAGGTGCCCGAGAGCTGGCTGGGGGACAAGGAGAGCGAAGACGTCATCTTCGCATCGGTGCGGGACAGCATGCAGGGATATGGCCGCAGGTATCCCCATGCGGGCTATGGCGGCCATTTCATGCAGTGGATCTTGAGCGAAGACCCTCAGCCCTATGGCAGCTATGGGAATGGCGCTGCGATGCGTGCCTCATATCCAGGCTGGGTGGCACGCTCGCTTGCCGAGGCAGAGCGCCTGGGCGAGCTTTTGGCTGCGGTGACGCATAGCCATCCCGAGGGAATCAGGGCGGCCCGGACGGTGGCGGGAGGCATCTTCACCCTCCGCCATGCAGAAGGCAGCATCGCAGACAGGAAAGAGGCGTTTGCATCGTATATCCATGCAGCCGGCTATCAGATCGGCTTTACGCTGGATGAGATACGGGAGAGCTACCGCTTCAGCTCCTCCTGCCAGGGGAGCGTGCCTCAGGCCATGGAGGCATTCCTCGAAGGGGAGGATTTCCCGGATACCCTCTCCAAGGCCATATCGATAGGCGGTGACAGCGATACGATTGCAGCCATCGCTGGCAGCTTTGCCGAGGCGGTCTATCCAATTCCGGAAGATCTGCGCGGGTCCGTCATCGACCGGCTGGATGGGTCGCTCCGCTCTGCCCTGATTGATGCGATTGACTTTGCAGCAGCCCGGGTGCGTCCGGATTCATAGGCCTGGCAAACGCAGCATGGCAAAGCTCTGGAGGCTCGCTGCGCCATGCTGCCAATCAAGACGAGATGCGAGGCGGGACAAGGCCAGCATCCGCTCTCCATTGGTTCGAGAAGTGCCTGAGGCCGTGAGGGCTGCCTGCTTGAGATCAGTCGCGCTCGATCCGGTAGCCCATCTTCACGATGAGCTTGATGGTCTCGAGCGAGGTGTTGCGGTCGTAGGCCTTCTCCGACTCGGGGAGCTCGCCATAGGGGACGAGGAGCGGGGTGGTCTTCTTCACGGAGTCCTTGACCTCCCCGTAGGTCCAGCCCTCGGCGATCCGGCCAGCCGCCCAGATGTCGTGCGTGTTCTCCGCGATCCTCTCGGTCAGGGCGAGGAGCTCCTCGGGCAGGACGACGTCGCTTGTGTCTATCGGCTTGGGATCATACATGGATATTCCTCCACTCGCCGGAAAGATGATGGCGCACTTCCACAGCTTCTTGTCTTTCTCCGGCAGCTCGTTTCTGGGATGGTGAGGGTATCGTACCACCTGCATCGCATCGCTGCCCAATCCAAGGAAAAGCGGGCTGCCTGGATCCTCTAATCCAGACAGCCCGCTCGATAGGATATCGATGCTGGCAGACGGCTAGCGCTGCAATGGCTTGCGGGGACGTTCGGTCGCATCGGCCAGTCCGGCTAAATCCTCCTTGCTGGTGGAGAACCTGACCATGTAGTCCTCGTTGGCATCGAGCTTGATTCGGTCGAGGTCGCAGAGCGGCAAGGCAGGATCGCCTGAATGCCGGAGCTTGATGGATTCGTCCGTCCCCAGGATTGCCATCGTGCGCTTTCCGATGCACTCGATGCTCCATGTACTGGAGGCAGCGTCGAAGTGGAACCTGCCCTGGAGGCGTGAGACATACTTCAGCCGCTCGTCATTGGCAAGCGCCACATCTGCGACCTTGTCCGTTCCACGGAGCGCTCCTATCGTGGAGCCATCGTGGATGCGATAGCATTTGCCGTTGGGGGCCGCCACCCAGGCAGTCGACGTGACGGCATGGTGCCTCTCGGTCATCACCTGTGTCTTGTCGCCGGCAGGCGTCTGGATGGGGATCTGGGTTTTATCCTTTGAGGAATCGTCTGACTGGTGCGGGCCTTTCTCTGTGGGCCCTTCCCCCATGTGGATGCGTGTCGGATCGAAGATCTTGCCCGTGCCGTTCCCCTCTGGCTTGGTCTTGAGCGAAGGCCCATCGGTCCATTTGAGCTCGATATCCATTGAGGGGCTTCTCTTCTGGGCATAGGGATCTTTGGGGCCTTCGATGGTGACTGAAAGCGCGACGTTGGTTCCAGACACCTTCTTGAGCCGCTCCTCGACCAGTCCCTGGACAACGCGTGCATCCCTTTTCTGGCCCTTGTAGCGCTTCTCCCAAGCCTCATCGGATACATGCACGACCACTTCGGTGGGGAAGGAGTGGCCACTCTCCGCAAGGATCTTGTTTGCGACCTTGTAGGCGATGAGGTCGGGTGTGGGGACGGCATAGCCGAAGTATGCCTTCAGGTTATAGAAGAATGCGGCGATAGCAATGAAGGGGTTTCGCATGGCTGCCTCCGATGCCGTTCTAGGGATTGACCCTCGTTGATGCAGAACTGATTCTTGCACAGATTCAGATGGGATTCAGGCAGGTGCAGCCCATATGTGGCTGTTGCGCAATTCCTCCGCTATCGCTTATGCCGGCTCCTGCCGAAGAGCCGCTCCGAGAGCTTCCTTTCGGGCACCAGCGCCATCTCGCTCCTACGTCCGGCATAGGCGATCTCATCTCCTTTCATTGCATGCGACTCGTCTGGACAGCACCATCTGCCGGTGAGGCCTCTGCGCCCTGCGGGGAGGGGGCCTCACCGTCTCTTAGCCTGAAATGGGGCCGATCCGCACTTCCTTGAGGGTTTGGGTGAGCCGCCTATAGGGTCCGTTGTTTTCGAGGTCGAAGGCGCTCTGCATGTCATTGACCATTGAGCCATCGAAGTTCGGGAGGGCGAGCTCCTTGAACGCGGGAACCACCAGGCGGGGGAGCGTGGATGCAGGGGCATCATGATGCGCATGATCCTTTCAGTCTTGGCTACTGCGTAGAAGGAGGGAGGGGGGATGTCTTCTTCACCGCAGCAGACTGCATGGAGGCTGCTGCCAAGGAGACGGAATCCTGGGATTGCTGGATTCCATTGAGGCTATGTGAGGTCATGGGATGAGGCCCTATGCCTTGCTCCCTGAGCTCAGTCGCACTCGATTCTATAGCTCATCTTCACGATGAGCTTGATGGTCTCGAGGGAGGTGTTGCGGTTTTCTGTCATTGGTGATGGTAGAGAACTCCTTTGCCGAGTCGGCAACCGCAATGCCCTGTGACGGGCTGACATTCGCATCCAGCGGTATCCCTCCTGCTCCTGTCTGCATCTCAATCGAAGGCGAGGGAGGAATCCAGGGAGGCAGCTGCGCTTTGCCACTCCTTCAGGTTCCTCGGCAGTGCCGGTTTGCACCCCATTCTTATATACCGTAAGCCCGAAGCTGCCATCCATTGCGCCTTATTGAGAGCCTCTTTCTGTTTCGAAATGCCGGATGCTGTAATGTGGCTTCTCGAGGAAAATCTCATATACATGCATGGCTGTCTTCAAGCATCCGCCGTTCTTGTCCTACTCAAAGCGCGAGAAGAGATTTAGGCCCGTGCATGCAAGAGCATCTTCTCCATTGATGGGGCTTCAAGTGGGCCGCCGGACATGCTGTCTTCGATTGGAGGCCCATCTTCGCTGCTGAGGGTCTGCGCATTCATGGTCCTCATGCGATAGATGTCTGCCCCACGGGATATACCGTGGATTCTATGCCGGCTGCGATGCTATCTGCTGCCATTGCCGCTGATCGAAACGCTGCTCTTGCATCTCCTGTGTATATTGCGACTGGCCATCGGTTTCTCCTGAAGCTGCAGGTGTACGATACTTGGATATTCATTAGGACAGACCGGAAAGACAAGAAGACGAAAGCCGTTAGAGACCATGGGAGCTTCACGTCTCCTCTGCGTGCCCTCGCTGAATTCGCTGTCATGGGGATGATGGGGCTGGACGTGGCGGCCGTATCTGCCGCCGACCAGCAGTATCTCTCGTGGGCTATGCGAGGTGCACGCTGCCGCGACTCCTTTTTACATTGATTGGCTGATATGAATAGAGTGCCAATCTGGTATCAACAGACACTTTGGATGTGGATATGGCTGATACAACGGAATCCCTCAACTGCATTGTCCCATATAGGTGTATCCCGTTTGACATCGGATTCGATTTGGGCGAAAAGGATATCGAAAAGATACGCCAGACTCTGGCCTCATATCAAGAGATCGAAATTTCGCGCGTATTGAGGTCTGTTTCGCATAACATCAGCCTTTGTTTCGAGATATCTGAGGACGTCAGGCTCTACATCTTTGCTCCGGGAATCGGAGTTTTCTGGATCAAAGACAAGGAATTCCCTATAACCGATGATGACTATGCAATTGAATATTGCCAGCAACGAAAGCATTCCCATGCTGCCCTACTGCATTGGGAAGCGGATATCTCTCCTATGCTTAGAGAGCTGATTGACAGCATTCGGGGATGCTTGAAGAAACATCGCATGAGGCCTTCTGCAAAGCCTGTCTGGGAAAACGGTGGCATCTCCTATGTCATGACGGTCAGTTCGCTCTATCATTCCAGTGAAGCGCTCAATTGCGGAGCAGAGCAGTTCGATGAGCTGAAGCAGCAGAGCCTGCAGATACTTCTGTATCCCGAGATCGTCCATGAGGGAGATTCGCTTGTATTCGTCGATGATGATTGGGCAAGAGAATTCAGTTCGTCGGGCTATCCCAATCTCAATTCGTATGAACCACCCCATAATTGGTCGCTGCTGCCGCAAGAGGGACTCTATATCAGCTGGTCAGCGGTAATCTGCACAAATCCGCAGCCCTATCTGCTTAAGCTTGTTGAATGCTTTGAAGTGAGCTTGCAGGCGATGTGGCTCTATCTCTATAGCGTGACATATGAGCTCGAGAACTCCAGGGATCTGAGCCTCTCCGTTTCCGAACTGAAGAAGCGCTACTATCGAATTGCGAAGCTTTACAGCGAATTCGAGCGGATAGAGGATGCCAATGTCCCTGAGCCTGTGGAGAGGGCAAGAAACGAACTCATCCGAACCAGCAAGCTCGGGGATGTCTATGCGGGGCTCAACGCTTTTCTGAAGGAATGCATTGATGAACAAGAGACCATCGAATCCGAAAAGCAGCGTCATTACTCGGTGATTACGGATATATGCCTCTTTGTAATTGCATATATCCAGATATTGCCAATTGTGAACGACTGGCTCATGGGTGCCTACAATAATGTTGATACCATCACTGGCATGGTTGAACTTGCAGTGGCAATTGCGTGCATTGCTGCTATCGTGAAGAAGTAGCCTCATTCGAAAGCCTGACAAATAGGAGCATGAAGATGAACATCCTCATTGTGGTAGATATGCAGCAGGGCTTCATCAAGAGTGAAAGAATGTCAGCGCTTGAGATGCGCATACTCGATCTGCTGAAATCTGGTACCTTCGACAAGGTTATCGCTACCCGGTACCAGAATTCCAGGAACAGTACCTATGAGAAGCTTCTGTCCTGGTCAAGCATGGAAACCGCTGAAGAGCAGCGCTTAGCCAATCACTACAGAGATTACGTCGACCTTGTTGTAGATAAGAGCATCTATACCTGTGTCGACGGAAACTTCCTCCAGTCCTTGTGTCGCCTGAATGGCGGCAGCTATCCTGAGACGGTTTATCTAGTTGGAGCTGACACCGATTGCTGTGTTCTGACCATTGCGACAGGCCTGTTCGAACACAATATTCGACCAGTGGTGCTAACGAGGTACTGCGACTCGGCAGGTGGCCCGAAGTCTCATGAGGCAGGCATTACATGCATGGCCCGTCTGATAGGGGAGCGCCAGCTGGTTGATAAGTGCATAGACAGCAGGGGCGATCTGGTGGGCATTTAGTGCACAGCTCCAAGCCATCATGATTCCTTGCAGTGTGGGCTGAAGAATCCCTTCGACATTATCTTGATACCTGATCGTATCGGTTTCGGATGCCAAGCCAGATGGCAGACCAATCAAATGAACGGAGCCTCCGATCTTGGAAAGCTGAATCAAGATCGGAGGCTTTTTCATGGTTTGCGTGCGCACGACGAGAACGATGCTGTCAGGGATTCCTGCTTCGAGAAAACAGGAGCGGATTCCGGATTCCCTTTCCCCGAAGCCGTTGCCGGCTACATCGTATGGGTCTCGAAGACCGGGTCATCGTGCCAGAGGACAGCCTTCCCCTCCGCACGCGTCTTCGGCATATCGAGGAGGCGCTGGTTGGAGGACCCCCGGAAACGGAGCGAGATGTCCTTCTTCGCTTGGACGAAGGGGCCGTCGACGAGCACGTCGATTGCGTTGAGGATGCGGTCGGTGACCTCGGTCCTCGGGCTCTCCGTGTAGGGGGCATGGACCGGCTCGGTTCCTGCCAGCTCCTCATAGGTGAAGCCGGAGTAGAGCCATATCGGCTTTTCCGGATAGGTGGCCTTCACCCGCTCGATGAAGTCGACGAGCGCCCGCTGGTTCTCGGGCTCCATCGGCTCGCCCCCGAGGACGGTGAGGCCATCCACATAGAAGGGCGCAAGGCTCTCGATGATGGCATCCTCCACATCCTTCGTGAAAGGCTCACCGCAAAGGAAGTCCCAAGCCACCTCGTTGAAGCAGAAGGGGCAATGCCTGCGGCAGCCGGAGACGAAGAGCGTCGTCCTGACTCCGACCCCGTCAGCGATATCGCAGTACTTGATCTCAGCGTAGTTCATCTCAACAGCCTCTCCGCTTGGCTTCCAGCTCCCGACGGATGCACACTATACCAGCCCTGGACGACAGATTTGCCTTCTGGCACACAAATGAGGGGATGGACCTGGATGGTCCATCCCCTTGAAAGCTGTCAGAAGGCAGGTGCCTACAGATGCAGGACACGGTCCTTGATCTCCTGCGTACGGCCCTGGTTCCAGAACTGGGTGCCGATGTAGCCGCAGGTGCGCCGTGCGACATTGAGCTTGTTCTGGTCGCGGTTGCCGCACTTCGGGCACTCCCAGACGAGCTTGCCATCGTCCTCGACGATCTTGATCTCGCCGTCGTAGCCGCAGACCTGGCAGTAGTCGGACTTCGTGTTGAGCTCGGCGTACATGATGTTCTCGTAGATGAACTGCATGACGCGGATGACGGCCTCGAGGTTGTCCTGCATGTTCGGGACCTCGACGTAGGAGATGGCGCCGCCGGGGGAGAGGCGCTGGAACTCGCTCTCGAACTTGAGCTTCGTGAAGGCGTCGATCTTCTCGGTCACATGGACATGGTAGGAGTTCGTGATGTAGTTCTTGTCCGTGATGCCCGGGATGATGCCGAAACGGCGCTGCAGGCACTTGGCGAACTTGTAGGTCGTGGACTCGAGCGGCGTGCCGTAGAGGGAGTAGTCGATGTTCTCGGCCTGCTTCCACTCGGTGCACTTGTCGTTCATGTGCTGCATGACAGAGAGGGCGAAAGGCGTGGCCTCCTTGTCGGTGTGGCTGTGGCCCGTCATGAACTTCACGCACTCATAGAGGCCAGCGTAGCCGAGGCTGATCGTGGAGTAGCCGCCGTAGAGCAGCTTGTCGATCTTCTCGCCCTTGTCGAGGCGGGCAAGCGCGCCATACTGCCAGAGTATCGGGGCAGCATCGGAGGTCGTGCCGACGAGACGGTCGTGGCGGCAGCGCAGCGCCTTGTGGCAGAGCTCGAGGCGCTCATCGAAGATCTTCCAGAACTCGTCCATGTTGCCGCCGGAGGACAGCGCCACATCCGGCAGGTTGATGGTCACGACGCCCTGGTTGAAGCGGCCATAGTACTTCGGCTTGCCCGGCTCGTAGTTCTTGGCCTTGGCGACATTGTCGTAGCCATTGCCGGTGCGGTCAGGCGTCAGGAAGGAGCGGCAGCCCATGCAGGTATACACGTCGCCGTGGCCCTCGGTCTCGCCCTTGGAGAGCTTGTACTCGCGCATCTTCTTCTCGGAGATGTAGTCAGGCACCATACGCTTGGCGGTGCACTTGGCGGCAAGCTTCGTGAGGTAGAAGTAGGGGTCGCCCTCGTGGATGTTGTCCTCTTCGAGCACGTAGATGAGCTTCGGGAAGGCTGGGGTGATCCAGACGCCCTTCTCGTTCTTCACGCCCTGATACCTCTGGCGGAGCATCTCCTCGATGCACATCGCGAGGTCGTGCTTCTCCTGCTCGTTCTCGGCCTCGTTGAGGTACATGAAGACCGTGATGAACGGTGCCTGCCCGTTTGTCGTCATGAGCGTGACGACCTGGTACTGGATGGTCTGGATGCCGCGGGCGATCTCTTCGCGCAGGCGCTTCTCGACCATCTCATGGATCTTCTCATCAGAGGGATGGGCATCGATGGACTCGAGCTCGGCGTAGACCTGGCGGCGGATCTTCTTGCGGGAGACATCGACGAACTTGGACAGATGGTAGAGCGAGATGGACTGTCCGCCATACTGGCAGGATGCCACCTGGGCGATGATCTGCGTCGCGATGTTGCAGGCGGTCGAGAAGGAGTGGGGCTTCTCGATCAGGGTGCCGGAGATGACGGTGCCGTTCTGCAGCATGTCATCGAGGTTCACGAGGTCGCAGTTGTGCATGTGCTGGGCATAGTAGTCTGCATCATGGAAATGGATGATGCCCTCCTGATGGGCACGGACCACATCGGGCGGAAGCAGCATGCGGGTGGCCAGGTCCTTGGAGACCTCGCCTGCCATGTAGTCGCGCTGGACAGAGACGACCGTCGGGTTCTTGTTGGAGTTCTCCTGCTTGACCTCCTCGTTGTTGCACTCGATGAGGGAGAGGATCTTGTCGTCGGTCGTGTTCTTCTGGCGCTTCAGCGACTGGACATAGCGATAGATGATGTACTTCCTGGCCACCTCATAGCGGTCAAGCGCCATGATCTCGTCCTCGACCATGTCCTGGATCTCCTCGACGGAGACCGTATGCCCTGCAGCCTCGCAGCGGTCGCGCACATTCTCGGCAGCGTAGACGATCTGGCGCTCGGTCAGACGGTCGTCCTCCGGCACCTCACGGTTGGCGCCCTTGATCGCGTTCTCGATCTTCTTTATATCGAAAGAGACTTCCGATCCATTGCGCTTGATGATTTTCATTCCGGCTCCTAACCTTTCCAGCAGCGCGTACCACAGCCGTCTGGCTGAGCTGCGGCCCTCTTGGCGATGGGTGCATCGCGAGAGGCCCCTAGATGGTGTGGTTCAGCTGTGGAATGCACAGCCTCTTGCGTTGCAAGACGTACTATGCCACAACTCGTGGTGGTCTGCTTGCGGGAAAAACACAAGATATTGTTGAAAGCATGTCGATTGCCTGTCGACAACCTGTAGAAAACCGCCATCGGCGCAGGTAATAAATTTGCGCTCCGCGAGGAGCATTTTGCCATGTGACACCTCTCGATTTTCTCGCGTTTCGAAAAGCACACAAACCCATTCCAAGGCGCTGCCGGATGACTTGGGAATATGGGGGAGAAGCAGGCGTTCCATGTCTGATTATGCCTGATGAGAACAAAGAGGCCATATGTTGTGCCTATCTGGCATATATGAAGGAATTGTGATGTAGCCCGTCTGATGTTCAGGAATGGGGGCGCTGGGAGGATATGGGGAACTGTCCGGCCCCCAGGAGTTGTCTCCAGATATCAACAACGCCGAGGAAGAGAGGGCAAGATGCTGATGAAAAAGGAGGAGCGGCTACCATATATAGCGTATCTGGCGCCAATGCTGTGCCGTTTGCCGGGCAGATGGCCGCTTGTCTTGGGGCGCGCTTCACGACGGCATGCTTATCCGCTCCGCGCTGCCCTGAGCCCTGCGGCTGGCTGGCTGTGCGGTGATGCTGGCACATCTCTCTTCTCGCATTCGTCGGAGCCTCCCATGGGCAGATCTTCCTGCCAAGCCTCAGGCCCTTCAGGGTGGCATCTGCCAGACGTGCCATGTGCAGCTTGGCTATAGCAAGAAGCACTGAGAGCCATTCGGCTCAGAGGGATTCTGGCCAACCGTCCATGCGGGGGCCTTGGCGGAAGGGCGTGCTGCGTACAAGAGCTCGGTGGGGTGCTTCGCTGGGCATATGTGGAGGCGCCGTGCAAGGGATATGGACACACCCGGCTGGAGCCGAGGGGAAGGCCTGGCCTCGCTGCCGTTGAAGCTTGCTGCTGTACCCTGTGTTAGTGCAGGCAGAAGGCCTGCTGCCTGCACATCGAGCAGCCATGTCCGCATGAAGGGGAGGTTGTGGCTGCGTGTCGGAACGCTACTTGAATTGTTTCCGTTCTGCTAACGGACCCGTCTTCTTCATGCATCGGAGGCGGCCTTGTGCCAAGGTAGTGCCAATGCGCTCGCACGGGCGCCTTCCTAAGGAGCAGGCAATGGTTCAGCAGATGAACATAGGTTCCAAGAACTGCGCAGCAAGCGTGGTTTGCGGCTCCATTGCCATTGCACAGCTCCTACTAGCGAGCGCGCGCTAGACGCAGCATAGCGTTCCAGCGCGCACGATTCCGTCTGGCATGCCGTCAGGCTTTCGGCGCTCGCAGCACATAGCATTCTCTTCATATCTTGCGACGTCTGGCCTGATGCTCTGGCTAGGCGTTTTTTGTTAGGCAATCTGCCCCTACCTGAGAGGAGTCAGCCCTATGACCCGCAAGATCGCAATCTTCGACACCACCCTCCGTGATGGAGAGCAGTCGCCTGGCGCTTCGATGAACACTGAGGAGAAGCTCGTTATCGCACAGGAGCTCATCCGCATGAACGTCGACGTGATCGAGGCGGGCTTCCCGATCTCCTCTCCGGGCGACTTCAAGTCGGTCCAGGAGATTGGACGCCTGGCAGGGGATTCCTGCGTGGTCTGCGGCCTCACCCGTGCGGTCGACAAGGATATCGACCGTGCCGCAGAGGCCCTGAAGACGGCCAAGCGCCCCCGCATCCATACGGGCCTCGGCGTCTCCCCGCAGCACCTGAAGGAGAAGCTCCGCATCACCGAGGACGAGTGCATCGAGCGTGCCATCCACTGCGTCAAGTATGCAAAGCAATATGTGGACGACGTCGAGTTCTACGCAGAGGATGCAGGACGTGCCGACCAGGACTTCCTGATCCGCGTCATCCAGGCAGCAGTCGATGCCGGCGCCACGGTCGTGAACATCCCGGACACCACTGGCTACAACCTGCCGGATGACTTCGGCGCCCGCATCAAGAGCCTCTCGGACAATGTCCGTGGCATCGAGAACGTGACGATTTCGGTCCACACCCACAACGACCTGGGCATGGCGACAGCTCTGGCCCTGGCTGGCGTGAAGAACGGCGCCACGCAGGTCGAGTGCACGATCAATGGCCTCGGCGAGCGTGCCGGCAACACCGCCCTCGAAGAGATCGTGATGGCGCTCAGGATGCACGGCGACGAGCTCGATGCGCACACCGACGTCGTGACGACCGAGCTCACGCGTGCCAGCCACCTGGTCTCCCGCATCACGGGCATGAATGTCCAGGCTAACAAGGCCATCGTCGGCGCCAATGCCTTTGCACACTCCTCCGGCATCCACCAGGACGGCGTCCTCAAGGCCCGCGACACCTACGAGATCATCAACCCCGAGGATGTCGGCGCTGCAGGATCTGAGATCATCCTCTCTGCCCGCAGCGGCCACGCTGCCCTGAAGCATCGCCTGGCAGAGCTCGGCTACACCTTCCCGGCAGACGAGTTCGATGACATCTACCAGCGCTTCCTCGAGATCGCAGACCAGAAGAAGGAGGTCTACGACGAGGACCTCGAGTCCATGGTCCAGGAGCGCCAGCGCGATGTCACGGCGGTCTACACCCTGGATGCCCTCCAGGTCTCCTGCGGCGATCCCTTGGTGCCGACGGCCACGGCCACGATCACGGACGAGGTCGGCGCCAAGCATGTGGTCTGCTCCACCGGCACCGGCCCGGTCGATGCTGCCTACAAGGCGATCGACCAGGTTGTCTCGATCCACGGCGACCTCCAGGAGTTCGTCGTGAAGGCCGTCACGCGTGGCATTGACGCTATCGGCGAGGTCACGGTCCGCATCCAGGCAGACGACGGCAAGATCTATACCGGCCGTGGTGCCGACAACGATATCGTCGTGTCCTCCGCCAAGGCCTATGTCAACGCAATCAACCGCATGATCCAGACCACCCGCTCCGCTGAGGGCAAGTAGGGATCGCATAGATATATGAAGAGGGGAGGGAACGTCCAATGGAGGAGATGACAGGAGCGCAGGCGCTGGTCGAGACCCTCATCGATGAGGGGGTGACGTGCGTCTTCGGCTATCCTGGCGGCACGGTGCTCGATATCTATGATGCGCTCTATGACCGCAAGGACCAGATCCGCCACGTCGAGACGACCCACGAGCAGCATGCCTGCCATGCGGCGGACGGCTATGCCCGGGCAACTGGCAAGACCGGTGTCGTGATCGCCACCTCGGGCCCCGGGGCCACGAACCTCGTGACCGGCATCGCCACGGCCTATCTGGATTCCATCCCGATGGTCGCGATCACCGGCAACGTGAGCAATGCGATGATCGGCACCGATGCCTTCCAGGAGCTCGATATCACGGGCGTCACCCTCCCCATCACCAAGCACAACTATTTCGTGAGATCGGCTGACAAGCTGCAGCATATCGTGCGGGAGGCCTTCGCGCTTGCGAACACCGGCCGCAAGGGGCCGGTGCTCGTGGACATCCCCTCGGATGTCCAACGCCAGATGGTCGCCTATGAGCCCTGCGAGGTCTCGGTGCGCCACACCCAGACCGTGCCTGCAGCGGAAGACCTCCAGGCGGCAGCCGATGCGATCAATGCTGCCGAGCGCCCCTTCGTCTATTTCGGCGGCGGCGTCGTCGCTGCCGATGCAGGAGACGAGGTCATCGAGCTCGCGAACCGGATCGGTGCGCCCATCGGATGCTCCCTCATGGGCATCTCGGGCATCCCGACCTCCACGCCGCGCTTCCTCGGCATGCAGGGCATGCATGGGCACTTCGCGAGCACGAAGTCGCTCAATGCGAGCGATTGCGTGATCGCCCTGGGCGCCCGCTTCAATGACCGTGCCACGGGAGACCGCACGAAGTTCGGCCCCTCCGGCTCGGTCGTGCGCATCGATATCGACTCCTCCGAGCTCTCGAAGACCGTGGACGACCGCGTCGAGCTCCTGGGCGACGTGAAGGCAACGCTCCAGGCGCTCCTTCCCCTGATCGAGCCCAACACCCATGAGGCATGGGGCAGGAGGGTCCGCGAGCTCAGAGCCGAGGAGCGGGGCTACGACGACTACCGTGACGGCCTCACGCCCAAGAATGTGATGGGGACGATCGACCGCCTGCGCCCCAGCACCACCGATGTCGTGACCGATGTCGGCCAGCACCAGATGTGGGCAGCGCAGTACCTCTCCTTCGACCGTCCCCGTTCCTTCATCACCTCAGGAGGCCTGGGGACCATGGGGTTCGGCATGGGGGCAGCCATAGGCGCCTCGCTCGCGACGGGCCACCACGAGCTGCTCATCACGGGCGACGGCTCCTTCGCGATGAACATGGCCGAGATGATCACGGCAGCGGATAACGACATCCCGCTCACGATCGTGCTTCTGAACAACGGCGTCCTCGGCATGGTCCGGCAGATGCAGTCGCTCTTCAAGCACCAGCGCTATTCCGAGACGACGCTCGACCGCAAGGTCAGCTATGTGGGCGTCGCAGAGAACATGGGGGTCTCGGCCACCAAGGTGGCATCCCTCGAGGAATTCGAGGATGCGCTGGCACGCTCCCTTGCCTTCGAAGGGCCCTCGCTCATCGAGGTCCCGATTGACAAGGATGAGTTCGTGACCCCGGTCCTGCAGATCGGAGCCTCGATGGATGAACTGATCGTGAACATGGACGATGTCAAGCAGCGGATGGGGAGGTAGCGCGCAATGAAGACCTACAGCATCGCGATCATGGTGCACAACGAGTACGGCGTCCTCAACCGCGTCACCAGCATGTTCCGCCGCCGCCAGTTCAACATCACCTGCCTCACGGTCTCCGAGACGGAGACCGAGGACCTTTCCCGCATCACGGTGCAGTTCGAGGGCGAGGACCGGGCCAAGCGCCAGCTCGTCGCCCAGCTCGCGAAGCTTCCGGATGTCGTCTCCTACAAGGAGTTCGACCCGGAGGATTCGATCAGCTGCGAGCTGCTCCTCCTCAAGGTCGCGAACGAGGATGCGACCCGCCAGCAGGTGCTTGATGCCGGCGAAGCCTTCCGCGCCAAGATCGTCGACTATACCCGCGACTCCATCGTCTTCCGCATTGCCGGCGGCTCCCGCCGCATCGACAATTTCATCGACCTCATGCGCGACTTCAAGATTCTCGAGATCTGCCGCACGGGCGTCATCTCGCTCGAGCGCGGCGATACGGTGATGAGGGAGGTCGCCAGCGTCTGATTCCTGCCTGCAAGGGAGCTGAAACGATGCGGCCCCCGGTTGCTAACAGGACGTTAACAGGGTAGCCTTGCCAGCTCAGACAACCAGGGCTGGAGACTATAGTTCCACAAAAGCCAGAACCATTGACCGAAAGGGGTTTCCACATGGCTTTCAAGATGTACCACGAGCAGGACTGCGACATGAGCAAGCTGGATGGCAAGAAGGTCGCCATCATCGGCTACGGCTCCCAGGGCCATGCACACGCACTGAACCTCAAGGATTCGGGCGTCGATGTGAAGGTCGGCCTCTATGAGGGCTCCAAGTCCAAGGCACGCGCCGAGAAGCAGGGCCTCGAGGTGCTCACGACCGCAGAGGCAGCCAAGTGGGCTGACATCATCATGATCCTCATCAACGATGAGTATCAGGCATCCATGTACAAGAAGGACATCGAGCCGAACCTGGCTCCGGGCAAGACGATCGCCTTCGCCCATGGCTTCAACATCCACTACGGCTGCATCGAGGTGCGTCCTGACTGCAACGTCATCATGGTCGCCCCGAAGGCTCCGGGCCACACCGTGCGTTCCACCTACCTCGAGGGCAAGGGCACGCCCTGCCTCGTCTGCGCACACCAGGATGCCACCGGCGACGCCTTCGATATCGCCCTTGCCTACGGCGCAGCCATCGGCGGAGCCCGTGCAGCACTGCTCGAGACCGACTTCAGGACCGAGACCGAGACCGACCTCTTCGGCGAGCAGAACGTCCTCTGTGGCGGCGTGACCGACCTGATGGAGGCTGGCTTCAATACCCTCGTCGAGGCTGGCTACGATCCGCGCAACGCCTACTTCGAGTGCATCCATGAGATGAAGCTCATCGTCGACCTGATCTACGAGAGCGGCTTCGCAGGCATGCGTTCCTCCATCTCCAACACCGCCGAGTACGGCGATTACACCGCCGGCCCGAACGTCATCACCGAGGCTGCCAAGGAGGGCATGCGCTACAACCTCAAGCGCATCCAGAACGGCGAGTTCGCCAAGGAGTTCCTGCTTGACATGTCCGAGGAGTCCCACCAGGTCCACTTCAAGGCCATGCGTCGCCAGCAGGCCGAGACCCTGATGGAGAAGACCGGCAAGCAGATCCGTGCCCTCTATGCATGGAACGACGAGGACAAGCTCCTCAACAACTAGTCTCTTCTCCCAAGAGCGATCCGCAGGCGCCCGGATGCTGCCTCTTCTGCATCCGGGCGTCTTGCACACGAAGGGACCCTTGGCCGAATACGAGGATCCCCCCGTCTGCAAGACGGCGACAATGTCATGCGGCATGGATTTGCGATGCCAGGAGGGCTGATGGGGCCCTCCTTGCGCTACTAGGGGAGGATGCATGGAGCTCACAGGTGCTCAGATACTCATCGAGTGTCTCAAGGAACAGGGCGTGGACACGGTCTTCGGATATCCCGGAGGCACGATCCTCGACGTCTACGATGTGCTCTACCAGACGCCCGAGATCCATCACTACCTCGTGAGCCACGAGCAGGGCGCCGTGCACGCCGCTGACGGCTATGCCCGCGCGACCGGCAAGGTCGGCGTGTGCTTCGCGACCTCGGGCCCGGGCTGCACGAACTTCACGACCGGCATCGCGACCGCCTACATGGACTCCTCGCCGATCGTCGCGATCACCTGCAACGTCTCGAGCAAGCTCCTTGGGAAGGATTCCTTCCAGGAGGTCGACATCACCGGCATCACGAAGCCGATCACCGAGTGGAACCGCGTCGTGAAGGATGTCCACGAGCTCGCCGACGTCGTGCGCCAGGCCTTCCTGATCGCCCGCACCGGCCGACCGGGCCCTGTCCTCATCGATATCACGAAGGACGTCACGCAGGCGAAGTGCGACTACGAGTACGTGCCGGTGGAGGAGCACCGCATCTTCGAGTTCCCGAACCAGCTCTCCAAGCGCCTGATGGGCGGCATCGAGACCCGCGAGCCTGAGACGGCAGCCGTGAAGAAGCTTGCCGAGATGATCGAGGAGTCGCAGAGGCCGCTCCTGATTTGCGGCGGCGGCGTTGTGCGTGGCCGTGCCCACAAGGAGTTCAACGAGTTCGCGAACCGCGTCGATGCCCCTGTCGCCATCACCGTGATGGGTGGCGGCGGCTTTGTAGGCAACGACCCGCTCTCCACGGGCATGATCGGCATGCATGGCTCCCAGGCATCGAACATGGCAGTCGACAACTGCGACCTCCTAATTGCCGTGGGCTGCCGCTTCTCCGACCGCGTGGCGCTCCAGCCTTCCAGCTTCGCGAGCCAGGCCAAGATCGTCCAGGTCGATATCGACTCCACCGAGATCGGCAAGAACGTCCGCTGCGACCACTACGTGCTCGGCGATGCGAAGCGCGTCCTCGAGATGCTGAATGAGATCGTGCGCCAGCAGAGCCATCCGGTCTGGAAGGAGTTCGTCTTCTCCTTCCCGACGGAGACCCAGTACTCCGAGGGCGGCGACCATCTGACCCCGAAGCAGATTGACGACACGATCGCCCGCGTCTTCCCGGAGGACACGATCGTCGCGACCGACGTGGGCCAGCACCAGATGTGGGCCATCCAGCACATGCATTACAGCTACCCCGGCCAGCTCATCACCTCGGGCGGCTTCGGCGCCATGGGATTCGGCCTCGGTGCCGCCATCGGCGCCCAGGTTGGCAATCCCGACAAGCGCGTCGTCCACATCACGGGCGATGGATCCTTCCGCATGAACTGCGTCGAGCTTGCGACCGTCGAGCACTACCATCTGCCGATCATCTCGGTCGTCTTCGACAACACCGTCCTCGGCATGGTCCATCAGTGGCAGACGCTGATCTACAACCAGCACTACTCCGAGACGACGCTCGACCGCGGGCCTGACTGGGTGAAGCTCGCCGAGGCCTACCATCTGCCGGGCTGGCGCGTTTCCACGGTCGCCGAGCTCGAGGATGCCTTCAAGACGGCCATCGAGGGCGGCACCGGCGCGGTCGTCGACTGCGTCCTCGACCCGGACGAGATGGTGCGCCCGATGGTGCCGGCAGGCCAGCATATCACGAACTTCCTCGCGATCTAGAAGGGATTAGCCATATGCTCTCGCTCGACAAGATCTACCACGCCGCCTATGTCCTCAAGGGCGTTGCCAGGAAGACCGACCTGATCGCTGCTCCGCAGCTTGTGCCTGGCGTCGAGGACCTCTGGCTCAAGACCGAGAACCTCCAGGTCACGGGCTCCTTCAAGCTGAGGGGCGCCTACTACAAGATCAGCCAGCTTCCCCAGGAGGCGCTCGACAAGGGCGTCATCGCCTGCTCCGCCGGAAACCATGCCCAGGGCGTGGCCCTGGCGGCGACCCACATGGGCGCGAAGTCCATCGTCTGCATGCCGGATGGCGCTCCCATCATGAAGGTCGAGAACACCCGCAGGCTCGGCGCCGAGGTGCGCCTCGTGCGTGGCTCCTACGACGATGCGCACGACGAGGCGGTGCGTCTCCAGGAGGAGACCGGCGCCACCTTCATCCATCCTTACGACGATGAAGACGTGATTGCCGGCCAGGGCACCATCGGCCTCGAGATCATGGATACCTTGGACGACGTGGATGCCGTGATCGTGCCGATCGGCGGAGGCGGCCTCATCTCCGGTGTCTCCTGCGCCGTCAAGAGCCTGAAGCCGGACTGCAAGGTCTACGGCGTGCAGGCAGCAGGCGCCTCTGCCATGGCGGATGCCTTCCATGCCGGCAAGTGGGCAGCATCCGACACGGCGGTCACCTTCGCTGACGGCATCGCCGTCAAGACTCCGGGCGACGTCACGTTCGAGATGATCCAGAAGTACGTGGACGATATCGTGACAGTCACGGACGACGAGATCGCTGCCGCCATCCTGAACCTGATGGAGCGCCAGAAGCTCGTGAGCGAGGGCGCCGGCGCCGCTCCTGTGGCCGCTGCCATGTTCCACAAGCTCCCGCTCGAGGGCAAGCGCGTCGTCTGCGTCGTCTCGGGTGGCAACATCGACGTGAACATCCTGTCACGCGTGATCAACCGCGGCCTTGCGATGAGCGGCCGCAAGGCGACACTTGCCATCAAGCTCACCGACAAGCCGGGCCAGCTCGAACAGGTCTCCGGCATCATTGCCGCGCTCGGCGCAAATGTCGTCTCGGTCGACTACGACCTGTCCGATCCGGATCTCCCCATCTCTGCCTGCACGCTCCGTGTCGGCATGGAGACCCGCGACCAGGCACAGATCGACGCCATCAGGTGCGAGCTCACGAAGCAGGGGTTTGCAATCGTCGGCTAGAGGCAGCAAGGAAGATACCATGGGCGCAGGTGCGCCCAGGAGAGGATCAGCATGAAGAGCGATGCACTGAAGTTCGGGCCTGAGGCTGCGGCCCACCGTTCCCTCTACAATGCACTGGGCTGGACCGAAGAGGAGATCAAGCGTCCGCTTGTCGGCATCGTCTCCTCCTACAACGAGATCGTGCCCGGCCACATGAACATCGACAAGATCGTCGAGGCCGTGAAGATGGGCGTCGCCGAGGCAGGCGGCATGCCGGTGGTGTTTCCGGCCATCGCCGTCTGCGACGGCATCGCGATGGGCCATGTCGGCATGAAGTACTCGCTCGTGACCCGCGACCTCATCGCCGACTCGACCGAGTGCATGGCGCTGGCGCATGGCTTCGATGCCCTCGTAATGGTCCCGAACTGCGACAAGAACGTGCCGGGACTGCTCATGGCAGCAGCGCGGCTCGACCTGCCGACGACCTTCGTTTCCGGCGGCCCGATGCTTGCCGGCCACATCGATGGCCACAAGACGAGCCTTTCCTCGATGTTCGAGGCGATGGGAGCCTACACCGCAGGGAAGATCGACGAGGCGAAGCTCCACGAGTTCGAGTGCAAGGCCTGCCCGACCTGCGGATCGTGCTCCGGCATGTACACGGCGAACTCGATGAACTGCCTGACCGAGGTCATCGGCATGGGCCTGCGCGGCAATGGCACGATCCCTGCCGTCTACTCGAGGCGCCTCCAGCTTGCCAAGCACGCCGGCATGGCCGTCATGGAGATGCTGAAGCGTGGCATCACGGCACGCCAGATCATGACAAAGGAAGCGCTGATGAACGCGCTCACGGTCGATATGGCGCTCGGCTGCTCCACGAACACGATGCTCCACCTTCCCGCCATCGCCCATGAGTGCGGCGTCGACCTCAATCTCGATATCGCGAACGAGATGTCTGCCAAGACCCCGAACCTCTGCCATCTGGCGCCGGCAGGCCCGACCTACATCGAGGACCTCGATGAGGCAGGCGGCATCTACGCCGTGATGAAGGAGCTGGCCGATGCTGGCCTCATCGACACGAGCTGCATGACCGTCACGGGCAAGACCGTGGCAGAGAACCTCGAGGGCGTCGAGAACCTGAATCCCGACGTTATCCGCCCGATCGACAACCCGTATTCCACGACCGGCGGCATCGCCGTCCTCCACGGCAACCTCGCCCCTGAGGGCTCGGTCGTGAAGCGCTCTGCCGTCGCCCCTGAGATGCTCGTGCACGAGGGCCCGGCCCGCGTCTTCGAGAGCGAGGAGGAGGCCCAGGCTGCAATCGACGGCGGCAAGATCAATCCCGGCGATGTGATCGTGATCCGCTACGAGGGCCCGAAGGGTGGCCCCGGCATGCGCGAGATGCTGACCCCGACCTCTGCCATCCAAGGCATGGGGCTTGGCTCGAGCGTCGCGCTGATTACCGATGGCCGCTTCTCCGGTGCGACCCGTGGCGCCTGCATCGGCCATGTCTCGCCTGAGGCAGCATCGGGCGGACCTATCGGCATCATCGAGGAGGGCGATATCATCTCGATCGATATCCCGAACTACAAACTCGAGCTCAAGATCTCCGACGAGGAGTTCGCGCGCCGCATGGCTGCCTTCACGCCGAAGACCAAGGAGCTCTCCGGCTACCTCAAGCGCTATGCCGCGCTCGTCTCGAGCGGCGCCACCGGCGCTGTCCTCAACTAGAGGCGGACATGGACGCAAAGGATATGACCGACCTGACCTTCCGGCTCCAGACGCTGGCTGTCTTCCGCTCGCTTCTGGACGATTCCGTCATCTCCGCGCTTGCCCGTGCGCTCCATGATGGGGCGAAGCTCGCGTCCGACGAGGAGGACGACGAGGATGCCTCTGCGGACGCCGTGGCATTCGCAGGCTCCTACGCCTCCTTCGTCTCGGCGCTCTTCGAGTCGGAGGCCCAGGGCCTCTCAAGCTACATCTGCGATGCAGTGGTCGACAACGAGAATGTGTACCTGCGCCGCATCGGCGCAGGGGAGCCGGTCGGCAAGGCGATGGAGGAGGCGGCCGAGCGCGAGCTTGCGGTCCTCCAGCGGCTCTGCGACCTCACCCCCGAGGACTTCCTTGCGCTCCTCCCCGGGGTAGCAGACTCGCTTCCTGCCTTCGACACCGAGAAGGCTGACCTCATCGGCCTCTACCACGCCAGGCTCCGCGATATCGGGAAATTCGGCTACGGCATGTATGCCCGCTACCATGTCTTCCGGGTGGGGGACAAAGGCGAGATCGTGCCCGTGCACCATCCCGATCCGCAGCGTCTCTGCGACCTCGTCGAGTATGGACGCGAGAAGAAGATCATCCTTGATAACACGAAGGCGCTCCTCGCCGGCCTTCCTGCCGCCAACATCCTCCTCACCGGAGATGCCGGCACGGGCAAGAGCTCGACCATCAAGGCAGTCGCGAACGAGCTTGCCGGGGAAGGCCTCCGCATCCTCGAGGTCAGGAAGGAGCAGCTCCGCGACATCCCTGCCATCCTCGATGTCCTGACCCGCAACCCCTGCAAGTTCATCATCTTTATCGACGACCTCTCGTTCTCGCACGACGATGACAACTTCGCAGCGCTCAAGGCCATCCTCGAGGGATCGGTCTCGGCCAAGTCTGACAACGTCGTGATCTATGCGACGAGCAACCGCCGCCATCTCGTGCGCGAGACCTTCAGCGAGCGCGAAGGGGACGAGGTCCATCTGAACGACACGCTGCAGGAGATCGTCTCCCTCTCGGACCGCTTCGGCATCCATGTCTCGTTCTCGAAGCCGGACAAGAAGACCTACCTCGAGATCGTGCACAAGCTTGCCCGCGAGAAGGGGATCGAGATGGAGGAGCAGGAGCTCGATCTTGCAGCAGAGCGCTTCGCGACCCGCCGGGGCGGCAGGTCCGCCCGCGGCGCCCGCCAGTTCGTGGATTCCCTGCTCTCGAACAAGGCTGAATAGACTGCAGGGAGCAATGAAGTGCGGGCGCGCCCCGCAGGTGAAAGGAGAGACCATGCCACGTCCCATGACCATGGCAGAGAAGATCCTGGCTGACCACGCAGGCCTCGAAGAGGTCGTGCCCGGACAGCTGATCGAATGCGATATCGACGGCGTCCTCGCGAACGATATCACGGCCCCGATCGCGATCAAGACCGTGCGCGAGCTTGGCGCCAGCGTCTTCGACAAGACGAAGATCTTCCTCGTGCCGGACCACTACAGCCCGAACAAGGACATCAAGAGCGCAGAGCAGACCAAGATCACCCGCGACTTCGCCCACGAGATGGGGATCACCCATTACTTCGAGCAGGGCTGCATGGGCATCGAGCATGCCCTCCTGCCGGAGAAGGGCATCGTCGGCCCGGGCGATCTCATCATCGGCGCAGACTCCCATACCTGCACCTACGGCGGCATCGGCGCCTTTTCGACCGGCGTCGGCTCCACCGATGCGGGCGTGGGCATGGCGACAGGCAGGGCCTGGTTCAAGGTGCCGGAGACCATCCGCTTCGAGATCGAGGGCGAGCTGCCTGCTGGCGCCTCCGCCAAGGACATCATCCTCTACATCATTGGCCAGATCGGCGTCGACGGCGCGCTCTACTGCGCGATGGAGTTCGCAGGATCTACCATCCACAATCTCTCGGTCGAGGGACGCCTCACGATCGCGAACATGGCAATCGAGGCGGGCGGCAAGGCAGGCCTCTTCGAGGTCGACGATATGGCCCGCACCTGGCTCGAAGGCCGCACCGAGCGCCCCTACAAGGAGTACCACTCCGATCCCGATGCCACCTACAAGCGTGTCATCAGGATCGATGCCGCCGACATCGTGCCGACGGTCTCCTGGCCGCACCTGCCCTCGAACACCCATCCGGTGGCCGAGTCCCGCGACATCACGATTGACCAGGCCGTGATCGGCTCCTGCACGAATGGCCGCATCGAGGACATGCGCGCTGCTGCCGATGTGCTCCGTGGCCGCACCGTGAACCCGAACGTGCGCTGCATCGTGATCCCTGCGACCCAGGCGGTCTGGCTCCAGTGCGTGCATGAGGGCCTCATGGATGTCTTCATCAACGCCCACTGCGTCGTCTCGACCCCGACCTGCGGCCCCTGCCTCGGCGGCTACATGGGCATTCTTGCGGCAGGGGAGCGGTGCGTCTCATCCACGAACCGCAACTTCGTCGGCCGCATGGGAGACCCGACCTCCGAGGTGTATCTGGCCTCGCCGGCCGTCGCTGCCGCCTCTGCCGTGGCAGGACACATCGCCCTTCCGTCCGACCTCGACTAGCCTGAAGGAGATTGACCATGGAATTCGAAGGCAACGTCTTCCGCTACGGCCGTGACGTCGATACCGACGTGATTATCCCGGCCCGCTATCTCAACACGTCCGACCCGGCAGAGCTCGCGAAGCACTGCCTCGAGGACCTCGACACGACCTTCGTGAAGCGTGTCCAGCCCGGTGACATCATCGTCGCCGACGAGAACTTCGGCTGCGGCTCCTCCCGCGAGCATGCGCCGGTCGCGATCAAGGCTGCAGGCGTCTCGGTCGTGATCGCGAAGTCCTTCGCCCGCATCTTCTACCGCAACTCGATCAATATCGGCCTGCCGATCATGGAGTGCCCGGAGGCCTGCGATGCGATCTCCGATGGGGATGTCGTGCACGTGGATGCCGATACCGGCCTCATCACGGACAAGACGACGGGCACAACCTTCCAGGCAGCGCCCTTCCCGCCCTTCATCCAGGAGATCATCAACGAGGGCGGCCTCGTGCCGCGCACGAAGCGCATCCTGGCCGAGCGCCAGAAGCAGGGACAAGCCTAGAGGAGCTGAAGCATATGGCATCCAAGACCTATCATATCTGCACCCTTCCGGGCGACGGGATCGGCCCGGAGATCATCGCCGAGGCAAAGCGCATGCTCGATGAGATCGGCTCTGCCTTCGACGTCGAGTTCGTCTGCGAGGACCAGCTGATCGGCGGCGCCGCGATCGATGCGACACGTGCAGCGGGGGCGCCTGTGAGCGCCCTTCCCCCGAAAACGCTCGAGGCTGCCAAGGCGGCAGACGCCGTCCTTCTGGCGGCAGTCGGCGGCCCGAAGTGGAACGACACGACGCCAGGCGCCGTCCGTCCCGAGCAGGGGCTCCTTGCCATCCGCAAGCGCCTGGGGCTCTATCTGAACCTGCGTCCTGTGCACATCTACAAGGCGCTCCGCGGCGCCTCGACGCTGCGTCCCGAGTTCCTCGAGGGCGTCGATATCCTGATCGTCCGCGAGCTCACGGGCGGCCTCTACTTCGGCCAGCATGAGCGCATGCACGACGTGCCAGGTGCCGGCGTGGACGGTGCTGCGGGCGACAAGGCTGTCGACTCCATGGAGTACAGCGAGTACGAGATCGAGCGCGTCGTGCGCTGGGCGTTCGATGCAGCCCGCCGGCGCCGTGGCCATGTGTCCTCTGTCGACAAGGCCAACGTGCTCGAGACGAGCCGCCTGTGGCGTGAGGTGGCCCACCGCATCGCCTCCGAGAATCCCGATGTGCGCGAGGACGACGTGCTCGTCGACAACTGCGCGATGCAGCTCGTCGCGAACCCTGCCCAGTTCGATGTCCTCGTGACCGAGAACACCTTCGGCGACATCCTCTCCGATGAGGCATCGATGCTCACGGGTTCCCTCGGCATGCTCGCCTCCGCATCGCTCGGTTCTGGCACAGCGCTCTACGAGCCGAGCCATGGGTCGGCGCCTGACATTGCCGGCAAGGGCATCGCGAACCCGATCGCCCAGATCCTCTCGGTCGAGCTGATGCTGCGCTACAGCTTCCAGATGGACGAGGCTGCCGATGCGGTCGCAGCTGCCGTCGAGGATGTCCTCGATGCCGGCTGGCGGACGCCCGATCTGGCAGACGATGCGACGCCCCAGGACCACGTGCTGGGAACGACCCAGATGGGCGACAAGATCATCGAGGCCTTCCGGGCCCGCACTGCGCGCTAGGCAGCAGCCACAGAACGCATCAGAGCGCCTGTCCCGCCATGCGGGGTGGGCGCTCTTCTGTCTCTGGATGTCCGGCACTGCCGCCATCTGGCGACCGGTTACCGCCAATGGGTGGCCGCTCCGTCTGGTCATTGAGCTTCTCAAGGTTTCTTGCGGCAATGAACTGGTATCCTGAGAGGCTGCACGGCGGAAGATTGAGAGGGAATGCTCCTGCACTGTGCGGGGCAGGGCTCTGAGGGGAGCGTCCTGCCCGTCTTGCCATTGCCTTGTGCCTTCCTTCTGCCCTGGCGCTGTGCCCATCAATTCAAGGAGAGGAACGCAATGGCGAGATTGCATGTGGTCGAGCGCAGCGAAGCCCAAGCAGTCATGGATGGCCTCCATGAGGCGGTGGAGAAGCGGCTCTCTGTCAGCTCGCTTGCCCCTTGCCCGGTGGAGTTCACGGCTGCCTTCGTCGGCATGTGCGCAACGCAGAGCTGTGGCAAGTGCACACCCTGCCGTGTCGGGCTGGGTGTGCTCAAGGAGCTGATGGACGATGTGCTCGAAGGCAAGGCCGACGAGCATACGCTGGAGCTGATCGAGAAGACAGCGCGGACAATCTATCTGTCGAGCGACTGCGCGATCGGCTATGAGGCGGGAAGCATGGCGCTGACCGCCATCCGGGGCTTCCGGGACGACTTCGAGCACCATATCAAGTACCATGCCTGCGGCTTCAAGCAGAGCCAGCTCGTGCCCTGCGTCTCGGGCTGCCCGGCAGGTGTCGATATCCCAGGCTACATCGCCCTCGTCGAGGCGGGCCGGAACACCGATGCCGTGAAGCTCATTCGCAAGGACAACCCGCTGCCCGTCGTCTGCGGCCTTGTCTGCGAGCATCCCTGCGAGATGCACTGCCGCCGTGGCATGGTGGACGACCCGATGAACATCCGCGGCCTCAAGCGCTTTGCCACGGAGCATATGGAGTGCGACTACAAGCCGAAGAAGGCCGCTGCAACCGGCAAGCGTGTCGCCATCATCGGCGGTGGTCCGGCCGGGCTCTCCGCTGCCTACTATCTTGCCCTGATGGGGCACAAGCCGACCATCTTCGAGGCACGCCACCATCTCGGCGGCATGCTCCGCTATGGCATCCCGAGCTACCGCCTGCCGCGCGAGCGCTTGGACGAGGAGATTCAGTGGCTGCTTGACTGTGGCATCGACGTGAAGCTCGATTGCACCGTAGGCTCCGACCTGGAGCAGCTCAGGAAGGACTACGATGCAGTGTATCTCGCGATCGGTGCCCATGCCGACCGCCAGCTCGGGCTTCCGGGCGAGGATGCCGACGGTGTCGAGTCCGCCGTGCAGATGCTTCGCTCGATTGGCGACGACGAGATTCCCGACTTCACAGGCCAGCGCGTCTGCGTCGTCGGTGGCGGCAACGTCGCGATGGATGTCGCCCGCTCTGCCGTCCGCTGCCATGCGGAGAAGGTCACGATCGTCTATAGGCGCCGTGTCGCTGACATGACGGCACAGGACGAGGAGATTGCTGGCGCCCGTGCCGAGGGCTGCGAGCTCCTCGAGCTCCATGCCCCGCTTGCGATCGAGACGAAAGACGGCAAGGTCTCTGGCCTCAGGGTCCAGAAGCAGATCATCGGCGGCCCGAAGGGCGGACGCCCGGCACCGCGTCCAGCCGATGCTCCGGAGGAAGTCATCCCCTGCGAGCGCGTGATGGTCGCCATCGGTCAGGCCATCGAGTCCGCACCGTTCGAGGCCCTGGGCATGAAATGCAATCGTGGCCGCATCGTGACAGACTCCGACGGTGCTGTCCCAGGATTTGAGGGCGTCTTCTCTGGTGGCGACTGCCAGACCGGCCCTGCCACGGTGATCCGCGCCATCAATGCCGGCAAGGTCGCCGCTGCAAATATCGACCACTACCTCGGCTTCGATCATCAGATCGTCGCGGATGTCGAGATCCCGACGGTCCAGTTCAAGGGCAAGAACATGTGCGCCCGCTGCGAGATGACAACGCGCGAGGCAGCTGACCGCGTGAAGGACTTCAAGCTCGTCGAGCATGGGCTCACCGAAGAGGAGGCCCATCAGGAGGCATCGAGATGCCTGCGCTGCGACCACTTCGGCTTCGGCGCATTCCGTGGGGGGAGGAACATGCAATGGTAACAGTCACCGTCGATGGGGTGGAGGTGCAGGTGGACGACCATGCCACCATCCTGGAGGCCGCCTGTGCCGCAGGCGTGCATATCCCCACCCTCTGCTATCTGAAGGACATCAATGAGATTGGCGCCTGCCGCGTCTGCGTCGTGGAGCTCGAGGGCACTGACCAGCTCGTCGCCGCCTGCAACAACTACGTGCTTGACGGGATGAAGGTCTTCACGAACAGCCCGAAGGTGCGCTCTGCCCGCAAGACCAATGTCGAGTTCCTGCTGTCGCAGCATGACTCGGAGTGCACGAGCTGCGTGCGCTCGGGCAATTGCACGCTGCAGAGCCTCGCGAACGATCTTGGCATCTTCGAGCTTCCCTACGAGAAGCATCTGCCGCATCTGCCGTGGGACAAGACCTTCCCGCTCATCCGCAACAACGACAAGTGCATCAACTGCCTGCGCTGCATCCAGGTCTGCGACAAGATCCAGGCCTCCGATGTCTGGGACATCACGAACCGTGGCGCCCACACGGCCGTGAACGTCAGGAGCGGGCGTCCCATCACCGAAGCCCCCTGCACGCTCTGCGGCCAGTGCATCACGCACTGCCCGACAGGGGCACTCCGCGAGCGCGACGATACCGGACGTGTCTACGATGCGCTTGCCGATCCGAAGAAGGTCACGATCGTCCAGATCGCGCCGTCCGTGCGCACGGCCTGGGGCGACCATTGGGGGCTCTCGCCTGAGGAGTCCACGATCGAGCATCTCGTCTGCGCCCTCCACAAGATGGGCTTCGACTACGTCGTGAATACCGACTTCTCGGCCGACCTCACGATCATGGAGGAGGGGACCGAGCTTCTGCATCGCATCGGCGATGGCACGAAGCACGAGCACCCGATGTTCACGTCCTGCTGCCCGGGCTGGGTCCGCTTCGTGAAGGCCCACTATCCGGAGCTTGTGGACGATGTCTCGACCTCGAAGTCGCCGCAGCAGATGTTCGGCGCGATCGTGAAGAGCTACTACGCCGAATACCTTGGCATCGATCCCCACGACATCTTCTCCGTCTCGGTGATGCCCTGCGTCGCGAAGAAGGCCGAATGCGCGCTTCCGACCATGCGGGATGCCTGTGGCGACCCTGATGTGGACTGCGTCCTCACGGTCCGCGAGATCGACCGCATGATCCGCGCCGACCATATCGACGTGCATGCCTTGGAGGAGGTCCCCTTCGACGAGCCGCTCGGCGAGGGCACGGGCGCCGGCATCATCTTCGGCGCAACCGGTGGCGTGATGGAGGCGGCGCTGCGCACGGCCTTCCACCTCGTGACCGGGGAGACGCCTCCCCAGGACGCCTTCAAGAATGTCCGTGGCCTCACGGGCTGGAAGGAGGCCGAGTTCGACTTGGCGGGCAGCACGGTGCGTGTCGCCGTGGCAAGCGGCCTCGGCAATGCCAAGAGGCTCTGTGATGCCATCGTGGCGGGCGAGGCCCACTACGACTTCGTTGAGGTCATGGCCTGCCCTGGTGGCTGCGTCGGTGGCGGCGGGCAGCCGATCCACGACGGCCAAGAGCTTGCAGGGGCGCGCGGGCAGGTGCTCTATGGGCTCGACCGCGTCTCCCAGTACCGCAACTCCTACGAGAATCCCGATATCGTGCGGGTCTACGAGAAGTATCTGGGAGAGCCGCTCTCCGAGAGGGCAGAGCAGCTCCTCCATACCGATCAGCACGGCTGGAAGATGCCGGGCGAGGAGTAGGGAAGGCTTCAGAACACTGCGAGGGCTGGCCTGGGGGCCGGCCCTCGCTTTTTGCTGAAGCTGGGTGCTATTGCCCCGCTCCATGAGCTTCAGGCAACCGACTTCATGATTCCTGAACCTGCGTGCGCCCTATATCCTTACAATGGAACAATGACTTGAATACCTGTGGCAGGGTGCAAGAGGCCCTGTCCTGTCCCGGAGCGTGATAGCAGATGCAGTTCTCCAAACGACTCGATCTTTTCGGAGACGAGGTCTTTGCCTCCCTGAACCAGAAGCGCCGTGAGCTCGAAGCGGAGGGACGCCAGGTCTGGGACCTCTCGGTCGGCACGCCTGACTTCGATACGCCCGACTACATCAAGCAGGCCCTCATCGACTCTGCGGCCGATGATGCGAACTGGAAGTATGCCCTCCACGACAAGCCTGAGCTCAAGCAGGCGGTCTGCGACTACTACAAGCGCCGCTTCGATGTGGATGGGCTCACGCCTGACCAGGTCATGAGCTGCCGCGGCACGCAGGAAGGCATGCAGTATGTCTGCGAGGCGCTGGCAGACCCGGGCGACATCGCGCTCGTCCCCGATCCCTGCTACCCTGTGTTCCGCGCGGGCACCCAGCTTGCAGGGGCCACGCCCTACTATTATCCGCTGACTGCCGAGCATGACTTCCTGCCCTATGTGGCCGACATCCCCGACGATGTGGCGGACAAGGCCAAGTACATGATCGTCTCGCTCCCTGCCAACCCAGTGGGTTCGGTCGGCACGCCTGAGGTGTATGAAGAGATCATCGCCTTCGCGAAGAAGCATGATATCGTGATCATCCACGACAACGCCTACGCCGATGTGGTCTTCGAAGGCGTCTCGAGCTCGTTCTTCAACTATCCTGGCGCCATGGATGTGGGCGTCGAGTTCCTGTCGCTCTCGAAGTCCTTCGATGTCACGGGCGTGCGGCTCTCCTTCCTCGTCGGCAGGAAGGACATCGTAGAAGCCACCTACAAGCTCAGGAGCCAGGTCGACTTCGGCATGTTCTTCGCCGAGCAGAATGTCGCGATCGCCTGCCTCACGGGGCCGCTCGACGGCGTTGAGCGCCAGCGCCTTGCCTACAAGGAGCGCAGGGATGCTCTCTGCGACGGCCTCGAGTCCATCGGCTGGGAGCGCCCCAACTGCCATGGCACGCTCTTCGTCTGGGCGAAGCTTCCGCATGGCCGCACCGACTCCATCGCCTTCACGCTCGAGCTCATGGAGAGAAGCGGCGTGATCGTGACGCCGGGCGCGAGCTTCGGCCCGGCTGGCGAGGGCTATGTACGCTTCGCCCTCGTGATGCCTCCTGAGAAGATCAAGGAAGCGGTCGCAGCCATCGCAGCGGCTGGCCTGTAGATCGAAAGCGGCATCTGCAAGAGCTCTTGAAGAAGGCTTGGGGCAAGCCTTGGGGGAAGTCGCAATCCATGGAGTATGAGGAATATCTGGCTCTCATGAAGTCGAGCCGCACCTACAGGCGCTTCGACGAGACGAAGCATGTCACGGAGGAGCAGCTCCTGAAGCTGGTCGAGGCGGCACACTTCGCGCCAACCGGCAACAATACGCAGCTCCTGCGCTTCCATGTGGCCTGCGGCAGCGAGGAATGCGCAAGGATCTTCTCCCATCTGCATTGGGCAGCAGCCCTGAAGGACTGGGATGGCCCGGTCGAAGGGGAGAAGCCGACCGGCTACATCCTGATCCTCGCCCCTGAGAAGGCATTGAACAACCCCATCCGCTGCTACGACGCGGGCATCGCGGCGCAGACCATCATGCTGGGCGCCCATACGCTAGGCCTTGGCGGCTGCATGCTCAGGAACTTCGACAAGGTCCTGACCGAAGAGGAGGGGCTGGCAGACACCGGCTTCGCCGTGACGCTCGTGGTCGCGCTTGGCGTGCCGGGCGAGGAGGTCGTGATCGAGCCTGCCACGACCGAGCATGGCCTCACCTATTGGCATGGAGAAGGCACGACCCATCACGTCCCGAAGCTCGAGACAGCAGATCTCATCCTCTAGCTGCCCTTCCTGGATTCAGGAGCCTGCCAAATCCGGCCGTCTGCCCTGAATCTGGAAAGAACGTGGCGATAGGGTGGGGATATGGTGTAGGCTTAGGAAGCTGGCAGTGCACAAGGGTATCTTCGGAGGTTTCCATGGTGGTAGATGAGCGATTGGTCATGCTCGGCCTTGAGGCAGAGACTGCCGAAGAGGCGCTGCGGACCATGGCGGACAAGTTCGTCGAGCTGCACAAGGTGAAGAGCACCTTCCCCGATGCGGTGATAGAGCGCGAGAAGATCTATCCGACCGGTCTTGAGTGCAAGCCCGTCAATGCGGCAGTGCCCCATTGCTCGACGGAGTATGTGGTCTCGGATGCCCTGGGGATTGCAGTCCTGAAGAAGCCGATCGATTTCGCGCTCATGGGATCGCCGGAGAAGCCGCTCCCCGTCCAGATCCTCGTAATGCTGGCAGTCGTCGATCCCGCAGAGCAGGTTCCGACGCTCGTGCAGGTCATGGAGCTCCTCGACAGCGAAGAGCGGGTGCGTGCTATCCTCGAAGCAAAGACGCCGGCCGATGTGGTCGCCGCGGTCGGAGATGAGCTCTCCTGAGCATCATATGGCGTTCAGATGAAAGGCGCCACCGGGCTTGGCCTGGTGGCGCCTTCTTTATGGACGCATGAATCTAGTCCTTCTGGTGCTGCGCTTCGAGGAAGATGTTGAGGGCGCCAATCTGGTTGGCCTCGCTGCCATAGTGGCACCTCACGACCTCGGGCAGGGTGATGGTAGACGAGAAGGTCGGCGGCAGCCTTCTCGTGATGGTTGCCAGAGCCTCCCGTATGCCTGAGACGACGCGGGGCTGGACGCTGATGCCGCCGCCTATGGCTGCACGTTCGATATCGAGGATAACGGTGAGGTTGTAGATGAGGGTGGCCACGTTGGTGCACCAGTCGGAGAAGGCCTTCTCTGCCCTCTTGTCCCCAGTATCGAGCAGCTTGAAGGCTGCGAGGTCATCCGGAAGCTCCTCCTCGCTGAGGCCTGTTTCCTCGCGCATATGGCTGAGTAGGTTGGACGTGCTGCAGGACATGCCAAGCATCGAGAAGGGGGATGGATCTTCATTGGCGAAATCGGTGTTGAGCCAGCTGAGCTCCCCGGCGGATCCATGAGGGCCTGTGACGACCTTTCCATCGACAATCAGGCCTCCGCCGAGTCCGGTGCCGGCAATCAGCGCAGCGCCATTCTGTACGCCTTGGAGCGCCCTGAGCGCAGCTCTGCCAAGGCAGCGCACTTGCCGTCATTTCCGACTGTGGCAGGGCACTGGCAGAGCTCTTCGACACGGTCTGCCAAGGGCAGCCCATAGGCGTAAGAGAGGGCGCCTCCGGTCCGCTGGAAGCGGTGGTGCTCGATCACGCCGGGGGCGCTGATCGCGATGCCGGATGCATTGGTGCCGAGGCGAGTCCAGACATCCTGGATTCCGGCAAGAAGATCGTCTGCCGATGTCTTTGGCGTCGGGAAGCTGCCCTTGCTCAAGAATGATTCGGTCTCATCCATCAGCGAATATTTGACGGCCGTGCCACCTATATCGAAAACCACTGCCTGCATCGTCCGTAATCCTCCTTACGTTGGATCTGTCGCTGGGCTATGTACCACTAAGCTGCATTCTATATGTTTAAGACAGTGGCTCGAGTATAACTTTCAGGTGCCTGTATTAGTGGAACGTGACTTGCAGCCGGGGAAATGAACTGAGAGCCCTAAAGAAGATGCGGTATATTTCAGATGCATGCATGCATGCATGCAGGAACGGATGGCTGCCTTGTGCATGTCAGGGCTATACGCCTGGCATAGGCAGTGCTGGAAAGACGAGCTTTGAGAGGTGCCCCTCATGAAGCAGGCTGACATGGAGGAGCTGTCCTCCAAGAAAATGAAGAAGAAGCATGGCAAATCGAAGCACCCTTCGTATGAGGAGCGGCGCTCGGATGGAGCTGGCACCGGACTGGATGGCGCCAAGCTCGTCGACCTTCTCCGCGATGCGCTTGCGGAGAATGGACGCCTCAGATCGATGCTGGACGGTGCTGAAGAGGAGCGGACGAGCCTCGAGGATGAGCTGGCAGAAGCCCAGTCCGGCAAGCAGGCAGCCGAGAAGAAGCTCGATGAACTCCAGGATGAGAAGGATGGCCTCGAGTGGCGGCTCAGGCATCTGTCGGATGAGAAGCATGTGCTCGAGGAGCGGCTTGCCCAGGCGCAGATGGACTGCGATGGGGCAAAAGTCGAGCTGAAGAAGGCACAGGCAGCGATCGAAGCCGGACAGGCAAGGACAGAGCGAGAGGGCGAAGGCGACAAGAACCGCCTGCTGGAGCTCGAAAGAGAGCTCGAAGCAGCCCGGCAGCAGGTGGCAGGGCTCAAGGACGAAGCAGAGCATGCAAAGGCAAAGAGCGCCCTTCTGGAGAAGGCGCTTGCAGAGGCGCAGGACAATCTGACGTCAGCGCAGGTTGAGCTTGAAAGGCTCAGGCCCGAAACCCAGCAGAAGGCCCTCGCAGACAGGATCGCGGCACTGGAAGCGGACCAGCGCCTGCTTGCGAAGACGCTCCAGGATCAGGGCAATGCCACCAAGGAGCTGATCCGCACAAGAGATGAGCTGGCGGCAGCATCAAGAGGGAAGGAGAAGGCCGAGGCATCGGCGCGGGAGCTTGTCCGCGAGCTTGGCCAGGCCAAAGAAGCCCTCCAGAAGGCCCAGAGGGAGCTTGCAGGCCGCCAGGCCGCACTCCAGGATTCCGGGGTGCCTGCAGAGGCACCGCGCAAGGTCCCAGAAGCAGCCGTGGCGGCAAAGGACGATCTAGGAGATGCGGCCCAGCCGTCAATGCCTGATGGGCCTGCATCTCTGGGAGAGCCAGAGAAGATGCCGGACAAGGTCAGCGCATCTGCGGCCAAGACACCCAAGAAGGCAGAAGCAGAAGCTGGGAAGTCGGCAGATGCGGGCGAGGATGCTGCAGCTGGAAAGGCCCTGCATCCAGAGAAGCCGGCACAGGATGGATCCCTCTCATGCGGCGTGACCTTTGCAGGATCTCCGCTCAGGCATTCCCGCACCGTTGCGCCCTATCATTTCCCGGAGAAGCGCAAGAGATAGCGGCATCTCGCGCCATCGTCTCCATCGCGCCAACAAATTTAAAAAAAGTCTTGGACTTGGGGCGGTGGTCTGTTACTATAAACAAGCGCGCAAAGAAGCGCACTTCGGCTGGGTAGCTCAGTTGGTAGAGCAGGGGACTGAAAATCCCCGTGTCAGGGGTTCGATTCCCTTCCCCGCCACCAAATGTTCGC
>OMTG01000125.1 GCA_900313905.1 uncultured Actinomycetes bacterium | reverse complement strand
GCGCGTCCACCACGTCCGCGGGGCGTGGCAGTCGTAGCCATGGGCACGCACATCGCGCGTCGGGAGCGCTCGCCACCAAGGCGGGCGCTTTCCTTTTGTGTTGAGTTTGTGCAGGTCAGGCGCCATGAGGGCACGCGGCCGGGGCCGCGCCACGGCGGAGGCCAAGCCCCTCCGCCGCCCGTCCCGCACGCGCAGGCACCCCTAACGCTTGTGGGGACGGGAATTGGCTCGTCAGACCCTGTCTACCTCACTTACCTCGGCATCGAGCGCCCTGAGCTTGCTGAGTGTCACCTGGTATTGGCCATTGGCCGGCTTTGGCTTGTCCTTCACGAGGTCCCAGACCTTGATTCCAGGTCCGTTGTACACCTCATCGAACGCCCCGCCCTCATCGACCAGAAGGACGATTAGGTAGTCGGGCCTGTGGGAGATTGGCACGACCTTCCGCTTCGCGCGGGTCTGCGTCACCTTGATCTGGATCTCGCGCCTATTGCCGTCCGCGTCGACCTTCCAGCCGTCGTGTGCCTTCTTCGAGGACGTGTACAGGCTGATCCCGTGACGCTCTGCTGCATACACCTCGCCGATGCTGCCGAGGAGGTGGCCGTCCAGCGAGAAGTGACGGCCATGGTCGGCGCACTCCTCCCCCAGCCTGTCAACGATCGCATACAGGTCCCTGATGGCCCGGCTGAGGCATTCGGTGTCTTTCATCCCAACGAACCGTCCTTCGCGAAGTGGTCCTCGGCGATCCCGTCCAGGGTCGCAGCGATCTCGGCGAACTCCCTGTCAAGGGCGAGCGTACGCACCTCGATGCGGTTGCCGCTCATCAGGTAGCTTCCGCTCGGTTGCACTTCCTCGTCCGTCCGGGCGTACAGCAGCATCCCCGACACTTCATGCCCCGGCCCCAGCGCCTCCTGCCTGTTCTTCACGTAGGTGAAGATCTGGTACAGGTTGGCAGAGTGGATCGTCCTGGCGCCGAAGCGGCTCTGTGTGGCATGGCCGTAGTACTTGGCGTCGATGATGAGGGCATGCGTGCCGCTCGAGAGGGAGATGTCGCTCTGCATGGTGGGGAGCATATCTCCCACGCTGTCGTCAAGCGCCCAGGGTATCTGCGAGGCCGCCGCGCCAAGCGCCGGATGCTCCCTCCGGTAGTACTCGAGGACGAACTTCTCGTACAGGCGGCTCATGCGCTGCTCGTCGAAGACGTCGAGCACGCGGGTGGAGCCGTCGTCCTGGGTCTGCAGGAGGCCCTTTGCAACGAGGTAGCAGATGCCGACGAGCATGCGGTAGTCCTGGCTGTTCCGGTCGTACCGGAAGTCCCAGTCGACGTCGCGGATGTCGACCTCGGCCACCTCGGACAGGTAGGGAGCCAGCCTCCTGATGTCGCGTCTGCGCTCAGAGGGAAGCTCTGCCGACCTGAGGAGCGCCAGCATGGTGGCCTTCACGACCCTGTTCAGGCGAGAGTCGACGGAGAACTCGTCGTACCCACAGACGAGCTGCCTCCTGGTGAGCGCGCGCCCCTTTATGGACGCCGTGACGTCCACCCTGCCGCGGACGGTGGAGAGCTCCTCCTCGTGCGGCACGTACTCGTGCCAGAGCCCGCGCTTGAGCTGCGCCGACATGCCCCTGCAGAGGATCGCCGCGCAGAGGTCCGCCACGCTGTCGAAGTCCTCGGTGGCCACGTCCGCCCAGCCCCTCGCCTGGAGGGAACGGAACGCGTAGGAGAGCATGTGGAAGACGTTGCGGACGGGTATCACTTCACGGCCGCCCTCAGCGTGTCGGACCAGTCGCGCACCTTGTCGGCGTCGTCGAACCAGTACTCGCGAAGCAGGGGTATCAGCTCGTACTCCACGACGGCGGGCAGGCGGTTGTCGACGTCCTCGGGGGTCAGGTTGCAGAGGAAGCTGTGCCCGATGCAGAAGCCCTCCCCGAGCGACTCGTCCTCGGCAATCCTCCCGTTGAGGTCGACGACGCTGCGCACCAGCCTGTCGAGCCTGTCGCTGTGGAGGCCCTCCTGGTAGGCGCGGAAGCCCTCTGAAGAGAAGCCCGGCCTCAGGTCGAAGAACGCGAAGCGGCGCCTGAGCGCGTAGTCCAGCATGGCGAGCGAGCGGTCCGCCGTGTTCATCATGCCGATGATGTAGACGTTCTCGGGGACGTGGAAGAGCTCGTCGGAGTAGAGCAGCCTCAGCTTGTGCTTGGCCCCGCGCTTGTCGGCCTCGATGAGCATGAAGAGCTCGCCGAAGATCTTGGAGAGGTTGCCGCGGTTGATCTCGTCTATCACGAAGAAGTAGTCGTTGTCGAGGTCGTCGGCCGCCTCGCGACAGAAGGTGTAGAAGGCGCCCTTCCTGAGCTCGAAGCCCGTGGCGGACGGACGGAAGCCCATGACGAAGTCCTCGTAGCTGTAGCTCTGGTGGAACTGCACCATGGTGACCCTGGTCGGGTCCTTGACCCCCATCACCGAGTAGGCGAGTCGCTTGGCGAGGAAGGTCTTGCCCACCCCAGGCGCGCCCTGGAGGATGACGTTCCTCTTGGCACGCAGGAGCCCCACGAGCTGGTCGTACGCGTCTGCGTCGACGTAGACCTCGGACAGGAAGTCGTCCCGGCCGTAGGGCTTGTACTCCACCGCGGGCTCGTCGGGCTCCGGCTCCGTGGTCTCGTCCTCGAAGAACGAGGCCAGCTCCGCGAGGAAGTCCGTGTAGTCGCTCACGTCCGTGAGGGTCTTCATGGCGAACTTCTCGGTGGTCTGCCAGATGCCCTTGTGGGTCCACCTGACCCGCCTGCGGTTCGGGTACTCAGGGTTGTTATCAGGGTCGTACTCGTAGGGTCCCTCTACCACGCCGCGCCCGATGATCTGCTGCATGCCGCGCTTGGCGTAGACGACGTCGCCCTCCTTGAGCTCACGTGAGAACTGCCAGACTGCGTGCGCGGAGTTCTTCTGCGAGGTCTCGTGCCCGTTCGCCTCGACGAGCGCCAGGCGCATCTCCTCCTTGCTCGCGTAGTCGGAGAGGTCGCCGATCTCGTCCCAGCCGAGCGCCATCACTCCGTCGGCGTAGAACTCCTCCCACATCGACGCCTTCTCGCCGGGTGCGTAGAGCCAGTGGTGCACGGTCGGCGTGTCGTCGTCTCCAAGAGAGCTTGTGCTCTTGACATACAGATCGACGCCTGAGAGGTCGGCCGCCCTGGCCGCCTCCTCCAGCTCCGGCCTCAGCTTCCAGACGTAGCTGCCGTCCTCGCCCTTCCCCGCTTGGCGACCGACGTAGAGGATTGGCCACCAGCGGGAGTTCTCGTTGTCGTCCGCCACAGTCTGGCACCCGGTCGCCTTCTGCACGCGCTTGGCGAGGCCCTGCGAGCCGCCGTTGTAGTAGTTCGTTGTCTCGCCGTACTTCTTCGCGAGCTGCGTGCAAGTCGCCGCGCCGCCGTAGTCGAGCATCCTCGCGAGTATCGTCCTGCCGACCACGCCGAACACCTCGTCGTCGGCAATGAGCTCCGCCCATCGCTCGGACGTGATGCCCGGGTCGTACTTGTCCCTTGCCGGCCACCACTCCGCGAGACGCTTGTTGACCTCCTCCGATACGTCCCAGGCCCGGTTCGAAAACTCGGGGAGCGTGCGGTAGGGGTACGGTCCTTCGGCAAGCACATCCCTCACCCTGTCGCAGAGGGCGAGGTAGTCTTCCCCGTTCGGGAGCCCCTTGAGCTTGCCGACCGTGCTCGCGATGTCGGATGGCATTGCGTCGGGCTCGCAGATGTACCAGCGGTTGCGGGAGTCGAGGTTGAGGAACCTGTGAGGCCTCATCCAGTAGAGTCCCATCGTCAGGTTCCATTTGATGCCCTTCTGCGCGCGGGCCCTGTCGAACGCCGCGCAGAATGCGCTCCTTGTAGCCTCGCTGTCGTCGGCATCGAGGGCAAGGGCGGCCTCGAAGAGCTCCCACAGGTGGTCGATGTCATGCTCCCCACGTTCTTCCCCGAAGCGGTAGAACGTCGCCGCCAGGTTGTTGAGCACGGGGATGCCCGCGAACTCCTGAGGTTGGTCCGCACGGACGCCCAGCTCCTCCGCGAGGACCCTGATGATGAGCTTACGGTTGTCCTCGGTGATGCCCTTGTTGAAGAGGCCGAACACGGTGAATGGATCGATGTCTTCGGGTAGCTTGCCGTGCTCGAGGGTTGGGAGTTTTATCCCTATGCGCTGGTAGGTTGAGACGATTCGCTCCAGGAGCTCTTGCCTCCCGTCCTTGAACTCGAGAAGCGCGTCGGCAAACTCTGAATAGAAGCCGATCCAGGTGTATCGGTCATTCATTCTGACTCCCTAAAGGCTGCACGATACCATTAATACAATCAGTTACTCCACGTACCACTTCTCTGAAATATGAGCACTAGCGCTGTCTGTCGGCGGGTTTGCAGCCTCTATGCGAGTCAACGTCGGTAGATTGATTGCCGTGCCGAAGACCAGCGCAGTGCCCGTCTGTAGATAGGTCAGCCTCTCGATAATCGACCTATTGACATAAGGGACCATTCTGCTGAGATATTGAAGGTCATCGGGATTCTGTACTCGATGGATAATGAAGTTGCTGCATTGCGAGACGACCGTTTTTGACAACTCGCTTGGCCTCTGTGATGAGACGCCGAGCAGCAGACCGTATTTCCTGCCCTCTTTTGCGAGCCTCTCAAAGATGTCATAACCGACGGCGCCGTAGCTAATCTCGTTCTTAATGTATCGGTGCGCCTCTTCGACTACCAAGTTTATGGGCCTCTCCGCCTTAGCTGGGCGCAACTTCACGTGATCGAGGAGAAGCTTAGCGAGAACCTTGGTCACGACTTCACCCGATGCATCGTCGACCGAGCTGATGTCAATGTTCACGACCTGAGCCGTACCAAGCAGATCATCAAGATAGCTATCGAGGTCAGTGAATGTGGTCTTGTCAAGGAGGTCCTGGCCCACCCCCTCAGCCAGGCTTTGGAGTCTCGTGAGCAACGTTGCCGTGTACTCTTGGATCCTTGCAGTGCTCACGCTTCCCTCGTACATGACTGCAAACTCTACTGCTTGCACGAACTCTTCGAGTGTGTATGGCACGGGCTCCTTGGCACCTGTTGCGTCCATCAGGCTCGGCTGAAGCTTTGAGCTTAGATATGCGATGGCGCTTCCCTCATCCCTGAACTTTCCGTAATCGACGTTGAGCCATTGGCGTAGTTTTCCCGCATCTATAGTTCCAGGTGCAAGTACACCGGAGCCGAAGGTGGACAGTATCGCAATTGACTTGTCTGCTTTGGATGGTGTCGAGTCAGAGCTCCTGAGGACTCCGAGAATTGCACTTGCCACCATGTGCTCTTTCAAAGTGTTGTTTCCATTGGGACCGTAGAAGAGCCTCGCGATTCCAACAGCGCGCCTCAATAGTGGGAGCTGGGTCTTCTCAGAGGCATGCAGCATGATTGCCCAGTCATCTGGCGTGAGCGCCCAAACGGGAATGACAAAGCGTTCGTCCCCACCTGTCCCCGCTACGGTGAACTCTCGCACCTCTATGGCTCTGTTCACCTTCGTGATATCAGAGAGAGCTTTCGAGTATTCGCCGTTCGAGTCGATAATGATTATCCTAGCACCACGTGCCGAGTAGTCCTCCTTGGAGAAGATCGTCTGAATGAGCCTGGCCACCGTGTTCGATTTGCCCGCGCCGGTGTTTCCGAAGACTGCGAAGTGACCGCCGAAGAACCTGTCAATACTGACCCTGACCGCATAGTCGGGGAATACGACCGATCTCCCTACCTCGAGCTGTGTCAATCGCGTGAGTGGCTTTCCATCACTGTCAACACTAACTTGCTCCTCGGAGGAGTCGACCTCAAGCATGATCCGTAAATCCGCCTCAGAGATGATACTGATATCCGAGTAGATCTGAGGCATTTTCGAGACGCCGAAGCTAAAGCTGCCCATGACGATCTCGCCTAGAAGACCAAGTATGACCTGCCTTCTGTTGTTCGCTCGAGAGAGCTGCCCTGACCCCATCAATGCTTGGTCAGACACACCGACTATCTCAGCTATGACAGTTCTGCTCGACTCGCGGATAGTCACATATGCGCCGACCTCACCAACAAATCGCGTTCCGTCTGACGTGTTCACATAAGAGCCAAGATCATCGAAGAGCTCTCCTACTATAGAGCCGTTGGATATCGAAACCAAGCGTCCGATGGACCTGCTACTCATTGGTCTGTCCTGTCTCGCGAGTATCATCTTGGGCCACCATGACGCCACCATCGGGTTCGAGGCCGAGCACCCTGCTTAGATTCTTGGCAACTTCTCTAACCCTCAGCTCTTCTAATAGCTCATCGCTTGCGTTGGGGAACACCTTGTTCACGAGGTTGCTAAAGTAGTGAATCTTATCCTTCGAGTTGATGATGACGATGCGACTGTCGCCAAGCTCGTTCAGCTTGTTGATGTTCTCACTGCTGCCGAACACCACCAACCTGAACGTTGGTACCGCGAGAGCGTTATATATCAGTCTGTTAATATGATCGTCACCAAAGCTGTAGCCCATGACAATGAGGACGCTGTTGTTCTGCAGAAGAGCATTCTCCATCGACCTGAAAAGGTCTGAGTATGGCGTCATGAGTGTGCTTCTGTCTTTGAGGGGGGTAGGGTAGATCATCACCGTCTGGTCATCCGTGATGCCAGTATAGTCGACCTCCCTGACGTCATCAGCTTCATCCCTGATCCAACTAACCGAGCCATGTAGCTTGTAGAGGTTGAAGTAATTTGGCACCCTTCCCCAAGCGTCCCTCGAAAGTCGCAGATCTTCGACAAGAGCATACCGGTAGCTTGCAGGGTCGAATGACCTGCGATATGTTCCGCTGAAGCCGTTGTTATAGGGGAATCTGAGGCTGTCAAGGGCTTGCTCTGCGTACAGGTCATAGTTAGTGGTAAATATGTTAATAGGCGCGCGCCTGCCCTGCGAGACGACCCCCTGGAAGAAGCCACGATAGAACGATGCGACCTCCTCACCCGACATTCCTCCTATAACGCTGGAACGTATGAACTCTCTTACAATCGACGCTTTCTCGTCAATCGATGCATCCACCTCGGTAAGCCCATTCACCGTGGCCACCGCGTTAATCGTTCCAAGCATTGCCTCCAGGTTGCCATCAAAGAGGCCATTTGCTTTGACGCCCGCTATTTCAAAGTCGGGATAATGCTCGAAGAAGGACTTATATAGTCCCCACATGCCCATGATGCCTTTTTCCTCGCCATCGACGAGATGGCTTGAGCAGCCCGCTCCGATAAGAAAGTTGAGCCTATCGAGCTGCAGATACTGTGCGACCTCAGCCCGTATCGTCTCGAGAGAAACCTCCTCCGCTATCCCTCCACAGATACGGTTCACCTTCTCATTCATGTCGATATCAGGCGCCATTTAGTACCTCCAACTATTGCAAATCCAACGCCTTCTTCGCCGCGGCCACGGCGTCCCCGTCCGGGTAGAAGTCGGGGCTCACGCTGCCCATGAGCTCGGCTGGCACCGTCTGCAGGCCCTGTATGCAGCCCAGCGGCAGCAGCACCTTCCTGGCGCCGGCGGCCTTGGCCACGCGGAAGATGGCCTCGAGGTCGCGCACCTCGTCCATCGTCCCCGAGAGGCGGATGGCACCCGGTATCGCAAGCGACGGCGCCACGGGCCGGTTGCACGCGGCGGAGCACAGCCCCACGAACTCCGCCAGCGAGACCTCGTCGGACGGACCCTTGCCCTGCAGGTCGTTGTAGAAGAGCAGGTAGTCCTTGGTCTCCCTGCGCATGCCGGCGGCGACCTTGGCGGCGTTGCCCTCGAAGTAGCGGAAGGCGGCGTCCATGCTCTCGCGCACGGCGCGCGAGTTGCCGATGCCCTCGGTCCTGAAGCCGAAGTCGCCCGCCACGGCCTTGTTCTCGAGCTTGTACACGCCCCAGTCGCCGCCCGGAGCCCGCCCGATGCCGAAGACGTGGCCCGGCAAGGGCGACCCCTCGGGGATGAGCGTCCCCTCGGACTGCTCGGGCACGCCCACCACCTGCGCGACCGACGGGTTCTCCACGTCCACGTATCCCAGGTTGACGTCGATGAACTCCACGCCCGCCATGGTCTTGAGCTGCTCCTTGACGCGGCGCCTGCCCTCGATGGCGTAGCGCAGGATCGCCTCCGCCTCGTCGCGCGTCATCTCCCCCTCGGGGAAGAGCAGCTTCGCCAGCCCCGAGAAGGTCTTCCTCACGCCGATCTCGTCACGCGTGTTGAAGTCGCCGTTGAGGCGGAACCACCGGTCAAAGAGGTGCGTGTAGTCGCGCCGCCTCATCTCGCGGCAGAGCTCGGCGAGACAGTCGGTGATGAGCCCGTAGTGCCCGGTCAGCAGGTCGCCCCTCATCTTGGGGACCTCCCAGCCGGGCAGGTAGCAGTGGATGCGGTCGAAGAAGGCCGAGTCCTCGTTGAACTCGGGCGGGAACGGCTCGAAGAGGTGCGTCACCTTGA
>OMTG01000126.1 GCA_900313905.1 uncultured Actinomycetes bacterium | reverse complement strand
GCCAGCTGCTGGCGGCTGAAGGGGATATCGAAGGTGCGGCTCTTCTTCTGGATGGACTCGGCGCTGAGGTATGCCATCACACGCTGCCGTATGCTCTTGGGCGCAATGAAGAAGCTCCTGCGTGAGAGCATCAGGTTCTTCTTGGCGGCATTGGCCAGAAGCTTTGCAGCAAGCTGCGTGGCCCAGCGCTCCTCCAAGGCAAGATGCTGCCCTAGGCGTGATGCGCGCAGGAAGAGGATGCGGCAGCTCTCGTTTGCCCGCACATCCACAAGCAAGGGCTCCTTGGGCAGGAGCGCATAGGTCTCTGCGAATATCTGGCCTGGTGCGACATACCCCAGGATCGTTCGCGTTCCCCATGCATCGTTGCTCTCAATCGTGACGCTGCCTTCGAGCACGACACCCAGATATCCGGTCGTCTCGCCCGCATGCAGGATCAGGTCATCCTTCTCGAACCTCTCCTTATGGCCTGCCAGTTTCGTGAGCGCCTCCTCCACGGCATCTGGCTCCATGCCTTGGAAGAGGGGAATCCCTGATATCTCATCCCGGTCCATCACCGTACCTCCCAAAGATTTGTGCGTTTGTGGCTCCAACCACATACAGTAGCGCAGATGTGCCGCACAATGAAGCAGAAATGCTACTAAGACAGAAGCAATTAAACGAAGGAGGCAGGCGCATGGGAGACAAGGTGGGCGTTCCCTTCACCCTGATCGAGGAGACAGCCCCGATGGAGGGGTGCACGATCTCGCATCCTCTGGTCTCATCTGCGTTCCCGGGAAGCTATTTCGTGCTTGCTGCAGGGACGGACATCAGCGAGGAGATGCATCCGGAGGCACGGCTCCTCCTCGTCGATGAAGGCACGGTGGAGATTCGCTCCCAGGCAGAGACACTCTGGACCTTGGAGGCAGGCAATGCCGCCATCGTGCCGGCAGGCATGCGGTTCGGTGTCCAGGCAGAGGAGACCTGCGTCTTTCGTGATGTTGCGCTGGAAGGAGAAGCCATGGCAGGGATTGAGGCAGGCACGACGTTCAGGCTCCAGGATCTGGTGCCGTACCGCGAGGGTGCGATCGTGAACCGCGACCTGATTGCAAACGATGCGATGAAGTACGTCGTTATGGCATTCGACGAGGGATGCGCCCTCTCCGAGCATGCGGCACCGGGCGAGGCGCTGCTGACCGTGCTCGAGGGCAAGGCCACGGCGACCTACGAGGGTGTCCCGCACGAGCTCACGGCAGGGGAGTCCATCCGCTTTGCCCGTGGTGGCCGCCATGCAGTCGCAGCGGATGGCCGCTTCAAGATGTCCCTGGCCGTCTCGCTTGGCTAGAAGACGACACACAGAGCTGAACCAGTCAACAGGAGAGGAAAAACACACCATGATGGATACACCGATGTTCTGCTTCCAGTGCCAGGAGACCGCTGGATGCACCGGCTGCACGAAGCGCGGCGTCTGCGGCAAGACCCCTGAGGTCGCAGGGCTCCAGGACCTGCTGGTCTTCGTGACCAAGGGCACCTCCGAGCTTGCCACGAAGCTGCGTGCAGAGGGCAAGGAGGTCTCTGAGGAGATCGACCGCCTTGTGACGACGAACCTCTTCACGACGATCACGAATGCGAACTTCGACGGCGAGGCAATCGAGGAGCGCATCGAGAAGACGCTCGCAGCAAACGATCGGCTCCTGGCAGAGCTCTCCTCCACAGATGGCCTCTCTGACGCCTCCCTCTGGCGTGGAAATCGTGCAGGCTTCGCTGCCAAGGCACGCACGGTCGGCGTCCTTGCGACCGAGGACGAGGATGTCCGCTCCCTCCGCGAGCTCATCATCTACGGCCTCAAGGGCCTCTCTGCCTATTCGAAGCATGCGAATGTGCTTGGCAAGGGCGACGAGGGCATCGATGCCTTCATCCAGCGTGCGCTGGCAGCAACGCTCGACGATTCGCTCACGGTCGACGACCTGGTGGCGCTTGCGCTCGAGTGCGGCTCCTACGGCGTCAAGGGCATGGATCTGCTTGACCGTGCCAACACCGAGGCCTACGGGAATCCTGAGATCACCGAGGTCGACCTCGGCGTCCGGAAGAACCCGGGCATCCTGATCTCCGGCCACGACCTGAAGGACCTCGAGATGCTGCTCGAGCAGACGGCCGGCACGGGTGTCGATGTCTACACGCACTCCGAGATGCTTCCTGCCCATTACTATCCTGCCTTCAAGAAGTACCCCCACTTCGCTGGCAACTACGGCAATGCGTGGTGGCAGCAGAACGTCGAGTTCGAGAAGTTCAATGGCCCTGTAGTCATGACAACAAACTGCATCGTGCCGCCGAAGGAGAGCTACAAGGACCGCCTCTGGACGACCGGCGCTGCAGGATATCCGGGATGCGGCCACATCGAGGCTGATGCAGACGGCCACAAGGACTTCTCTGCCATCATCGAGCAGGCAAAGGGCTGCGCTGCACCGACCGAGCTCGAGCAGGGCACGATCGTCGGCGGCTTTGCCCACAGCCAGGTCTTCGCCCTTGCCGACAAGGTCGTCGAGGCTGTGAAGGCAGGCCACATCCGCAAGTTCATTGTTATGGCAGGCTGCGATGGCCGCCACAAGACGAGGAGCTACTACACCGAATTCGCCGAGAAGCTTCCGAAGGATACCGTGATCCTGACGGCAGGATGCGCGAAGTACCGCTACATCAAGCTCGGCCTCGGCGATATCGACGGGATTCCCCGCGTCCTCGATGCTGGCCAGTGCAACGACTCCTATTCGCTTGCGCTGATTGCCCTGAAGCTCAAGGAGGCCTTCGGGCTTGATGATATCAACGACCTGCCGCTTGCCTTCAATATCGCCTGGTATGAGCAGAAGGCTGTGATCGTGCTGCTGGCGCTGCTTTCCCTCGGCGTCAAGAACATCCACCTCGGGCCGACGCTTCCTGCCTTCCTCTCGCCGAACGTCGCGAAGGTGCTCGTCGACAACTTCGGAATTGCCGGCATCACGTCCGTGGATGAGGATATGGAGCTCCTCGTCGGCGAGGCCTAGGATGGATTGGGCAGCACGATGATGGAAAGAGATGGCGGAGATGGACTTTGCAGAGGTCTTTGAGGCAATCAAGGAAGATGCACAGAACGCGGAGTATACGGCGGCGGGCATAGATCCGCTCTATACCGCCTCTGCCACCTCCCGTATCGTGGTGATCGGCCAGGCGCCGGGCAGGGTCGCGCAGGAGACCCGCATCCCCTGGAACGACCAGAGCGGGGATCGTCTCCGTTCCTGGCTGGGGATCGATCGCGACACCTTCTACGATCCTTCCCAGGTGGCGCTCCTGCCGATGGATTTCTACTATCCCGGCAAGGGCAGGTCAGGCGACCTGCCGCCCCGCAAGGGCTTTGCCGAGAAGTGGCATCCCATCCTTCTGGGCATGATGCCTGAGGTGAAGCTCACGGTCCTCATCGGCGCCTATGCAACGAAGCGCTACCTGAAGCTCCCTTCGTCGGCGAACCTTACGACGGTCGTGGAGGGCTACAAGGACTATCTGCCCACCTACTTCCCGCTCGTGCATCCCTCTCCCCGGAACCAGATCTGGCTCAGGAAGCATCCCTGGTTCGAGGAGACCGTGCTGCCCGACCTCAAGCATGCAGTGGCAGATGCCCTGCAAGGGTAGGGCCCGTTCACAGGATTCCTGCACCGCAGATCCCCCTCCGCGTATGCGGCAGGGGGATCTGCTGTTTTCTGGGGAGAGGGTGGGAAGGAGATCTTTTGCGGGCATTGCGTATGACTGTGCGCATCACTGCATTGTCAGATGCTCATTCTGCTAT
>OMTG01000127.1 GCA_900313905.1 uncultured Actinomycetes bacterium | reverse complement strand
TGTCTGCGCAGGGGCTATGCTGCAGGCATCTGCCCACAGCTTTTAGGATTGAACCTCTTTTATCGCAATAAGAACAAGGTTGACGTTGATGCTCTCAAAGCAGCTGATAAGGTAGTGGGCGTCGTCCCGAAAGCAGGACAGGTTCAGGTCATCATCGGCCCCGAAGTCAATGACGCCTACAATGAGTTTCTGGATGTTTCAGGCTGGAAGAGTGACGGAAATGCGGACATCCAGGCTGACAGCGAGGATGACGGCGACGAGCCGCACAACTTCATGTATTACCTCACGAAGTTCGGCAACAAGTGCGCTGCAATCTTCATGCCGATTGTCCCGGCCCTCATCACGGGCGGCCTGATTCTTGCAATCAAGAACCTTCTTGTCAACTACATGGGTTTCTCGACAGATAGCGGTACAGCGCAACTTCTTCTGAACATCTTTACCGCAGGCTTCTCCTTCTTCCCAGTATGGATTGGCTATACGCTGGCACAGACGCTGCGTATGGAGCCGATCATGGGCGCTTTCCTTGGAGCGGTCCTGTATGTCTGCTCCGGCGTTGAGGGACTCGAGTTTTTCGGTCTGAGCGTGCCGGTCGTCAGCTACCAGTCTTCAGTCATCCCGATTGTGCTGGGCGTCTTCTTTATGTACTACGTAGACAAGCTTCTGAAGAAGATCATTCCTGAGTTCTGCATGTACTTCTTGAAGCCCCTGCTTACGATGATTATCGTCGCACCGGTCACGCTCCTCTGGCTCGGGCCTCTGGGCACTTGGCTCTCTGTCGGCGTTGGCGTCGGCATCACGGCGATGATGGATGCTATTGGTGGCATCGCTATCCCGATCCTCTCCGTCCTCTACCCGTACATGGTCATGCTCGGCCTCGATAAGGCGCTGACCCCAATCATGGCCCAGTCGATTGCAACCCTTGGTTACGATCCCTTCAACATGGTCATGGGACTCATCTCTAACCTTGCTATTGGCGCTTCTGCACTGGCTGTCGCTCATGCAACCAAGGACGTCGAGACGAAGGGCATGATTAGTTCCTTCGGCCTCACTGCCCTCTGCGGCGTCACCGAGCCTGCATTCTACGGATCACTGATTATGCGCCCGAAGTGCCTGATCGGGACGGCTATCGGCGCTGCTGCGGGTGGCCTTGTCGCTGGCATTGGCGGCCTACACAACTTCGTTGTCGGCGGATGCCCCGGCCTTCTGACTGCGCTCTTCTTCCTTTCCCCTGATGGCAGCATGGGCAACTTCATCCTTTATTGGATTTCGTGCGCTGTGACAATAGTCGTATCGTTCATCGCTACTCGCATTGTCATCGCCCGCACTAATGCCGTAACGAATTAACAGAATCTCAGGGGCTGCAATGCATCGCGCACGTGCAGCCCCTTTGCGTGTCTGCAAGGTAGTTCTTGAAAATCGTTGATTGAAGTGATTGAGATGGCAAAAATGAAGGTCCTCTGTGGTGACTTTGTCACTGAGTCCAATGCAAATGTGCCATACTTTACCGGGCTCACCACCTACGATCTGGCCTTTGGGCAGCAGGTCATCGATAAGATGCGCATCCGTGAAGTATTCGAGTCGCATGATGTGGAGCCAATCCCGGCTGTTTGGGCCAATGCAGCTGCAGCTGGTGTCATCAAGCGCGATGCATTCGACTACATTGAAGGCGAGTTTCTGGATGCTGTTCTCGCCCATATCCATGAGATTGATGGTATATTTCTGATGCTTCATGGTGCATCCGAAGTTGAAGGGCTGGGTTCCGGCGATCACCATATCCTGGCTGAGATCAGGAAGATTGTTGGTCCCTACCTTCCTATTGCTGTCGTATGCGATCCGCATGGCAATCTGACGAAGGAATATGTCGAGAGCACGCAGATCATACGCTCGTACCGCGAATCGCCGCATATCGATGCTGACGAAACGATGCGCAAGGTCGCAGCGATGCTGTGCGATCTTCTGCACAACCGTCAGAACATCCATAGCGTCTATCGGAAGCTCCCGATGATTCTTGGCGGGGAGCAGAGCGTCTCGGCAGACGAGCCGGTGAAGTCCATCAATGCCTACATGGATGAGATGGAGAAGGATCCGCGCATCAAGAGCGCTTCCTGGCATGTCGGCTATATCCGCCATGATACCGATTGCGCAGGATGTGGCATCGTAGTCGTCCCTGAAACGGGTGCTGACCAGGAATATGCAGAGCAAAAGGCAGACGAGCTCGCGAAGTATGTGTGGGATCGCCACAACGAATTCCACTATACAGGCGTCACGGCTGAGCCTAAGAGGGCACTCGAGATGGTGCTTGCGGAGCCCGAAGGTGGCCACCCCTGTTTCCTTACGGATTCCGGCGACAATGTGACATCAGGGGCGCCAGGATGGAACACCTATGTCCTGCGCCAGGTCCTGAAAGCAGATCCGAAGAAGCGCACGCTCTTTGCGACCATTGCCGATTCTGCGGCATATGAGGTGCTTGCTGCCCAAGAAGACGGCGCATCTCTTCACATCGAATTGGGTGTCGGGCAGGATGAGCTCAGCGCTGCCGTGCCCTTGGACGTGAAGATTCTCTCCCGTGGACCTATCTATGGCTTTATGATGCATGACCATAGCGTTGAGTTCGGCTATTTCGTCCGCGTAAATATCGTCGGCACTTCTATCGATGTAATGGTTGCCAACAATGGGTTCTCGGTCTGTGAGGTGCAGCAGCTCGAACGGGTTGGTATCGATATTGACCAGTATGGTCTCGTGATTGTGAAGCAGGGCTATATCTTCCCCGATTTCAAGGCCATGGGCACGCTCTGCGTTATGTCGCTGACCGATGGTGCAACGCTGCAGGATACGGCGAGGTTGCCGTTCAAGCGCATCATGCGCCCCATGTTTCCCATCGACAATATCTGATGAAGCCAGGAGGACCATTAGCACCATGAAAGTACTTGCGGCAAAATTTGGCTCAGTCCTGAAACTTGTGGGTACTCCCATCACGCACCAGTTCCCGAAGCCTT
>OMTG01000160.1 GCA_900313905.1 uncultured Actinomycetes bacterium | reverse complement strand
CCACTAGGCTCCTGAGCATGCCAATCCTGTCCCGCATCATTGCCGCCTGCGGGCTGGGTTGCTGCATCGGCTGCTGCGGACGGAACTGCTGCATGAACCCCATTGTTGATTGCCTCCAATGCCGCGCTTACCTTGGCAACGAACTGGTCGTACTCCTGCTTGCTAACGAACTGAGCACCGTCAATCTGGACGGGCTGTTGCTCGACGTGCTGCGTGAAGTCGAACGTCTCGACCGTCTTCATGCCCGTACCATCGGTGCTGACGATGTAAAAGCACGTCCCCGAGTTGTCGAACAGTGCGGGTGACGTGCTGTTGGGTGGCAGGTTGTACTGCATTGCCGAATCTCGACCGTTGACCTTGATTACGCCGTTAACGGGCTGCTGGTAGGGCTGCACCGTAGGCAGAATCGGACTCTGGCCGTATGGGTTCGTGGTTGTATACGGATTCTGCCAAGTGCTCTGGTACGGCTGGTATGGCATCATCGTTCCTCTCTCCTAGCACGCTCTGCAACTATCGTCTCGACGTGAATGCGGTTTGGGCGCATGGCATCCGTGGCGTGAAGCTCCCAGAGCTGCAACCCAGTATATTGGAGCATGCGCATCCTCTCACCGCACTCGGGTCATATGCGCTCGCACTCGACCGCCTCCATCACTGGACCGCCACGAGGCCAAACACCAGGAACATGAGTACGAGTCTCATAGCCTCAATCAGCACGGACAAGCTAGCCACCACAGCAGTCACGGACAGTCCGATGACAAGCTCAGCAAGCCTAGTGCCTCTTTTCTCCATGCGTCAATTTAAGCACCCGTGCCTTTGCACGTCAAGCGTTGCTAGTTTGCCGTGATGGTCCAGCTCTCGTCCACGCCGAGGATGCCCGATGCCGTGGATTTGTGCCCCTTGGCGAATGACGAAAAGCCCCGACCCATATAGGGCCGGAGCTTCTCTATGCGTCTCTGCGCTCGCGCTTCTGGTAGTGCGTCTCGAACTCGTGGCCGCACTCCGTGCACTCCCAAAGGATCGTGACAAATCCATTCGGCTTTGCCGTCTGGCTCACCCACCGAGGCGAATCGTCTCCGCATCGTGGGCATCTCGGGTGCCTTGCATCATCCAATCGGGACCACCTCTCAGGAGAGCATCTCATTGACCCTGGCCTGGACGGCATCGTAGAGGGAGCCAAGGGCCGCCCGCCGCTGGTCGCCGTTGCCGAACTCGCCGCTGATGGCACGCCTGGCAAGGTCGTCGATGTCGGCCCCGCCGGAGGAGCCGCCCTGCCCGCAGAGCTCGTTGACCCTGGCCTGGACGGCATCGTAGAGGTCTCCGAGTGCAGCACGCCTCTGTGCGCCGTTGCCGAACTCTCCGCTGAGCGTGCGCCGTGCGAGGTCGTCGATGTCGGGAGCGCCCGATGCCTGGGAGCCGCCAGAGAGGATCTCGTTGACGCGGTCCTGGACCTCGTCATACCTGCTGCCGAGGGCCGCCCGCCTCTCGTCTCCCGTGCCGAACTCTCCGGAGATCACGCGCTGCGCCAGCTCGTCCACAGAGCCGCCCGGAGCTGACGGTTGCGCTGCTGGCTGGGAAGCGGGAGCTGAAGGAGCAGATGCCCCTCCGGCCATGGAGTCGTACCACTGCTGTGCTCGAGCGACGTACTCGTCGTGCTGCGAGCCGCCAACAGCGAGCGACGCGGGGCACTCCGTCGGCGCGAAGTCCGAGTGGCCGAAGAGGTTCCTGCCCCACTCCGGGCGTCCGAGGCCGTAGTAGCGGCAGACAGCCGCGACAAGGTGCGCTCCAGCGTCGAGGCAGGCATCCGAGATGTGCCACGGGTCGGAGCTGTCGTCTGCATGCTCGATGCCGATGCTGCGCTGGTTCTGCCCGAAATTGCCGCAGTGCCATGCCGTGTCGGAGTCCCATACGAGCTGCCCGATGCGTCCATCGCTCTGCACCTGATAGTGCGCAGATGCCTCGCGCGATTCCCACACGCGGTAGCAGCCCTCGACCGTCAGGCTCCCCGCGTTGTGGTGGATTACCACCTTGTCGATTGCATGGCCGCCACGGCCCTGGGTGTAATGCTGGGTGAGGATCATGTTCACATCAGCATTGAGGTTCTCGAAGTCCATTGCTACTCCTCCTTCTTGTCTGCTGCCTTGTTGATTGCATCTGCCACGGCCTGCGCATCGCGCTGCTCGCTCGATTCCTTGAGCAGGTTTAGCGCGGGAGAGTCTTTCAATTCGGGGTTGAGCTTCACCGAGTTTTCCAGGCAGCTCACGATCTCGTTGATGCACAGGTAGACGATGACTGCCGTGCATACCGGCGCGGCGAAGCCGATGTCCAGCCCTCCCATCAGCATGCCGTCTGCAATGTCGGCGATCGCCACGACGCCCAGCTCCCCGATCTTGTGCCATGCGCCCGCACGCATCTCCGATGATTGCAGGTCGTGGTTCTTGGCTGCCGCCGCGATGCCGAGCACGATGTCGAGCACGATGAGGAGCAGCAGCGCCATGAGCGCCGTCTGAGCCTGCGGGGAGTCCCTTATCGGCGCGAGGAAGTGGTCGAGGTAGTCTGGCGGAAAATGGTTCATTTGGCCTCCTAGCCTTTTGTGCCTGCATTGATGGTCGCCCATGCCTCACGGCGCGAGGACCACGAGCCAGTTGATGCGTATGCTGCCCGAGATCGTGGATGCGAGGACGGCCCACAATTCGTTCGAGACAAAGGTGACGCCCTCCACGTGAGCGCCGGTGGCGTTGCCGTCAGCATTCATCGCCCCAACGAAATCGGTGGCCGCGTTGAATGTGCGGCCGAAAGCGCTCTCGAATTCGGCCGAGGTCCACAGCCGGGCGGCATTGTTGCCGCTCACGGGTATCACCTTGGTGCCGACATAGAGCTTGGGGAGCCGTGCTCCGCCAACGTAGACCTCGCCGCCCATGTGGACGCCGGTGTCCGAGCTGCCTACCGGTTGCAGCAGCCCGACGCCCAGCCCCCTGTTGCCCACGTCTATCGGCGGCGTGGTCGCGCCGATGGTCGCCGCCCTCGTCGTGGTTGCGGTGCCGTCCGACACGGTGGCCGTGACCGTTACCGTGTCCGACGCTGCGAGCGGGCAGTGCGCCGTGTAAGTGCCGCTGCTGCCAGACGTGGCGCTCGATGAGGTCCACGTGTGGGAGCCGGTGTCGCTGATGCTGATGGAGGTCACCGAATCGCTGCCCTTGGCCCACTCGACCACGACGTAGGCATAGGTGCCTGTCGCGCTCGCCGTCGTGCCGCTGCTCGATGCGACGCGGTACGCTGTGAGCGTGGCCGTGGGGGCCACGTGGTCGAGGCTCCATATGGCGTAGAGAGCATAGGCCGTGTCAGCGGTGCCGTAATACGTCTGGCCCGGCTGGTACTCGGCGGACGTGGCGCTCGGTGAACGTGACCAGCCGAGGAATGTATAGCCGCTGCGCGTGGGGACGGCGCTCGGTATCGCGAGGTCCTCGTTGATCCATTTCGTCGTGCTGCCCGGCCCGCCGCTGCCGCCATTGCCATCGAAGGTTATGGTGTGCGAGGTCTTGGCTGAGACTGCGTATGCGTTGGAGACCGAGGCCGTCCCCGGCATGAAGCCTGCCGAGGAGCGGTCGAGCGCGATCGTGAGCGTCGGCTCCTGGTATGCGTGCGTCTTGGCGACGTAGCAGCTGCCGGAAGCCAGCGCCTGCGTGCCGCCGGGGCCGAAGCTGACGGCCTTGGTGACGCTGCCAGAGCCGCCGGCGCTCCACGACCAGCTGAGCGTGTTGGTGGCGTTCGAGAACGACCAGCCGGAATCGGCATACATTCCTGCCGTCCACGTGACGGTATAGCCTGCATCGTCCTCGGTCTGGTCGGTGTCGAAATAGACGCCCCAGTGCTTGCCGCTTGAGCTTGTGAACCGTGTGGACATATCAGCTCCCTATGTACACGAGCGTCATGTTCGCGCCTGAATTGGTCGACTGCCACTCATAGCTGCCGATGCCGACACGCTGGGCCTGCACGCTCTGGCGCTTGCCGTCGATGGTCATGACCGCCGTGCCGTCGCGCCGGAACTCGATGTCCTGATTCGTGATCACGGTCTTCATCGAGCTGGCTGTCGTGCCGATGGTCAATTGCGGGCTCCCGCCGTTGGGGTCTGCGAAGCTCATGTAGCTCGTCACGTCGGACGTGACGCTGGCCACGCCGTCGAGCCTGTCGGACTGCTGGGCGAGCGTGCTGCTGTGCGTCTTGAGCAGCGCTGCGAAGCCGGCCGAGTCCTGCTCCAGCTTGGAGGTCCTGCCCTCCATGCCGGCCTGCCACGTGGCCAGCGCCGCCGCATCGGTCGTGACCATCGCCTGCAGCTTGGCCAGCGCATCGCTGTCGGCGGCCTGCGTGACCGTGACCGTGGCATGGACGCTCTCCGCCGAGACATTGTGCGCCGGCGTGCCGTCAGCGAGGCATGCATCGTCCTCGGCGGTCGCCCACACCTCCACGGTGGCGGTGGTCGACATGGGGACGGTCGAGACGATGCCGGCCTTGGTCAGCGTGCCCACAAGCTCAGAGGTGCCATCGACGCTCATGTAGATGCTCACGCGGCTGAAATCAGCCGGCATGCCGCCGTCCAGCGTGCCGCCCCATGCGATATAGACCACGCCAGCGCTGGATGCGCCAGCGACATTGGTCGGCCTGCCCGGCGGCGTGGTGTCGCCGACATGGGTCGCCATGGTGCCGTCGCCGGACTGCGGGCCTATGATCGTGCGGGTGCCGTCCGCATTGTCATAGCTTATCGAGCCTGACGGGGCCGTCTGCGGAGCCGTGGCGGCGTCATACGCCGCG
>OMTG01000131.1 GCA_900313905.1 uncultured Actinomycetes bacterium | reverse complement strand
TTCTTTCGCCTTCACGGCATATTCGTAGAAGCACTGCCCGGCCGCTGTCGGCACGACACCGGTGCGGGTGCGGGTGAAAAGCGGCGCTCCCATCTCATCCTCGAGCGACTTGATGCTCTTGCTGAGCCCCTGCTCGCTGATGTAGCGCTGCCGTGCAGCTATGCGCATGCTCTGCGCCTCATAGACTGCCAGGAAGTTCCCGATCTGCCGCGAATCCATGGTGCCCCTCTCCATGCCATTGATGAACTCCATCCTATCGGTTCCGGATGAGGAAGCGCACCTGTTTCCCGATCCATCCTCGACAGGGGGCATCAGGGCAGAGGCAGATCTCGCCCAGCGGAACATGCTCCGCTCCATGCAACCGGAGTCCTCCGCAAGACCGGCTGCACCTGCGGATGCAGCTCATCTGTCGGCATTCTCTGGTACAGGAAGAAAATGCTGCCATATTTCCCTGGTCCAGAGAGAAATGGCCTGCTCTATATCTTCTGTAAGAGAATGGATGCCATCATGTACTCAGACAGGGAAAGTGGGAGCATGAATGGCTTGAATGAACTGGTCTCAGAGCGCCTCCATCAGGGAATTCCTCAAGTGATAGAGCGCGATGACATAATGGAGGCGCTGCCTCAGCCAGCATGTTTCAACCGGGTCCAGATTGTCTGCGGAATGCGCCGCAGCGGAAAGGCGTTCTATCTCTTCCAGATCATGAACCGGCTTCTCAAGCGTGGCGTGTCTTCGAACCGAATCTTCTACTTCGATTTCTCCGATGATCGGCTTCCGGTCAGCGAGCCCCATCTTATGGATGCGGTGCTCGAAGAATACTGGCGCCAGGTCCCAGAGGCACGAATCCAGGGCTGCTATCTCTTCCTCGACGAGGTTCAGGGCTGCCCGAGGTGGCAGGGCACCTGCCGGCGGGTGGCGGAAAACGAGAATGTGACGCTCTACATCACCGGATCGTCCTCGAAAGTATCCGAGGAAGGAATCGCCACCGACTTTCGTGGGCGCGCCCATGTCCATGAGATGCTGCCCTGCTCCTTCAAGGAATTCCTGCGGTTCCATGAGGAGGTGCTGCCAGAAGGAGCCACCGCGGAAAGCTGCGTCGAAGACGTGCGCATGGATGCCATCTCGCCCCAGGAACGCACCGCTCTTGAAGCGCTCTTCGACCGATATCTCATAGTTGGTGGATTTCCCGGTGTGCAGCGGGATTCCGCTGCAGCACGGCTCGAGGTGCTGCAGGGATATGTCCGCGATGTGGGCAGCCGCGATGTCGCAGATCGCATCTCCGTCGCCCCTTCGCTGGCACACCAGGCAGCCCTGTTCATCCTCCGCAACACTTCCTGCGAGACGTCTGTCAACATCGTCAAGGAAGCGCTGCAGGAAGGCGGCGGAAGCATCGGCTGGGAGACGACGGCGCAGATGATCCAGCTCTTGGAGCAGGCCTATCTCTTCTTCGAGGTGCATGATTACTCGCGGGGGATGCTGCCAAGCAGAAGGAATCCGCCGAAGCTCTATGCAGTCGATCCCGGCCTCGCCTTCTCGGTCTCCCGTGCCAGCCGGGAGGATGCCGGCAAGAGGCTCGAGCCGGCTGTCTATCTTGAGCTGAAGCGCCGCATGGCAGGAAGACGTGCAGACTCGATCTCATCCTGGACCGAGCCAGGCAAGCGCGGGAGAAAGGTGGATTTCCTCGTGGGCGAATCGTTTGCCGGCGAGGCTGCAGCCGCAGAGCCATATCTTCTCCTCCAGACCTCTCTGTCCCCTGCCTCCGACAAGACGCGCAGCCGCGAGACCTCCTCGCTTGATGCCGCCTTCGAGACGACCGGGCTTTCAGAAGGCTCCATCGTGACGCTCCGGGAGGAAGGTACGGCTCCTGCAGAGCATGGCCAGATACACATCATCCCTGCCTGGAAATGGTCCCTGTCTGGCAAAGAGGCCTTCTGAGATCTCCAAGGCTGGTCCAGCCCAGACAGATCCTGTCTTCTCGCTATCGGTCTCAGGAGGGCCTCTCGGCAGAAGCAGTCCATCCTGTACCTCTCCTCTGATGCAGGAAGAATATGCTGCTGTGAGAGAATTCCTGAGGCTGCCCCTGCAGCATCACTTCATATGGGCAGCCTGCATGCTCTGAAAGGTCTCCGCGAAGGCTCGACCGAGCGGCCGGCTGAAGAACTCCATCAGCTCTTCAGCGCTGACATCCTGCCGCATCCTGTCCCAGCACCGATGCGCTGCCTTGCGGAGCGGCATGTCCAGGTCAAAGTCGTCCTTGCGCTGGAAGATGAAGCGTGGCTGGAAGCCTGAGGGGATGATTCCCGCATCAGCAGACCCTTCGCTACAATGCAGGATGGCTGCACATCCATGTCCTGGAGCAGCCACACCACATTTCCGCATCCCAAGGCCTGGAGGGACCACAGCCCATGTCTGCACGCAAGCTCCAGTCATTTGTCCGGCGCATGAAGGACCGCATCGCCCTCACGGACAAGCATACCTTCATCCTCTATTCGATACTCCGGCTCCTCGTGCTTCTGACGCTCATCCGCTGCATCATGACCGCACGATGGGAGGGAGTCGCCATCTCGGTCCTTGTCCTCGTGCTCTTCCTCCTCCCCGCAATCGTCGAGGACCGTGCCCACGTGGAGATACCGGCGCTCTTCCAGAACATCATCTATGTCTTCATCTTCGCAGCAGAGATCCTGGGCGAGATCGACCACTACTATGTGCTGATACCGGGCTGGGATACCGTCCTCCATACCCTGAACGGCTTCCTCTGCGCAGCGGTCGGCTTCTCCCTCGTCGACCTCCTCAACCACTCGAGCGACCAGATCAGCCTCTCTCCCCTCTATGTCACCCTGGTCGCCTTCTGCTTCTCGATGACCATAGGGGTGCTCTGGGAGTTCGTCGAGTTCGGCTTCGATTCCTTCCTCGGCATGGATATGCAGAAGGACACGATCGTCACGAGCATCTCCTCGGTTACGCTCGATCCGACCAACCAAGGCAACCGCATCGCCGTGAAGGATATCGTCCAGACCCTGATCACGACTGCCTCTGGGCAGACCACCACGATCTCGGGTGGCTATCTCGATATCGGCCTCATCGACACGATGAAGGACCTGCTCGTGAACTTCCTCGGTGCGACGGTGTTCAGCGTGATCGGCTATCGCCATCTCAAGCGCAACGAGAGCGGCAACTGGGCAGAAGGTCTCCATGTGAAGCCCGTGCCTGCCGATGAATATGCCAAGAACGAGCACCTGCTCGACAGGATTGCAGAGAAGCGCCGGAGCAGGAAGAAGCGCAAGCGCTCATAAGGCCTCCATGGCGCCTTCACAGGGCCTCGACAGCGCATCGCTCGGGCGCATCCATGCCCCGTGCGGGGATTTTCCATGCTGAGCAGCGCATCTGTCTCTAGATAGAGAGACCCTGTATGGCTGATGCTCCTGAAATGTATGCCGCACCGTCCATCTGGCGCAGTAGGCTCGGTATGGCAATGGAATGAAACCTCCGCAGCTTCAGCCTTTCTTCGGAGTGACGCTCTACAATCCAAATTTCAGCCTATGCAAGGAGCACAGCCTTTGAACCAGAGAAACAGAAGACCTCCCCGCACGTCCGCGCGCACCCTGTCGCGCAGCTCCGGCCCTGGCCACTACCAGAGGAAGCAGGCCCGGAAGACCCGTCACCACGTTCTCCGCATCGTGGCGGTTGCCCTCGTCGCCGTTATCGTTGCCGGCGGAGTCGCCTTTGCGAGCTTCGCTGCCAGCATCAACAGCAAGCTTGGAAGCGGCATCTCATCCGATCTTGCCGCCGAGCTCTCTGACACCCAGGATGTCACTGAGCCCTTCTACATGCTCCTGCTCGGCGTCGACAAGAGCGAGGACCGTGCAGAGGCATGGGGCGATTCCGACAGCAACTTCCGCTCCGATACGATCATCCTGGCCCGCATCGATCCAGTGAACAAGAAGGTCACCTTGGTCTCGATTGCCCGCGACACGATGGTCGACCTCGGTGATTACGGCGAACAGAAGATCAATGCCGCCTATGCCCTGGGTGGAGCGAGCCTCGCGGTCAAGACGGTCGAGCAGTATGCCGGCGTCAATATCGACCACTATGCAGAGGTCGATTTCGAGACCCTCACGAACATCGTGAACACGATTGGTGGCGTCGAGGTGAATGTGCCGGTCGATGTGGTCGACCCGATGGCCAATGCCGACATCAAGGCAGGCACCCAGACCCTCGATGGCGACCAGGCGCTCGCCCTCTGCCGTTCCCGCCATGCCTACGACGAGTACGGCGCTGGCGACTTCTACCGCGCTGCCAACCAGCGTGCCGTGATCTCCGCCATCCTGAAGAAGGTCCTCGCCTCCGACCCCCTCACCATCGCCAACACGATCAATACGGTCGCAGACGGCGTGACGACCGACCTCGATGTCCCGCAGATCATCTCGCTTGCGCTCCAGATGCGGGGCCTCGATGTGGACAGCGACGTCACCTCAGGCCTCAATCCCACGACAAGCAAGATGATCGACGGCGTATCCTACCAAGTTACGGACAAGGAGGCCTGGCAGGAGATGATGGACAGGGTCGACAGCGGAGAGTCGCCCTATGCGGATGCCGAAGACGACCCCACCTACGGTGTCGCAAGCTCAGCCTCCTGATCCTCCGGAACACGGACGCCCCTTCCCGGCATGATGAACTGCGGGAAGGGGCGTTTTCCATGCCTCAGATGAATGCCAGAGTCAGAAAAAAAGGCATTGGCATCCGAACCTTCCCTGCGCCACCATGGAAGGGGCCATAGATCCTGCAGGAAAGGATGGCCCATGTCCCATACAGAGAAGGCTCCAGCGAAGCATCCCACGACGTCCCTGCGCAGGACCGTGGACCTGGCACTGGCCGTGCTCCTCGTCCTCCAGCTTGCCCTCCCCTATCTCGGGGAGTTTGCCCATGAATGGCTGGGCGTCGTCTTCGGCGTGCTCTGCCTCGTGCATCTGGTCATCAACAGGAAGCTCTTCACGACGCTCCATCACACCCACCGCTGGGGCAGGGCGATCCTGGACTGGCTCCTTGTCGCCTGGCTCATCCTCGAGATGCTTTCAGGCCTCGGCATGTCGCTCTATGTGACCCCGTGGCTCACGCTCCCCTCGACCTTCCTTCTGAGCCGCAGCTTCCATGGGACGCTCGGCTATTGGGGCCTCCTGCTTGCCGGCTTCCACTGCGGCCTGCACGCCCAGGCAATCCGTGCCCAGGCAGCGCATCTCATCCTCCATCGACCGGCCCATGTCCCATCAACACCCCGGAGAATCGTGGTCACAGTGGCTGGAGCCGCCTCCGCCCTCATACTCGATTTCCCCGAGCACCTCGTGCCGGGCAGGATGGTCTTTGCCACGTCCCTGCTGCCTGCACCCCTCTATCTGGCGCTCCTTGCCCTCGTCTTCTGGGGAGCGGCCTGTGCATCAGCACTCATCGACGCTGCTTTGGCCAAGAAACGGAGCACCGCTCAGTAGGCGATCGACACAGAAGAGCAGGTTCCTATCATCCATTCCGCTCCTCCCGCCCGCACGACGCCTCGAGCAGGCGGCCATCGATCCATGGTGTGATGTGAACGGCGATCTCGATTGGATGGCCTCCAAGTGTCGGGGCTATTTCCACGGCTTCCTATGCCTGAGGACATCGAGGTGCAGAACGGGATCACCGTCTTGCCCGTGAAGTCGTTGTCGCTCACGAAATGGTTGGTCGGCCAGGCTGCGATGGCCCACCAGATCGGGTAGCCGAGGATCACCGTGCCGTAATCGGCGAAGCTGTCCGGCGCCGACTGGGCAAGCGGCACGTCGCGCATGCTCTCATCGCGATGCTCCTGCGACACGCGGGAGCCGCTGTCATTGAAGTTGAGGTCGTCGTCGGTATAGGGCGTCTCGGGGACGATCTCGAAGAGATCGGCACCGAGAGCAGAGGCCACCGTCTCTGCGACGGCCTTCGTATGGCCGGTCGCAGAGCAATAGGCGACGAGGACCTTGCCAGAAGCGGACCCCGATCCAGAAGCAGGGCTGGACTCACTCTGCGCGCTGCCATCAGAAGAGCCCTGCGTGCTGCTGCCTGAGGAAACAGCCGATGTGGACGTGGTGCTGCCGCAGGCGGAAAGAATCGCTGCAGCAGAGAGGATGCTGCCTGCACCCACAGCCTTGAGGAAGTTCCTTCTTGTCATCTCTTGCGTCTCGAGCATGGGCTTCTTCAATCAGCTGGATGTCTCATGGATGGCCAAAGCGCTTCCGTGCCCGTCATCCCAGGCACATCCAGCGCGTCCTGAGGGAGCTCTCGGAGTGCGCCTCCGTCGGGCGCCTGTTCCCGCCCCCTTCTTGCTGATATCATTCTGCGCTATAGTGGGAGGCGAAGCACAATAGCATCTATTGAATCTGCTATGCACACGGTGCATAAGGAGGGACTCATTATGGAGCTTGAGCAGCTGCGCCAGCTCGTCGCCGTCAAGCGCTATGGCACCATCTCCGCCGCAGCGCAGGAGCTGCATATCTCCCAGCCGTCGCTCTCCCGCTCCATCCACCGCCTCGAGCAGGATCTGGGGCAGGAGCTCTTCAACCGCAGCCACAACTCGGTCTCCTTCAACGATGCCGGCGAGCTTGCCCTCCGGCATGCCGAGCGCATCCTGGCCGATGTCCGGCTGATGGAGGATGACTTCGACGAGATGAGCCGCCAGCAGCGCTCCCTGCGCATCGCCTCGGTGGCACCAGCCCCCATATGGCGCCTTACGGCGCTCACGGTCGAGCGCTATCCCGGAACGCTCCTGGAGCCGGTCCTGACGTCCGAGGCCGAGGCGGAATCCCAGCTCATCAACCGCGCGGCAGACATGGCGATACTGCTGAAACCGACTGCCCTGCCGACGCTCCACTCGATACCGCTCATGACAGAGGACCTCTTCGTGAACGTGCCGGTCTCAAATCCCCTCTCGGAGCGCACAAGCCTCTCCTTTGCCGACCTCAACGGCCAGTCCTTCCTGATCATGCACGATATCGGCTTCTGGATGGATGTCACCCGCCAGAAGATCCCCGACTCGCGCCTGGTCCAGCAGACCGACCGCGGCGTCTTCATCCAGCTCGTGCGGACGACCGATATGCTCTGCTTCACGACCAACGCCCCTGAGAACACGGGTCCCATCGAGGGCAGGATCTCGATCCCCCTCGTCGATGCGGATGCCCATGCCACATATTTCCTCGTGGCTCCCCGCGACGGAGCGCAGCGGGTGCTCGATATCGTGTCCTGGGTCGAGCAGCAGACAGCGAATGCGCACTGAGGCATTTACGATATGGAAGAAGCCGGCAGATCGTCTGACTTGCCGGCTTCGTCTTGCAATCTGATGGGCTTTGCTAGGCAAGCGCCACGTTCGCTGCCGCGGCTTCGCGCGCCGTGCTTACAAGATCCTTGTACCTCATCCCATAGAGGGAGGCGTATCTTCCCATCGTGTAATCGGCTGCTGCAAGCTGCTCTGTCGTCGGGGCGGCGCCCTGGAAGACGAAATAGAGGTCCTTGCCGGCAAGAGCCCCTTCCGGAATGCCGCCATAGGAGCGGTCGAGGAAGTTGCGGAAGGCTGCGCTCATGGAGTGCCAATACATGGGAGCGCCCATAACGATCACATCGGCATCCTCGAGGGCTGCAAGCACAGTCGAGAACTGGTCAGCGATGTCGCACTGCCCATAGAAGGCGATATGGTAGTCGTAGAGATCGATCGTGCTGTAGTCTGTGCCCTCGAGGAGCGTGGCCGCGAGCCGTGCCGTGTTCCCCTTCTTGTTCGGGCTGCCATTGAGGAAGACGTACTTCATGGGTTGTCCCATTCCTGCCGGCAGGAACATGAGAGCCCCTGCCGGCGTGCTGTGTCTTATAGGTGACGTGGGAGGAGCCGCTACTTCTTCATCGAGTCGGCGACCGTCTGGAGCCAGGGGCCGATGAAGGCCGGGTTGCTGTGGTCCCAGATCAGCGACTTGCCGCCATCGAGATCGGCGATCTTCGCCTTCTCCTCGTCCGTCAGATCGAAGTCGAAGACATCGATGTTCTCCTCCATGCGCTCCTTATGGGTGGACTTGGGGATTACGACGACGCCGAGATCCATCAGATAGCGCAGCGCCACCTGGCCGACGCCCTTGCCATGAGCTTTTCCGATCTCGGTCAGGAGCGGGTTCTTGAAGAAGTTGTGCGCACCCTCGGCGAAGGGGCCCCATGCCATGTGCTGGACGCTGAGCTTCTCCATATTCTCGTGGGCTTCCTTCTGCTGCCAGAAGACATGGGTCTCGACCTGGTTCAGGACCGGCTTCACCTCAGCGAAAGCGCAGAGGTCCGCAAGACGGACCGGGTCGAAGTTGGAGACGCCAATCGAACGGACAAGGCCCTCCTTCAGGGCACGCTCCATATCGCGCCAGGCGCCATAGTAGTCGTTGTAGGCCTGATGCAGGAGCATGAGGTCGATATAGTCGGTGCCGAGCAGCTCGAGCGAGCGCTTGATCGACTCGTAGGTCACGCCGTCGCCGTAGTTCGTGATCCAGACCTTATCGACGAGGAAGATGTCCTCACGTGCAACGCCAGAATCCTTGATGCCAGCTCCGACGCCCCACTCGTTGCCATAGGCCTGAGCGGTGTCGATCAGGCGGTAGCCCGAGGCCAGCGCATCGGCGACGCAGCGCTCCGTCGTCTCGTCGTCGATCTGGAAGACGCCGTAGCCGAGCATCGGCATGTCCTGGCCAGAGGAAAGCTTCGTGTACTCCATGGTGAGATCCCTTCTTGTCTGAGGCCTGCCCTGTGCAGGACCCCTTCCGTTCTTCGCCCACTATATTCGGGCATGGAAAAGCCGAAGTACAATATCAGGAATGCAACCAGCTATTCATCTGACGCATAGTGAAACCGGCATTCAGGGCCGCAGCGGACTGCCAGCCCGCCTCACCAGAAAGGAGGCCCTGCAGTGCTGCAGGGCCTCCTTGCACAGGCACTAGGATGCTATGGATGCCATGCGTTAGGCGAGCTTGTCATAATCCTCGTCCGTGACAGCCTCGAGCCACTCGTTCGATGCGCCCTCGACCGGCACATGCATCGCGATGTGCTGGAACCAGGAATCCTTTGCAGCGCCATGCCAGTGCTTGACCTCAGGCGGGATGCTCACGACATCGCCCGGCTTGAGCTCCTGGGCAGGCTTGCCCCACTCCTGATACCAGCCACGGCCAGCGATGCAGATGAGCACCTGGCCACCCTTGTGATGGATGTGCCAGTTGTTGCGGCATCCCGGCTCGAAGGTCACATTGGCAGCGCCGAGCTGGGGGTCGCCGAGCGGCGCAAGATAGCTGTTGCCGACAAAGTACTGGGCATAGGCTGTATTGGGCTCGCCCATCGGGAAGTCCTTGGAGAGGCCCTGGGGCGTTGCAGCCGTCGTGTCCTCATCCTCGCCCCAGACCTCCTTTGCGAGGTTGAAGACTGCCCAGCCCTTGGGCCAGCCGCTGTACATCGTCACATGGGTGATGATGGCAGCAATCTCCTCGCGGGTGACGCCGTTGTTCTTCGCGTTCTGCAGATGGTACTTGAGGGAGGAATCGGTGATGCCCTGTGCCATCAGCGCCGTCACGGTCAGTATGCACTTGGTCTTGGTGTCGATAGCTTCCTGGTCCCACACCTCGCCGAACAGCACGTCGTCGTTCAGGTGCGCGAACTCCGGGGCGAACTTCCCCAGCTGGTCATGTCCTGCGGTCTGCTTCATTTCCTTGCTCTCCTTCTCCTTATGCTGCTTACTGCTTGTTGCCTATCGGATTGCCTTCTTGACACGTTGTGCCCATGCCTCGATATCCTTGGGCGAGCTCACCATGCGGGAGCCGCCAGCGGAATCGAACCGGACCTCGAGCGGCTCCAGGATCTTCGCCGGCTCTGCGAGGTCCTTCATATCGTCGAGGGCGGAGCCAGGCCAGCCGGCATTGGTCACGAACGGGATCACGGTCTTGCCTTCCCAGCTGTGGCTGGTCATGAAGGTATGCACTGCGGGCGCCATCGTGTACCACCAGAGCGGCGATCCCACTCCCACGACGTCGTAGTCCTCCGGCGCGAGCTCGAGCTCCTCGATCTCGGGCTCGAAGCCGGCATTGACCTGCTTGTGGGCCAGCTCGACCGTCTCGTCGTAGTCTTCCGGATAAGGCTCGACCGTCTCGATGCGGCAGATATCGGCGCCATTCGCATCAGCCAGGGTCTCGGCCACACGCTCGGTATTGCCATTCGACCAGCTGTAGTAGACGACCAGCATCTTCGCCATTGCTAGCGCTCCTTTCCTTCATGCTGGAGGGTGAAGATCAGATAGTCCACCCGACCGAGGTCCCTCTGCTTCTCATGCAGCTCCTCAAGCACGTCTTTGCGGTAACGGCGCAGATAGCACACGCGGGCTGCAGTGGTGGTCAGCTTGCCGAATTCGGCTGCCTGCCTCGAGCTCAATCCCACTTCCTCGAGGTCGCATCCTTCGAGCTTACCCATTGCCGCCTCTTCCCTGCCATCGCATCCTGCTTTCTGGCTACTACTCTATGGCAGTGGTGTATCAATGTGAAATGCTTATAATGTTGACTTCGCTATTTGCAAAATGCATATCAGATGAGCTGAGGACAGACATTCTGGCACAGATCCTGCTGGCTGACAGATATCTGGTCCACCCCAGCGGCTATTCGTGCCCTGACTGTCCCGCCTTCAGGCGCTGCCACAGGGAGATCCAGCCCAACCTCTTCGGGCACTGCCCATTGCTCGGCCATCCGCTTCTCTCCTGCTCCAGCCTGCAGCCTGACCCATTTCGGCATATCGGAACATGGCAATACATGCCGCTTGGTAGCGACAGGCGGCATGCCCTGAAAGGCCCTTTCATCCTGGACCGTTCCCAATGCGGGCACCGAAGAAAGCCTTGCAGCAAATAGCCGTCCAGGCCCTGCGGCATGGACCTGGTCTGCGAGACTCACAGCTGGAAGCAGGCACACCAGCAAGGAGGAAAAGCAATGGCAGACTACGCCGAAACTGCGCGCCAGGTCATCGAGTATGTCGGAGGAAAGGACAACATTGACAATCTGGTGCACTGCATCACGCGTCTCAGGTTCCGCTTGATGGACGATGCGAAGGCCCGTCCCCTGGGAGAGTTCGCAGATATCCCCGGCGTCATCGGCTGCGTCGAGAAGGGTGGCCAGATCCAGGTCATCATCGGCCAGACCGTGACTGAGGTCTACGAGGAGGTTTGCCAGCAGGCAGGCATCGAGGAGCAGGCTGCCATCGACGAGAATCTCGATGAGGAAGAGATGGGCGCCAAGAAGAAGTTCTCCGTCTCGGCCATCTTCGATGTCTTCACGCAGGTCTTCGCCCCGATCGTCCCTGCCTTCGCAGGCGCTGGCCTCATCAAGGGCATCCTCACCCTCCTGACGACCTATGGACTCATGTCGGCAGACTCCGGCGAGTACCTGATCCTCAATGCCGCAGGAGACTGCGTCTTCTACTTCCTCCCGTTCCTGGTCGCCTACACGGCAGCCAAGCGCTTCAAGACCAATGAGATAATGGCGCTCAGCGTGGCTGGCATCTACCTCTATCCGACCATCCTCTCCAATGCCGGCAACACCATCACGGTCTTCGGCATGCAGGTCATGTGCGTCAAGTATGCAAGCACCGTCCTGCCGGTCCTCATCAGTGTCTGGCTCATGAGCTACCTCTACAAGTGGATCCACAAGCACTGCGTCGAGTATCTCCGCGTCATCGTCGTCCCCATCGTCACCCTCATCGTCTCTGCCTTTGTCGGCATCATGTTCATCGGGCCGGTCGGCTACCTTCTCGGCATGGGCCTTGGCAATGCCTTCAAGACCCTCTTCGATGTCGCACCTGCCCTGGGCGGCCTGATCGATGGCTTCACCCGTCCGCTCGTGATCTTCACCGGCATGCATATGACGATGTCGACCGTCATGATCAACAACATCCAGACCCTTGGCTACGATATGCTCGGACCGGTCCATGCCGTGAGCACGATGGCGGCAGCAGGCATGTGCTTCGGCGCCTTCCTGCGTGCGAAGAAGCCTGAGAACCGCGAATCCTCCTTCTCTGCCTTCATCTCCGCCTTCATTGGCATCACTGAGCCCTCCCTCTATGGCATCGCCATGCGCTTCCGCCGTCCTTTGATCGCCCAGATGGTGGCCGGTGGCGTGGCAGGCGCCTTCGTGGCTGCCGCAGGCGCCAAGGCCATCTCCTTCGCAATGCCCTCCATCATCTCCCTGCCCGTCTATGCCGGATCGATCCCGACGATGCTCATCGGCTTCGCGATCTCCTTCGTGCTGGCAGCTGTCCTCACCTATGTCCTCGGCTTCGATGAGGGGATCGAGAAGGACGAGCGTGCCCTCGAGGCAGAGAAGAAGGCCATCAAGGTCGGCAAGCGCTAAAGCATCACTGACGCGAAAGGAAGCGATATCCATGCAGGCATTCCCGAAAGAGTTCCTCTGGGGTGGCGCGACAGCCGCATCGCAGGTCGAAGGCGGCTGGAACGAAGGGGGCAAAGGCCTCGATACCCAGGATTGCCGTCCCCAGGACTTCACCCTCACCCGTGCCCAGAAGAACGATTGGCATTTCAAGCAGATGACCTCAGAGAAGTTCGAGGCAGCCCTCAGGTGCACCGACGCTGGCTGCTACCCCTTCCGCTGGGGCTCTGATGAGTACCATCATGCTCATGAGGATATCGAGCTCTTCGCCGAGATGGGCATGAAGGTCTACCGCCTCTCGGTGAGCTGGGCCCGCATCTATCCCAACGGCGACGATCCAGAGCCGAATGAGGAAGGCATCCGCTACTACCGCGAGCTCCTCGAGGACTGCCATGCCCATGGGATGAAGGTCTTCCTCACGATCCTCCACTACGCTATCCCGGTCCATCTCGTCGAGGCCTATGGGGGATGGAAGAGCCGGAAGCTCGTCGACTTCTATGTCCGTTATGCGAAGACGCTCTTCGAGCGCCTCGGCGACCTCGTCGACTACTGGCTCCCCTTCAACGAGATGAATGCCGGCCGCTTCAACCCCTACAACGGCCTGGGCCTCATCAAGGACCGCGAGGAGAACTACGAGCAGGCCATCTACCAGGGGCTGCACCATTGCTTCCTCGCCTCTGCCAAGGCATGCGCCCTGGCGCACAAGATGCTCCCTGGCAGCAAGGTCGGCTGCATGATCGCCCGCTTCTGCCACTACGCCGCAACTTGCAGCCCGGAAGACCAGCTCCAGATGCTCCACGACGAGCAGTACACGAACTGGTTCTACACCGACGTGATGGTGAGGGGATACTACCCCGAATATATGCAGCGACTCTTCCGCGACCATCATATCGAGATCCAAATGGAGCCTGAAGATGACCAGATCCTGAAGGAGGGCACAGTCGACTTCGTCTCCTTCAGCTACTACTTCTCGCAGGTCTCCACAGTCGATGATGCGTGGGAGAAGACGGATGGCAACCTCGTCGTCGCCTCGAAGAACCCCTACCTCAAGAGCAGCGAGTGGGGCTGGCAGGAGGATCCCACAGGCTTGCGCATCACGCTGAACCAGTTCTGGGATCGCTATCACATCCCCGTCTTCGTGGCGGAGAACGGCCTCGGTGCAACCGATGTGCTCGAGGAGGATGGCTCGGTCCACGATCCCTACCGCATCGAGTATCTCAGGAGCCATGTCAAGGCGATGGCAGAAGCGCTCGAGGACGGCGTCGATGTCTTCGGCTACACGATGTGGGGCATCATCGACCTCGTCTCCTGCGGCTCGATTGAGATGAGCAAGCGCTACGGCGTCATCTACGTCGATGCAGATGACGAAGGAAAGGGAACCTTCAAGCGCTACCGGAAGGATTCCTTCTGGTGGTACCAGCACTGCATCGCATCTCAGGGATGCGACCTCTAGAAAGAGCAGCCAGCGCATAACGAGAGCCACATCGAAGGGCAGGCTTCAAGCTCTTTGCCCGCAGCAGGCAAGATGGCCCCGACAGCATGGGAGACACCACGCTGGCGGGGCTTTCATATGGCCTATCATGCTCTCATCGCAGGCACGAGGCACATGCACAAGGTCGAGACCGCTCGAGAGGAGGCCGCGATGAGCGAGGGGAAGTGGACCGCCACCAACGGTCAGGACATCACCGAAGAGATGATAGGCCGCTGGTGCGACGCATACGAGAGAGGCGAATTTCCAGAGGGCGAGCGCAGCGTCGGCAAAGTCATATACGGCTGCACATCACTTTCATCCGACGGCACTGCCACCATCTCGATCGAGGTTCCGGCGGGACTGAAGCGCGCAATCGGGCAGAAGGCGCGGGATGCCGGCATGGCCTGGACGAATTCGTGCTCGCTGCGCTGACCGACAAGCTGCTCGATGCCAGCTGAGATGCATATCATGCAGTCTTGAGGGCCCCCGCATCATCCGTGATGCTGGGGCCATCTCTTTTCCCTCAGCGCCCCTTCTCCTGCTCTCTTCCATAGAACGTGGCCGATCCCTCATCGAACATCTGCGCCATCCGCGTCGGGAGGAGTGCGGTATAGAGCAGGTTCGTGACATAGCCGAGCGACACGGGATAGGTCACGAGCGAGAGCTTGTCAATCGTGGGCGTCGTGAAGATCGAGAGATGGACATCGGATGCCTTCGCCAGTGCGCTTGAAGGGTCTGACGAGATGCCGATGACGGGAAGATGGCGGCGGGAAAGGATCTGGGCAGCCTCGACCATCGCATGGTTCTTCCCGGTATGCGAGGCGATGACCGAAACGTGCCCGCTCTCCAGCGAGAGGCACTCGATCATATGGATATTCGCCGTATCGAAGAGCGAGGACGCCTTCCCGAGCGTCTGCAGCTGGAAGCTGAACCGCTCGAGCATCCCATGGTTGATGCCCGATCCATAGAGGTCGACTGCCTGCGCCTTCCCGAGAAGCTCGAGCGCCTGCGATACTGCCTCGACAGAGAGATGGCTGCTGGTCTCATAGATCACGCGGCTATAGTAACGGGGCATGATGTTCATCACGTCGGCTGCAGAGTAGCTGTTGCGTATCAGCGGCTTGTTGAGCTGGGCCAGAAGCCCTTCTGCCGAGATACTATGCTCGAGCACGAACTGCTCGCGGAACTCGGAGAAGCCAGCAAGCCCAAGCTTCTTGCAGAGCCGGGTGATTGTGGCTGGGCTGGTGAGCGTGGCATCGGCAAGCGATCCTGAGGTCATGCCTCCGACCTCGTCGGGATGCTTCAGGACATAGGCAATGATGAGGCGCTCCTGGCTTGTCGGATGCTCGAGATGCTTCAGGTCGTCGATCAGCATGCGCCCTCCCCTGGTCGTGCCGCACTGACCAGCATTATAGGGCAGGAGCAGCTGCATCCCTTCACAGCAGATTCCCTGCAGCATCGACCGAGACGCAGTGGCTAAGTGGCTTGGCCCCGGTTAGCCAGCCACACCGAAGAAACGCCTTCATCTACCATGCAAATCTGGTGAAATCCGATGCCAGATGACAGATGCGGTATATCACTACAGCATCATCGCGTATGTAGTAGAAGACCTTGTAGTGATAGACATTGACACTTCGGTATTCATGAAGCGAAGGCGTCAGAGCTTCAAAAATGTAGACTGGGTGCTGGAATGCAGTCTTCTTCAACAACTCGAACGCTTCGAAGAACGAGTCCTCAACAGCCTCGACATATGAATCATTCGAATAAGAAAGAATATAGTCCTCTATGGCTGCCAAATCCCTGACTGCGTCATCAGTCAGGACATACGCATTCCGTGAGCTTTCCATAGCGGCTACCTATGATTCGATCGATGCGCCATCAAGCAACGGCGTGCCTCTTCAGCGTCGACCTCGGTCAGCTCTCCAGCTTGCTCCCTTGCTTCCGTATCCATGATTGCCCTCTTGAAGGCACGTTCCTGCATGCTTGCAGCAGCATTCCACTCCTCGTAGTCAACCATAGCCCACTTGGGCCTGCCATTCTGCGTGAGGACCACGACCTCGCCTCGATCTGTATAGGTACTCACCGACTTTACATCTGCTCGAAAGTCGCTCACAGGAACAATCCTCGGCATAGTATCCTCCAAATAGAAGAAATTTCTTCTAAATGATTATAGCAGAAT
>OMTG01000133.1 GCA_900313905.1 uncultured Actinomycetes bacterium | reverse complement strand
ATATCGTAGCATGAGGCGGATGGTTCGACGATTTATCACCTAACTTGTAGACCCATGTAAAAGTTTGTAAGATGGCAACCTGAAGGCCCCCGATTATGGATAGAATTCTGGAAAGCACCCGTGGAGGTGCCGACTGCATCGAGATGGGAACGCAGCATGCATGAAGAACAGATCGATTTCCTGAAACGTCTGGCCAAAGGCATCGCTGCACAGTTCGGCAAGAACTGTGAGGTCGTCGTCCACGACCTCAGGAGCCCAGACCTCTCCTCGACGATCGTTGCGATCGAGAACGGGCAGGTATCCGGCCGCACGATTGGCGATGGCCCTTCGAATGCCGTTATCAAGGCCCTCCGGACCGACCCATCGAAGCTCCATGACAAGCTCGCCTACCTCACGAAGACCGAGGATGGCAAGGTGCTGAAATCGACGACCGTGTTTCTGCGGGATGAGGACGGGACGCCGTCTGCCCTCTTTGCGATCAACTTCGATATCACCCTGGCGCTTGCCGCGCAGGAGGCGCTTGCCGGCTTCATCTCCACCTCTGCCGCACCGCAGGAAGGGCCCGAGGTCATCCCCCGCAACGTCACCGGGCTGCTCGATGAGCTCATCGAGGAATCGGTGAGGATCGTGGGCAAGCCTGTCGCCCTCATGGGCAAGGAGGACAAGGTCCGTGCCATCGGCTTCCTGAACGATGCCGGCGCCTTCCTGATCACGAAGTCAGGGCAGAAGGTCTGCAACTATTTCGGCATCTCCAAGTACACCCTCTATGCCTATATGGATGAAGCGAAGCGCCTGCAGGAAGAGGGCGGGCAGGCCGACTAGCACATGCCCGCAGGATCCGATTGCAGCGAAGGCAGGCATCGCCGCACGGCATGCCTGCCTTCTCTATGCCAAACTTTATGTCATATATCCTTATTCTTTGTCTGAAGCAGCGGCCAGGAGCGTATGATGGCTGACAGCAGGCACAAAGGGCAAAGGAGCAGCATGATGGATGGCAGGTCCCAGGAAGATCGTGAAGCCACGCGCCTCACGCAGGCGCTCGTCCGGATAGACAGCTCCGATCCCGGAGCCTATGAGGGCGAGATCGAGCGCTTCGTGAAATCATGGCTCGAAGAGCGCATCGACAAGATCGCAGGCAGCCTCAGGCAGGAGATCTCGATCGAGGAGATTGAGCCTTTGCCCAACCGCCGGTGCCTCCGCCTCCACATCCCAGGCGAGACAGATGCGCCCGCGCTCGTGCTCCTCTCCCATCTCGACACCGTGACGCTGGGGGAAGGATGGGATGATGAGGCACCCGCGCTCGGCGGCACGATCTCAGGAGGCAGGCTCTATGGGCGTGGCGCCTGCGACATGAAGGGCGGCCTGGCTTCCGCTATGCTTGCCATGGAAGACGTGCTCGCCCATATCTCCTCCACGCAGAGCCTCCCCAGGCGCCCGCTCGACTTTGTCTGCACCTGCGACGAGGAGGACTTCATGCGCGGCTCAGAGGCTGCCATCAAGGCAGGCTGGCTCGACGGCAGCCAGTGGGTGCTCGACACGGAGCCGACCGATGGGATGGTCCGCCAGGCCCACAAGGGGCGGGTCTGGTTCGAGCTCCGCTTCAAGGGCATCACCGCGCACGCCAGCACGCCGCAGGAAGGGGCCGATGCGATCTGCGCTGCCGCCTTCGCGATCGCCCATATCCGGAAGACGGTCGACAGCCTCCCGGAGGATCCGGAGCTCGGGGCTACAACCGTCACCTTCGGGCAGATCGAAGGAGGGTATCGCCCCTACGTCGTGCCCGATGCCTGCACGGTCTGGATCGATATGCGCCTCGCGCCGCCGGCAACCCCAGATCTTGCCCGCAGGATCGTCGAGGATGCGATCGCAGAGGCAGAAGATGCCATTTTCGGCACCCATGGAAGCTATCAGGTGACCGGCGACCGCCCTGCCATCCCCTCGAGCCCGCACGCTCCCCTTCTTGCAGCTCTCGAGGACGCCACTGAGAAGGCCACCGGCACGCCTGCAGAGACCGCCGTCTTCACGGGCTATACCGACTCGGCCGTCGTGGCTTCACTCTGCCACAACCCGAACTGCGCCTCCTATGGGCCCGGCAGACTGAAGATGGCGCATAAGCCGAATGAATACGTGCCGCTCGCAGACCTTGCCCGGGTGCATGCCGTCTTCCGCGAGCTCCTGTTCGCCCAGGGCTGGGGGCATCAGGAACTATTCCGCAGGTAAATCCCTATTTTCTGCTGACAATTTCAGATTTCTCAAAGCTCTCTTTTCAGTTTCCTTAAGTCTTGTGCCGCTTTGCCGCACCCGGCGCCGAAGCTGAAAAGCGCCGGCGTCTCCCGGAGAGAATGAATCCAGCGCGGGCGAAATCCACTTCAAGAACGTGCCAGAGCCGGTTGATCCTTGGCGCGACGCGCAGACTCGAAGGAGTCCAGCTTATGAGCAGCATGAACCGCCCCTCCTCCACCCCCAGCCTCACGAGGCGCAGCTTTGTCGCAGGGGCAGGCCTCGGCCTCGCAGGACTGGCTGGATGCAGCGCGGCACAGAGCGCATCCGATGCATCTGAGAGTACGCAGGACACCCAGGAGGCCCTGGGCACGAACCCCGACAATGCGGAGAGCCTTGCCCTCGATATGGCCGCCTGGAGCTACGATGCGGACAACGACATCTACTACCAGATCTCTGTCCCCTACTGCACCAGCCCGGTGGCGCAGGATTATGAGAGCATGGGAATCTATGTCCCCGGCGCCTACTTCTCCGCCACAGCAAACAGCGACGGCACCTACACCTGCACGGTCAATGAATCAGGCGCTGTCGGCAGCTTCACAGCCAGCACGGCACCCATCGTAATCCCGATCAACACCGCTGGCTACTCCGCGCAGGAGGCCCCCTCCTCCTATAGCGCACAGGGCCTCACCGACTATCTCGCCGCAGGCTTCGTCTATGTCTATCCGGGCACCCGTGGCAGGAACAACGGAGAGAACAGCGATGGGACGAGCTTCGCAGGCGGCGCCCCCTGGGGCGTCACCGACTTCAAGGCCGCCATACGGTGCCTCCGCTACAATGCCGCATCGCTTCCCGGAGGAGCCGAGCGCATCTTCACCTTCGGCCATTCCGGCGGCGGCGCGCAGAGCTCGCTTGTCGGCACGACAGGCGATTCCAATCTCTATGCGCCCTACCTGTCTTCGATCGGCGCCCTCTTCACCGATAAGGACGGCAATGCGATCTCCGATGCGACCACCGGCACCCGTGCCGACGGGACCTGGACGAAGCAGCTCTCGAACGATATGGCCGAGCAGTTCGCCACCTACATCAATGGCCTCGGCCTCGTCGGATCCGATGGTGCCACGCTCGAGCTCTCAGAAGGCGGCGAAGGCCTCTACACCTCCGGCAGCTACTACGACAAGGTCGTCTCGACGATCGAGGAATCCCTCAACAACTTCCTGTCCGATACCGAGTTCCCCTATACGCCGAGCACGACGACGATGGCAGACGGCGGCTTCGGCGGTGGCGGGGCAGGAGGCGGCAGCGCCCCGACCGGCGAGGCCCCTTCGGGCAGCGCTCCTTCTGGCGGGACACCTTCAGGAGACCTTCCGTCCGGCACGTCAGGCACCACGACAGGAACAGCGCCCACCGGCTCCATGGGTGCCAGCACCAGCTCGGCGGATTCGACCACCTATGAGACGGTCAGCGACTACATCGCCTCGCTCAACGAGGACAGCACCTGGATCACCTACAGCGAGAGCACCAACACCGCCACGATCTCCGGCATGGGGGATTTCGTGGCCCACTGCAAGTCAGCCTCAAAGGATGTGGGCGCCTTCGACGAGCTCGACCGCGGAGCTGCCGAGAACTACCTCTTTGGCACGGCCGAGACCGACAATCTGCATTTCGACCAGCTCATGGCGAAACTGCTGGAAGAGCACCAGGACGAATATGCCGCCCTCTCGGGTTTCGATGAATCCTATGTCTCGGCCTATGCAGAAGACATCGAGAGCACCGACGATCTGGGCACCACGAGCGCCGATCGCCAGAACATGTACAACCCGCTCTATTTCGCAGCGAAGAGCCTCGATGGCTATGGCACATCCACGGTCTGCCCCCATTGGCGCATCCGCACCGGCATCGACCAGGGCGACACCTCGCTCACGGCCGAGCTCAACCTCGCCCTCATCCTCGAGGAGAACCCCTCCGTCGAGGATGTGGACTTCGCGACCGTCTGGGGCCTCGGGCATACGACCGCAGAGCGCACCGGATCGGCCGCAGACAATTTCATCGCCTGGGTCGAGAGCTGCAGCGCCTGAGACGATCCATCAGCAGGAAGGGCCCTTCTGCAACCTTGCAGAGGGGCCCTTCCCATCAAGCACTAGGAGACGACCTGAGGCCTTCCGTCGAGCGCAAGCCAGCTCCTCACGAGAGGCACCCACTCCGCGGCACGGGCATTCTCATGCTTGGGCATCGAAGCGCTCGTCTCATCGGCGAGCGACATCCCATGCATTCCCTGCTGGAAGAGATGGAACTCGCAGGGCACGCCTGCCAGGAGGAGCTTCTGCACGAAGGCAGCGGTCTCTGCCACCCGCAGCGTCGAGTCCTCGCCCGTCTGCCAGATGAAGGTGCGGGGCATATCGGGCCGGACCTTGCGAACCAGATCCAGCTGCTCGTATTCTTCAGGAGCCGGATCCTCATGACCGAAGATTGCGAGCGACTGCACCCGGGCGTAGGCAGCGCTCGCCTCGTCGTGGACTTTCCGGAGCGCATCCTGGGCAAGCGTGACGCTCACCATCGGGTACGCAAGGATTGCCCCTCTCGGCTTCACTTCCTCCGCAGTGGCACCCGCCATCGCAAGGAGATCGGGGTCGTCCCAGAGCTCTGCCACCGAGAGCGCCACATAGCCTCCCGCAGAGAACCCCAGCGCATAGATTCGGTCTTCGTCGATCGAGAAGCGGCTGGCATTGCGCTTCACATAGGCAAGCGCACGGATGAGGGAGACCGTGGTCCGGGGGAAGCATCCTTCCCTGCTCGCATCCTTCTCATCGAAGACCGGATAGCGGCAGATGAAGGCATCGTAGCCCATCCCGAGGAAGCGTGCCGCCACAGGCTCCGACTCACGATGGGAAAGGCGCAGGAAGGCTCCTCCCGGGCAGATCACGACAGCCGGCCGTCTCATTCTGGCCCCCACCTCATGCGAGATGGCGGAATCCAGCACAAAGGAGGTGAGGGTGCCATAGCCTTCCCCAAGCGAGCGCTCCTCTGTCAGCATCTGCCTTCACTCCCCCGCAAGCTCGTGGTTGAAGGCAGCGGCGATCTCCGCAGGATCGTCCGCCTCGCGCAGGCGGGAGCGGAACTGGGCATCCATCAGGAGGACCGCTGTCTTCGAGAGCATGCGGATATGCTCCTCCTTGTTCTCCTCGCCGGGCACGAAGAGCGCCACCACGATATCGACCGGACCCTCGTCGAAGGAGGGCCAGTCCACCTTGGTCCGGTTCTTGAGGACCATCACCGAAGGCTTCACGATCGCATCGCTCTTGGCATGGGGAACGGCAAAGCCATCGGTCAGCCCCGTGGCGCCGAGCGCCTCCCTCTGCATGAAGGAGGAGAGGACCTCCTCCTGGTCGCGGGCAATCCCCAAAGACACCGCCTTCGCGCAGAGCGTGAGCAGCACCTCTTCCCGGCTCTGTGCATTCTGGTCGAGCAGCACCTGATCCTTTGTCACGAATTCCATAGCCCACCTTCCAGCGTGGCCTTGCGATCTGATCCGATACAGCCACAGTACCAGAGGGGCGACGCCAAGAGGCTCCGTTCTTTCAGATTGGCAACATTGACCTGTCTCGTGCCATCAATGCGGCTTTCTGTGCGTTAGATGCCAGCCGCCACACCAGGGACATTGATAGACCGAGAGCTTCGGCGCATCCTTGCGCCTCGAGGCAGCAGCAGCCGCCTTCTTCGCCTCGATGGAGGTGGCATAGCGGCGCTTGCGCGCACAGGCATGGAACTCTTCCGGATCTTCATCTTCGAGTTTCCCTGCAAGGGCATAGCCTGCCGCGCGGCGGCTTTCCCGGACCTTCCCAGCTCCTTCAGACGCTTCCTGTTTCTTCCTTTTCTGTGCCATCTCCGCCCTTCCTGCCTTGCTGGAATCCATCATACCAAGGGCCTGCCATACGGTTTGGGCCAGAATGCGCCAGGACCGTTCATCTGCTTCGTTCATTTGTTGATACGAAGCGTATGGGTATAAGGATGAGCAGTCACTGCTTGCAAGCAGGCATGGATTGAAATCTTGGGAGGGACATCATATGGGCATCATTGCCGCTTTTGCTGTTCCACATCCACCGCTCATCATCCCTGCGGTCGGCCATGGACGCGAGAAGGGCATCCAGAAGACGATCGACGCCTACGAGGAAGTGGGCCGGCGCATCGGCGAGCTGAAGCCGGATACGATCGTGATCTCCTCGCCCCATACGGTCATGTACCGCGACTACAACCACATCTCCCCGGGCAGGCAGGCTGAAGGCTCCTTCGCGCAGTTCGGCGCCCCTGAGGCACGCTATCGGGTCGCCTATGATGACCAGTTCACCTCGGAGCTCGACCGCTATGCCGAGGAGCATGGTCTGAGCGCAGGCACCTCCTACGAGCGCGACCCCAAGCTCGACCATGCCACGATGATCCCCATCCATTTCATCGAGCATCATTGGAAGGATGCCCGCTATGTCCGGGTCGGCCTCTCAGGCCTCTCCCCTGCTGCCCACTATGAGCTCGGCCAGGCAATCCAGGCTGTCGCGACGAAGCTCGGCCGCCGCACGGTCTTCGTGGCCTCGGGCGACCTCTCGCACAAGCTCAAGCCCGATGGGCCCTATGGCTTCGCACCGGAAGGCCCCGAGTTCGACGACGAGATCTGCGACATCTACCAGACCGGCGATTTCCTGCGACTGCTCACGATGGACCGGGGCTTTGCCGACCGCGCGGCAGAATGCGGCCTCAGAAGCTTCCAGATCATGGCAGGCGCGCTTGATGGCATGCCCGTCACCTGCGAGCTCCTCTCGCATGAGGGGCCATTCGGCGTCGGCTACGGTGTCGCCGCCTTCACGCCTTCCTCCGAGGCCCCCGCGGACGACCGCCGGTTCCTCCAGAAGTATGAGGACTTCCACAAGAAGCAGATGGCCGAGCGCAAAGCGAACGAGGATCCCTATGTAGCCCTTGCCAGGAAGTCGCTCGAGACCTATGTCACGAGCCGCGAGAAGATCGTGCCTCCCGATGGCCTGCCCGAAGAGCTCCTCCAGACCCGTGCCGGCTGCTTCGTCTCCCTCAAGAAGGACGGCGAGCTCAGGGGCTGCATCGGCACCATACTGCCGACCAAAGGCAGCCTGGCACAGGAGATCTGTGCGAATGCGATATCCGCAGGCTGCCATGATCCGCGCTTCCATAAGGTGGAGAAAGACGAGCTTCCTGAGCTTGTCTACTCCGTCGATGTCCTGACCACGCCAGAGCCCATCGGCAGCATCAATGAGCTCGATCCGAAGCGCTACGGCGTGATCGTGTCGACGCCTGATGGCAGGCGTGGCCTGCTGCTCCCCGATCTCGATGGCATCGACACCCCACAGGAACAGGTGCGCATCGCCGCCCAGAAGGGCGGCATCGTGCCCGATGAGGAAGGCGTTCAGCTCGAGCGCTTCGAAGTTGTGAGGCACCACTGATGGGAGAGGAAACCAAGGCACCTGTCACCTGCGACGTCTGCCCCCATGCCTGCAGGCTGCAGGAGGGCCAGCTCGGATTCTGCCGTGCCCGCGTCTGCAAGGATGGGAAGGTCGTGCCCGCGAACTATGGGCGGCTGACATCGATCGCCCTCGATCCCATCGAGAAGAAGCCGCTCTCCGACTATATGCCCGGCACCACGGTGCTGAGCGTCGGCAGCTACGGCTGCAACCTGCGCTGCCCCTTCTGCCAGAACTGGATCATCTCGCAGAAAGGCGAAAACGGCGTCAGGTGGACCAGCCTCTCCCCCATCGAGCTCGTTGCCTCCGCCCAAGGTCTCCAGGCACAGGACCCTTACGTGATCGGCATCGCCTATACCTATAATGAGCCGCTGGTGAGCTGGGAGTATGTGCGGGACTGCAGCATCCTGGCCCATCAGGCTGGCCTCAAGAACATCCTGGTCTCCAATGGCTGCGCCTCTGCCCCCATCATCAACGAGCTGGCGCCCTTGATTGATGCCGCGAACATCGACCTCAAGGGTGCCGATGAGGGCTTCTACAAGACCTGCTTCGGCGACCTCGAGACCGTGAAGGAGACCATCCGCATCCTGGCAGCCACCCCGACCTGCCACCTCGAGGTGACGACCCTCATCGTCCCGGGCATGAACGACACCGACGAGGATATCGAGAGCATCGCGAAGTGGCTCTCGGAGCTTCCGACAGAGGGAGACCCCATCACCCTCCATATCACGCGCTTCTTCCCGCGCTGGCAGATGGAGGACAAGGAGCCGACACCGGTGAAGACGGTCTACCATCTCGCCGATGTGGCACGCAGATGGCTGCCGAATGTGAATGTCGGCAATTGCTAGACGCGGAGGGGCTCCATTGGAGTCCCTCGCCATTTCTGCCAGATGCGCCGTTTCGTGCCATACTGGGAGACGGAAAACCGATTGAGAGGGGACGCCATGAGGAGCCTGAAGATTGCTGATACCACCCGCGAGGAGCGCATCCAGATCGTTGCGGAGGCGCTTTCCTTCGGGGATGACTGCGGAGACTGCTCGCTCGATGCCTGCGGCATCGACAAGTTCTACCAGCCCTACATCGATGGGCTGGTCGAGCTTGCAGAGCTGAACATGATGAAGGCAGCGACCACCTACGAGCTCGGCATCGGAGACCGCTCTGGCCTCGATAACGGCTGCGCCTGGGCCTAGGACCTGTTGCTCTCCTGCAGGAATGCCGTCTCTCCCCACCCCTTGAGCTCCATCAGGATGGGGATGAGGGACCTGCCCAGATCGGTCAGGCTGTATTCCACCCGCACTGGCATCTCGGGATATTGGGTGCGCTTCACGAGCCCGTCTTCCTCGAGCTCCTTCAAAGAAGATGCCAGCATCGTATTGGTGATGCCGAAGACCAGGCGTTTGAGCTCGCCGTAGCGAAGCTCGTCAGCCTGCGAGAGCGCCACCAGAAGCAGGATCTTCCATTTGCCGCCTATCGCATCGAGCACCCGCCGCAGGGTGCAGCCCGAACCCGTGATGCTGGGGTCGGCGCTCGCGAAGCAGGGACCCATCGACCTGTCATGTGCAGCCATGCTCAGCTTTTCCTTACCACATACCTTTAATCTGCGTACTTGCTCAGAAAAATATACCACGTAGTATAGATATCAAGAAACGAACAGGCATGCACCAGCATGCCATACAGAAAGAAGGCATTCCCATGGAGTACCAGTTCACGATGGACAATTTCAAGCAGGAAGCGCTCGAGAGCACGGAGCCCGTCCTCGTCGATTTCTATGCAGACTGGTGCGGCCCCTGCCGCGCCATGATGCCGATCGTCGAGCAGATCGCCGACGAGTATGAGGGCCGCCTCAAGGTCGGCAAGGTCAACTCCGACGAGCAGCCGGAGCTTGCACAGGCCTTCAACGTTATGAGCATCCCCGCCTTCTTCATCCTGAAGGATGGCAAGGTCGCAGACCAGTTCGTGGGCGGGATGCCGAAGGCTGCGCTCAAGCAGCGCATCGACGCCCAGCTCTGATGGAGCAGGACGCAGCATATTCCCATCTGCGCGAGATCGGGCCAGAGGAATCGCTTGAGGCAGCTGCCGAAGGCGCTCCTCTGGCCCTTCTTCTGTTCGGCACAGCGACCTGCGCCCCCTGCCAGGCATTGAAGATTAAGATCGATCGCTGGCTCGAGGTGCGGGCCGAACGTGCAGATGTCCTTCCCATCGATGCCATCTATGTCTCCCTCGATGAGCATCCCGCACTCGCAGCGCAGGCGAACGTCCTCTCGGCACCGACCATCCGCCTCTATGCGCAAGGCCAGCTCTGGGCAGAGGCGGGAGGCTATTTCAGCCTCGAAGCATTCCTCGCACGGACAGAGCTCGTGGAGGAGCGGCTCCGCACGAGCCTATGAGCTCTCAGCTCCCTGCCTTCCAGACACGGTAGAGGATATCCTTCAGCACCAGCATCGCATCCTGCCTGCTCCAGCCATAGGCATCCTCGATCTCCTTCAGGAGCGCTGCAAGGATTCCGGCATAGCGGGAGATATCGCCCGAGCCCATCTGCTGCGGATAGGAGGCAAGAATCGGATACTTGCCCGCCCAGGCATGGGTCCAGTCGATCTTGCCCTCGACGCTCTCGGCCGTATGCCTGATGGCATCCAGCACCCGCTGGACCTCCGCATCGAATGCCACGAGATGGTCAAGATCTGTCCCATAGAGGGCAGCGAGCTTCTGGCATTGCGCGATATCGGGGAGCGTCTCCCCCGTCTCCCACTTCGATATGGTCTGGCGCGACACGCCGACAGCTTCCGCTGCCGCTTCCTGTGTCATTCCCGCTGCCCGGCGTGCAGCGCCCAGACTCTCTCCCAGATTCATGATGTGCCCCCTCAAATCTACTGCTCCGGTTTTCTCTGGAAGCAAGGTCTCCGTCCACCAACGACTTGAGGAAGAAATGCCCGCCAGACGGGCACGGAGCCAGACTTGGGAAGTGCACTCAGCAGGCGTCCTTCCGATCGAGAAGCACACCCATCGTGCGGCTCGGTGCGACATAGGTGGCAAACCATGTCCTGACCCGATCGAGCTCTTCGGCCTCAAGCGGGCGCTGGGGCCGTCCCAGGAGACGATAGAAGCAGGGATAGACGACCTGCACAAGGCTGTACGGCCTTCCCTCATCCTGATAGCGCAGCGCTTGGGCGATATAGCGCTCGGTCTTCCGTACATCCTCTGGCGTGCCGAGCATGCCACGGGCGATGAAGGAGGCTTTCCCCTCTTCCACGAGCGGAGCCAGGTAGTCCCCTCCCGAAACAGTCGGCCCCTGGGAGAAGCCAGGCGCCGTCTCGAACCAGTCGCAGGTATCGATCAGCGTCACGGATTCCTGGCTGAGCTTCTGGTAGCGCCGTTTGCTCTCTTCTGTGCTCTGCTTCTTGGCGCTTGGGGAGACGATAAGGACAAGGCGGTCCGGATGCTCCCGCTTGAAGGCAAGCGCAGCCTCGAAGAATTCGGGTCCATCGAAGTCGTGTGTCTCGATATGGATCCCGACTTCGCTGGCGCTCTGCTTGAAGAGGACAAGACGCTCCGAGAGGCCTTCCTTCTCAGCCACACGGGCGATAGCGGAAGCGAGCGTTCCGAGCTGGCAGCCAGCATGGGGAGGGAAGCCGTCCGTATCGAGGAGGGCATGTGCCGCCTCTTTCGCAGGGACCGAGAGCGCACCTGCCGTGCAGACATCCGCGCATCGGCCACATGAGCGACAGGCATCCACATCTGCCAGCACCGCATAGCGAGAGCCTCGGGCATTGAGCTCATCTTTCTCCGACAGGTGAAGCAGTCCCCAGGGACAGGCTGGAAGGCAGCCCCCACAGCCTCGGCATTGCTCCTGCAGAATCGTGACAGCCATGTGCGATCATGCCTCTCATCCGGAATGTCCTTCCATCCCAACATAGCAGGAACGCCAGATGCGATTCGGGCAGCCTTCTGCCGGCTATCCGGAACAGGCTTTCCTGATTCATCCAGGCTTCCGCAGCAAGACGGAGATTAGGCTGTTTGTCAGGCACCTGAGGTAATCCTTGACATGAATGCGCGAGCCAAGCTCAAATGCTTCTTCGATGGGATCAATCAAGGCAATTTCCTGAAGGAGCAGCTCCCAGGCCAATTCGTCGCTGGCATGAGATGTAACCGGAAAGCTTCCCTCCTGCAAAGCCCTCCAGCATGCTCCATGCCTTGCACTATCCTGCCAGCAATCTGCAAATCTGCTTCTGCTCCTGCCCAAGATTCCGCTTGATTCCCATCCTTGTGGGCCATATCATGATGCCATATAGAACATGTGTTCGTTTTTCATTCATGAAGGAGGCGTTGCAGCGCAAGGCAGGCGGGGTCGCTCCGATCGAGAGAGAGGAACGACTATGGTCACTTACGAAACGCTCTTCAGTTTTGCAGATGTCCTGATTGCAGCTATCACACTCGGAATCCTGATCGCAGGATCGGGCCGAAGAGGCAAATAGCCGCCCCCGCATAAGCGGAAACGGCCACTCGCCAACACATTTCCGAAAGAAATGGAGCGGCCTAATCCCGCACCACCGGGTGCCGCCTGCCTTGTATTGTAGCGCCTTCTCCCCCTCATCTGCAAGATTTGCCAACCTCTGCGACGATGGGAGCAAGTCTCCCTTGAACCGCGCTTGAATCCAGGGCTTGTTCTTATCGCTCTGCACCAGCGATATTGCTGTCTTTTTCTGCAGCACTTCCTGCTTCTGGCATTGCATGCTCTTCGGCAAACCTTTTCGCATCAGGGAAGTTCGTCATTATCGCTTCACGGAACGCTTCTCTGTCGATGCTCTTCATCTGCAGGATGGTCTCGCAGCGGTTCTTGACGAAGGCCGCAAGATGCTTCGATCTCCTTGCTGTGAGCCCTGCCTCATTGAAAGCAGCCTCGATATCGCTGTCATGAAGCGAGGCAATCCACTCCTTCTGCCGGTCTCCGACAAGCTTCTCCGCGAGACCATCGAAGCTCAGGGCACCGAATGCAGGCCTCATATAGTTGAGCGTTACCGCCGCATCGGCGATATCCTCATCCGACACATTCGGGAAAAGCGCCCTCCCATTGTCGAATATCGGCGCGAAGCAAAGCACCTTCTGGCTCGGAGCGTCCACAAGGAACCCGAAGTTGGTGAGGTGCCTATCGACATTGCCGACGATGCTGTCGAATACGAACATGTCTGCACAATCTTCGAAGGATTCTTCGTCCATCCGCATCGCATACGCCAGAACATCGGGCAGGGCTGTCTTGTGCGTCGCTACAGCGAATGGCACATATGAGACATCAGCGCTGCAGAAGCATCTGCAGACCGAGCATTCTCGACCCTGCCAGGTATCCAGCCAATAAGCCGTGCTCCTGAGGCCCGTGATCGTCTCCAGTGCACTGGCGGCAACCTCAGATGTCGGCTCCCCTGGATTGCTCCCTGCAGTCTTCCCCTTGTAGAGAAGGCGCTCGCCCGTAGCGCCAATTCGCCATGCCTTCGGAAGCGATCCTCCGCTGGTCAGCTCTGGCGTGAGACCATGACTGCCAAGCATGGATGTATCAAGCTTTCCGGTGTAAGCTACGACAGCCAGGAGATCAGAAAAGCTGTTCTCATACAGGTTGTAATCCGCATATGCCCCTTCAAATCCCTTTGGCACCAGCCAGTAGGAATCATTGAGAGAGAGTCCGTGGCTGACTTCGACGATCCTTGCCGTATCGCTGGGAGCGATGCCCATCTGCATGCAGAGCTTGTCGGCATAGGTTCTGTTATAAGGCAGAGCTCTCGTTGCAAGCCACTTTTCGATGCCAGCATCGTCAGCTTCCATGCCGAGGGGCAAAGGTGCAATGCCCCGATCAAGAGCATGAGCATACCAGGTGCCGTCAGAGCTTTCTCCGAGTTCGATAAGCAGGACAGGCTCATCGAACAGCCTCAGCTCATATTGCCCAATAATTGATGTCATGCTGCAAGTCCCCCTCATCCTGTGATCCATCGCATCATAGCAAAGTGCTTATGGGAGCCATCTATATCTTGTATCTCACTTTGGCAGGAGGAGATGCAGATTTGACAATCACAGCAGCCAGCATGTGAGCCAGCGGAGTCCTTTGCATGCGGCCCCCTCAGCCATGGAGTCGTGCTTTATGGACGTAGCCATCTGAAGAAACTGCAGCGAAATCCGCTGGTCAATCCATTGTATCCCATCCCATAGTCATCCATGTCACCGCTCTTGGCTGCTCATATTGCTTCTTGACAGTCCCTTGAATCCAGACTTCATCAGAACTGCTCCACTACTCATCCGTACATGTACGGATGAGTAGTGGCAGCCTTTTCGGCAGGGGCCGGAGAGGCCGACCGGATCTGTGCTGCAGGGAAGGATATGGCATGGAGCCAGGAGATTAATGGCGCAGCTGGTCCCGCGCGGGCACACTGTGTGATGCCACCAAGCAGGAAAGGGCTCTTCCATAAGATTGCTGTTGTCCCTATTGATCTATTTGAGCAAACAACTTTTTTCAAGGGACTTTTCGGCTGTAACGCAACTTTTCCAAGGGACTTTTCGGCCCATACGTGGGTCTACGAGTTAGGTGATTGATTTTCACCATTTGCGCAGGTACGTGCC
>OMTG01000135.1 GCA_900313905.1 uncultured Actinomycetes bacterium | reverse complement strand
CGCATCGGCCGCACGGGCCGTGCCGGCGAGGAGGGCTGGGCCCTCACGTTCGTCGAGCCGGGCGACTATCTCTATCTCCGCGATGCAGAGAAGCTGATGGGCCAGATCGTCCCCGACTTCCCGCGTGCCGATGGCATCGATGTGGGCACAGACCCCGGCTTCCTCGATCCGGAGCGCAACACCACAGACAAGCTCCCGGGCAAGAAGTACCGCCGCCAGATGGAGCGCAAGCGCACCGCTGAGCGCCACGAGGAGAAGCAGAGGCGCCGCAAGGAGACCACAGCCGAGCTCGAGAAGTCCGCTGGCGAGCCGATCGAGCATCTCGCAAAGCATGCCGCACCGAAGCGGGACAAGGCCGAGAAGGCAGAGAAGGCCCCTGCCCGCCACGTCCGCGAGGACAAGAAGGATGAGGCAGGCAAGAAGCCCGCAAAGAAGCAGCGCAGCTCCTGGAAGGACAAGGATGATGCCCGTCCGAAGAAGCACGCAGGCGAGCGCGAGGACGTCCGCTCCCCCAAAGGCAAAGGCGGCAAGAAGCGTGATAGCGAGCGCAAGGACTGGCACGACGGGAAGAAGCGCGACGGCGAGCGCCGGGAATGGCATGGCGGCAAGCAGGACCGCTACGCCGAGGGCGGCAGGGACTCCTACCGCGGCAAGGATGGCCGCAAGAAGAAGGCATCCTTAGATGCCGCCAAGCCTGCAAAGAAGAAGCGCCGCGTGAGCGTGCCTGAGGACCGCTCCCCCAAGGCCTTCGGCATGCGCAAGCACCATCGTGGAGCCCTCGACGCCGCATCGAAGCCGAAGCGCAAGTCGGGCCGCCACCCAGGCGACCACGGCGGACGCAAGTAGATCGAAGCGCCGCACAAAGAAGGCGCAGCTGGAGCAGATGCCCTGGCTGCGCCTTTTCCATCTCTGAGGAGGGCCGTCTCCCCCTATTCTTCGACCTTCACCTGGCGGTACGTGACCCCGCAGGAATCGAAGACCCGGCGGCTGATCTGGTTGTCGATCGTGCCTTCGTATTTGTTATCGAGATAGACGATCTCGCCGATGCCGGCCTGCACGAGGAGCTTTGCGCACTCGTGGCAGGGGAAGAGCGTCACATAGACCGTCGCGCCCTGCATGTCCTTGAGGCTGCCGCGGAAGTTCAGGATCGCGTTTGCCTCCGCATGGATCACATAGGAGTGCTTGTCGTTCAGCGGATCGTCGCTCGAGCCCCACGGGAAGTCGTCGTCCGTGATCGCAGAGGGCGTCCCGTTGTAGCCGACGCTCAGGATGCGATGGTTCGTATCAGCGATGCAGGCACCGACCTGGGTGTTGGGATCCTTGCTGCGGAGCTTGGCCGCTATCGCGACCCTCATGAAGAACTCGTCCCACGAGATCACATCTCTGCGCTTGTCTGGCATAGCGAAACCTTTCCACGCGGCCGACCTCCTGCCATCCTAGTAGGAGAGCCACCCTCCATGCAAGGGCAGAGGGCACGGCAGCCTCAAAGACCTCCCCTATCCCGCTCTCCGCATCAAGCTCTGTGATGGGTCTGTGTCGTTCTGTTATTGCTACTATTTTTATAGCATTTAACGTCTATATTCCGCGTTGTGGGGTAGGTAATTGACAGCAGCAAAGAGAATGCTGAGGAGGAAGAAGCAGATCCTGCATCGGCATTCCAAACTGTTAGCTTTAATATACTTCTAGCTCTGAAACCTCACGAGATGAGGTATTGTATTCAATGATAGTTTCCCATATCTAACTTATGGGATGGTCCAGAAAGGATGTGCACCATGAGCAAGATCGCCAATGTGTATGGCCGTGAGGTCCTCGATTCCCGTGCCAACCCGACCGTCGAGGTGGAGGTCACCCTGGAGGATGGCTCCTTTGGCCGCGCCATCGTCCCCTCGGGAGCCTCGACCGGCGAGTTCGAGGCCGTGGAGCTCCGCGACGGAGATCCTGACCGCTTCCTCGGCAAAGGCGTCACGAAGGCCGTGGGACACGTGAACAACGAGATCCGCTCGCTTCTGGTCGGGCTCGACGCCCAGGACCAGCGTGCGGTCGACCGTGCGATGATCGAGGCTGACGGCACCCCGAACAAGGGCAATTTCGGCGCCAACGCGATCCTCGGCGCCAGCCTGGCCGTGGCACGTGCAGCAGCCGCCTCTGCCCACGAGCCGCTCTACGCCTATCTCGGCGGGGCCAATGCCCATACGCTCCCCGTGCCGATGATGAACGTGCTGAACGGTGGCGTCCATGCCGACAACAACGTCGACTTCCAGGAGTTCATGATCATGCCGGTCGGCGCCCCTGACTTCAAGACCGCCCTGCGCTGGTCGAGCCAGGTCTACCACACCCTGAAGGATGTCCTGAAGGCAGCTGGCCTCTCCACGGGCGTCGGCGACGAAGGCGGCTTCGCTCCTGACCTCAAGACCAATGCCGAGCCCTTCGAGTACCTGATGCAGGCCGTCGAGAAGGCAGGCTTCAAGCCGGGCACCGACTTCATGTTCGCGATGGATCCTGCCACCTCCGAGCTCTACAACAAGGAGACCGGCCTCTACGAGCTCAAGGGCGAAGGCCGCACGCTCTCCTCTGACGAGATGGTGGACTACTGGGAGAAGCTCGTCGCGACCTACCCGATCGTCTCGATCGAGGATGGCCTCGCCGAGGAGGACTGGGACGGCTGGGTGAAGCTCACCGAGCGCCTCGGCAAGAAGGTCCAGCTCGTCGGCGACGACCTCTTCGTCACGAACACCCAGCGCCTGAAGAAGGGCATCGAGCTCGGCGCTGCCAACGCGATCCTGATCAAGGTGAACCAGATCGGCTCCCTGACCGAGACCCTCGAGGCCATCGAGATGGCGAAGAGGGCGGGATACGCTGCCGTCGTCTCCCACCGCTCCGGCGAGACCGAGGACACCACGATCGCCGACCTCGCCGTCGCCACGAATGCCGGCCAGATCAAGACCGGCGCCCCGGCCCGCACGGACCGTGTCGCGAAGTACAACCAGCTCCTCCGCATCGAGGACAGGCTCGCTGGCTCCGCAGAGTTCCTCGGCAAGGCCGCCTTCTACAACATCGCCTAGCAGCTACGCTCCACAAGCAGTGCCTTCCTTCCAGGAGAGCCGGCGTCCCCTCTGCGCCGGCTCTCTTCTTCTCTGCTCCCCTTCCATCGGGATGGCAATTTGATGCAGCCTGCTCCACTCGGCCGCATGTAGGCACCAATCCTGAAAATCCGGGTATGTATAGCTTCGGCTCTGCAGAATCCATTGAAAGGAGTTCAGCCATGGCACTGAACGAGAAGGTTGCTGACATCCTGAACAAGCAGGTCAACAAGGAGCTCTATTCCGCCTACCTCTATCTGACCTTTGCCGACTACTACGAGGACCGTGGCCTCAAGGGCTACGCCAACTGGTACATGATCCAGGTCCAGGAGGAGGTCGCCCACGCAAAGATCCTGCGCCGCTACCTGCTCGACAATGACGCGAAGGTCACACTCGAGGCCATCGACAAGCCGACGAACGAATATGCGAACGACCTCGAGCCGATGGAGGGCGGCCTCAAGCACGAGGAGTACATCACCGCCTCCATCAACGAATGCTACGCCGCTGCCTATGAGATCCATGACTTCCGCACCATGCAGATGCTCGACTGGTTCGTGAAGGAGCAGGGCGAAGAGGAGACGAACGCCCGCGACATGATCTCCGACTACAAGCTCTTCGGCTCCACGCCGCAGGGCCTCTACGACCTCGACCAGAAGTACGCCGCCCGCGTCTTCGTGGCGCCGACGATGCCGATGTGATGCAAAGCGGAAGCCAGCACCCATACGTACGCCAAGGGGCGGGAAGCCAATGTGGCCTCCTGCCCCTTTCTTCTGCGCGTGCGCTAGCTCTCAGGCTCTGCTGCACCAGACATGCCCCTCAGCAGGACCGCTGCAAGCACAAGCGTGGGAATGACGGCAAGAAGGCCCAGAGGGGCAGGCCCCAGGATGCCCTGCCCTCCGCGGCTGAACCAGATGCCGATGCCCGCTGTCGCATTGAGCGCACCATGTGCAAGCGCTGAGGGCCAGACGCTTTCTGAGCGGTCCCTGAGCCACGAGAGGAAGACGCCGAATGCGGCACAGAAGAGAACCATCGCCAGAATGCCCACGAACGGAAATCCTGAATAGGAGCGCCCGTAGTTGTATCCCATCGCGATGAGCGGTGCATGCCAGATGCCCCAGATGGCGCCCGTGGCAAGAGCCGCCCCGCGTGCCGGCAGAAGGCGCTTCAGAACAGGATAGAGATATCCTCTCCAGCCTGCCTCCTCGCCGATAGCGAAAAGGGCATTGAGGAAGGGTGCAAGAAGCGCAGACGATGCCACCTGCGCGGCGAAGAGCGCAGGAATCTGCGACGGGCCGGCACCAAGCTGCTCTTCGGCAGCCGCAGCAAAGGAGCTGAGCGTGGTGTCGAAATCTCCCGGCACGAAGCAGAAATAGACAGCGGCGCCTGCCGCTGCCAGAAGCGTCGGCAGCAGAAGCGCTGCGAGATAGAGCAGAACATGCCCTCGGAGCTTCAGCCGCCATCCGCGCCCGACCTTCACCCGCCCTGTCTTCAGGAGCACGAGCGCTGCCAGAAGCGGGCCATACATCGAGAGCGGCAGAAGGGCTGACCAGAGGGCTCCTTCGATCCTGCCGCCTGAAGCGATGCCCGCAGCGATCCAGAGCGTCCAGTCGAGCGCAAACGCGATGAGAACGAAGAGCACGGCATCGTGCCTTGCATCTTCCATGACTGCCTCCCTGCCACATGCCGGCTCCTGCCGGCGGACGATCGTGCATGCACATGAGACAAGCCTACCCTATCGAACGCCGCAGGGGATGGCTCCCGGGCAGGCGGCATGCAGGAGCAGCCCATCCGCA
>OMTG01000137.1 GCA_900313905.1 uncultured Actinomycetes bacterium | reverse complement strand
GGACCGCCTGGATGGCAGGATGGTTCGCCCAGTAGGTCTGGATGATGACACGGCCGGGGTCGCTGCCGCGTCCGGCGCGTCCTGCCACCTGCTCGAGCAGGTCATAGGTCCGCTCTGCCGCCCGGAAATCCGGGAGTTTCAGGACCGTGTCGGCGTTGATCACGCCGACGAGCGTGACCTCCGGGAAATCGAGCCCCTTCGCAATCATCTGCGTGCCGACGAGCACGGCCGTCTCGGCGCTGTCGAACTCCTCGAGGAGCTTCTCGTGGGCGCCCTTGGCCTTTGTCGTATCCGCATCCATGCGCACGATTGCCACATCGGGCGGAAGGATCATCCTGAGCTCGTCCTCGACACGCTGGGTGCCGACGCCGAACTGCGCAAGATAGCGCGATCCGCAGTTGGGGCAGCGGGTCGTGGAATCGGGATAGGCCTTGATGGGCCAGCTCCTGCCGCAGGTGTGGCACATGAGGGAATGGGTCCGCTCATGGTAGGTGAGCGCCGTCGCGCAGTGGGGGCACTCAGGCACGCAGCCGCATTCGCGGCACATGAGGAAGTTCGCGAACCCGCGCCGGTTGAGGAGGAGCACGGCCTTCTGCCGCTTTTCCACGACATGCTCGAGCGCCTCCTGGAGAGGCTCGGAAAAGATCGACTTGTTCCCACGGGAGAACTGGCTTGCCATATCGACGATCTGGACCGTCGGCAGGACGGAGGTGCCAGGCCGCTCCGGCATGGACACCCGGCTCCACCGGACGCTGCCAAAGCTCCCCTGGCGGCAGCGCATGAGGCTCTCGAGCGACGGCGTGGCGGAACCCAGGACGAGCGCCGCTCCCCGCCTTCTGGCGATCTCTGCGGCGACCTCGCGGGCATGGTAGCGCGGGGCGGAGTCCTGCTTGTAGGATGCCTCATGCTCCTCGTCGATCACGATGAGGCCGACATCGTGCACCGGGGCGAAGAGCGCCGAACGGGCGCCGACGACGACCTGGGCTCTCCCTTTGCGCAGGAGGTCCCACTGGTCGAAGCGCTCCCCTTCCGAGAGGCGCGAGTGGAGCACGGCCACCCTATCGCCGAAGCGGGAGCGGAAGCGTCCCACGGTCTGGGCCGTGAGCGATATCTCGGGCACGAGCACGATTGCACCCTTGCCTGCGGCAAGCGTCTTCTCGATCGCCTCGAGGTAGACCTCGGTCTTGCCCGATCCGGTGACTCCGTCGAGGAGCACCACATCGCCGCATCCACGCCGCTGCGCTGCATCGATTGCAGCCAAAGCCTGCTTCTGCCCCTCGGTGAGCGCCGCAGGCCTTCTGGCCACGGCCGAGCTCAGGCTCGTTCCGGAGAGCTCGCGGATCTCGCGCTCCTGGAAGACGCGGACGACCCCCTTCTTCGCGAGCGCCTGCACCGCCCGGGCAGATCCCGGCAGGAGCGCCGAAAGCTCGCTCATGCGCACCGACCCCTGCGAGAGGGCGCGGATGACCTCCTTCTGCTTCCCGGCATTGGCACGCGGGGCGAACCCGTCCGCCTCGGGCGTGAGCTCGACCCAGCGCACATCGCGGAGCCCTGCCGCATGCTCCACCAGCTCCCAGGCACCCGATGCCTCGCTCTTGCGCACCTTGATGGATTGGCCCGGCGCCAGGAACGGATGCACTGCCTCGGAGAGCGGGCAGGCATAGGTGTCGGCGATCCAGCGGATGACGGAAGCGGAGACGCTGTCGAAGGCGGGTGCGGCCAGCACCTGGTCGATGGGCCGGATCTTCGCCGACTTCAGCCCTTGGGGCACTTCGTCGGTGATGGAGAGGACATAGCCGACAGCGCGCCTGCCCGAAAAGCCCACGAGCACGGTCGAGCCGACAAGGCCGCGTTCGATATCCTCGCGCGCATCCCCGAAGCCTTCCGCCATCTCAGGAGCCACCGCATAGGTGAAGGGGTCTGCGATCGCCTGGGCGGGTATGTCTACCGCGACCTGCGCAAACCACATATGCTGCCTCCTTCGCCCATACGCCTTCCCATGATAGTACCAGAAGGGCGAAGAGGGTCCCACCCCTGCCCCGGGAGAGCAAGGGAGCCGGAAGGCATGCGCCCTCCGGCTCCCCTATCAGATACTTCGTGCCGATGCCTTAGGCAAGCTCTGCCACGGCAGCCTTGAGCTCCTCGATACGGTCCGTGTTCTCCCAGGTGAAGTCCGGATCCTTGCGGCCGAAGTGGCCGTAGGCAGCGGTCTTCTGGTAGATCGGGCGACGGAGCTTGAGGTCGCGGATGATGGCGCCCGGACGCAGGTCGAAGACCTTCTCGACGGCCTTCGCGATGACCTCGTCGTCCACCGTGCCGGTATCGAAGGTATCGACCATGATGGAAAGGGGCTGTGGGACGCCGATGGCGTAGGCGAGCTGGATCTCGCACTTATGGGCAAGGCCAGCAGCGACGATGTTCTTCGCGACCCACCGTGCAGCGTAGGCAGCGGAGCGGTCGACCTTGGTGGGGTCCTTGCCGGAGAAGGCGCCGCCGCCGTGGCGGCCCATGCCGCCGTAGGTGTCGACGATGATCTTGCGGCCGGTGAGGCCGGTGTCGCCCATCGGGCCACCGACGACGAAGCGGCCGGTCGGGTTCACATAGATCTTGGCGGCCTCCCACTCGATGCCAGCCTCGTCCAGGACCGGACGGATAACGAACTCGATCATGTCCTCGCGGACCTGGGCGAGCTTCACGTCGGCAGCGTGCTGGGTGGAGACGACGATGGCCGTGACCTCGACCGGCTTGTCGTCCTCGTAGCGCACGGTCACCTGGGTCTTGCCATCCGGACGCAGGTAGGAGAGCGAGCCTGCCTTGCGGACCTCGGCGAGCTTCTCGGCGAGGCGCTGTGCCAGGTAGATCGGCATAGGCATGAGGACATCGGTCTCGTCCGAGGCGTAGCCGAACATCATGCCCTGGTCGCCAGCGCCGATCTTGTCGATCTCGTCTGCATCGTTGGCACGTGCGAAGGTGCCGTCGACGCCCTGGGCAATGTCGGGGGACTGGCTGTGGATCAGGTTCATCACGCCGCAGGTCTCGGCGTCGAAGCCGTACTTGGCGCGGGTGTAGCCGATCTTGGAGACGGTGTCGCGGACGATCTTCTGCACATCGACATAGGCCTCGGTGCGGACCTCGCCCATCACCACGATGGTGCCGGTCGTCGTGAAGGTCTCGATGGCGCAGCGGACATTGTCCACATCGGCAGGGGTGCCGTCAGCATCGACGTAGCCCTGCTCCTGGAGCTTGGCCTCCTTCGCGAAGATCGCATCGACGATTGCGTCGGAGATCTGGTCGCACATCTTGTCAGGATGGCCCTCGGTCACCGATTCTGAGGTGAACAGATAGTTCTTGTGAGACATAAACCTACCTTCTTCGCGCTAGCGTTCCGGAGCTCGGCCATGAAAAAACAGAGCCCCCTCATTGCTTTGTCAGGGACTCTGTGCATGGAACACGTATGCCCCCGTCTTCCAGGCCTTGCGGCCTGCCGAGAATTGGCACCCTTCCCTCTTGGGTGGGTTGCCGGAGCGTCATAGGGCTCGGTCCCTCGGCTCTGAGCACCCACGATGTGGGTGCCTCTCGACGAGCAACGCATAAGGTATTCCAGTTTCGGCAGCGTGTAAATACTTTTTTGAACATCTTTCAAAAAAGCCACCGTTCCTTTGGGGAAACAGTGGTTTTCCTGCCCATCTGTGAAGGGACGGTGGAGCTAGGCCCCATCGCCCTGGGTGCCGATGCCATCCAGGACGATGCCCATGAGCTGCTTCGAGAACTCGGAGCGGTCGATCGTGTCCTCGAGGGCCAGGTAGTCCATCGCCGTGAACAGGAACATGCCCAAGAGGCCGTTCGCGACCAGCGAGGAGCTGACATCGGACCTGACCGAGCCCTCCTGCTTGCCGCGGTCAATGAGGCCACGGGTGAGCTCGATGAGCTTCGCATAGCGGTCATCGACGTTGTTGAGCGACCCATAGCCGCGGCGGAGGAACTCGCCGAGCAGGGCCGAGAAGCCTGCTGCATTGCTGCTCAGGGCCTCGGCGAAGGATTCGCAGATGGCGCGCAGTGCCTCCACAGCGGTCTCGCTCTCGGCGCCCACGCGCTCGACCGTCGAGATGACCTGGTCGGCCACTTCGGCGTCCACGATGCCGACGATCTGCGAGCGGTCCTTGAAGTAATAGTAGAGCGCACCTTTCGACATGTTGCAGCGCTCTGCGACCTCGCTCATCTGGAACTCGATGGTCCCCTTCTCCGTGATGATCTCCTTGGCCGCATCGATGATGCGCTGGCGCGTGCGGGTGCTCTTGCGCGTCTTCATGCGCGAGCCAGCATTCTTGATCTGCTGCTTCTGCGCCTCTATCTTCTTGTGCAGGGAACCGGTCACCTCATGCGCGCTTGCCACGGCGCTTGCGGCGACTGCGTTCCGTGTGTTGTCGATTGCTTCTGCCACGTGTACAGGACCCCTCTCCCCATGCATGCTAGCACGCATGCCCGCATGCATGTGCCGACAGTATACCCTCTCTGCCTAAATTTTTGAACGGCATTCAAAACTGTTGTCGTTTTTGCATCCTTTTGTGGCATAGTTAGGCTTGATATTTTCTACTTCATGCTTTCATGCCTAGCTACGCATACAGGAGGCCGAAGTGCATACCGTCCTTGCCATCTTCCTCCGAGACCTGAAGCGGCTCGTGAGCAACCCCGTCGCGATGGTCGTGACCATCGGCGTCTGCGTCCTGCCTTCGCTCTACGCCTGGTTCAACATCATTGCCAACTGGGACCCCTACAAGAACACGAGCGATGTGGCGATCGCGATCGTGGATGAGGACGAAGGCGCCACGGTCGGCGACATGGGCTACATCAATGCCGGAGACATGGTCGTCGACGAGCTGAAGCAGAACACCCAGCTCGGCTGGAAGTTCGTCGACGAGGATGAGGCCACCGACGGCGTCCAGGCAGGCCGCTACTATGCCTCGATCGTGATCCCCTCCGACTTCACGAGCTCGCTTGCCGGGGTGCTTGATGGCAAGGTCGACAAGGTCCACGTCAAATACTATGCGAACGAGAAGTCGAATGCCGTCGCCCCGAAGGTGACCGACACCGGCGCCTCGACGATCGAGACCCAGATCAACGAGACGTTCGTGCAGACGGTCGGCAAGGTCGTGGGCGAGAAGATCGTCGGCGCGGCAGGCACGGCGCAGAACACGATCGTCCAGGGCTCGGAGTCTGTGGCAGCAGATGTCCGCGATGTGGAGGGCCTGATCGATGGCCTCTCCCAGGACCTCGACGATGCAGGCGCCACGATCGACTCCTCGAGCCAGGCGATCTCTTCTGCCACGGCCATGCTCGCGGGCGTCGATGACAGCTCTGCCGCTGCCGCCTCCCAGCTGAGGAGCGCGATGGGGACGCTCACCGACACGAGGGCCCAGGCCAGGACCCTGAACGAGGCCCTGGGGAACTCGCTCACGAATGGCGCCGGCACGATCTCGTCTCTGAGCACGCAGGCGAACAAGGACCTCGGGGATGCGACCTCTGCCATCACCATCGCGCAGGGCAAGGTCGACTATGCCCTCTCCACCCTCCGCGATGCGAATGCCACCGCCCAGAGCCAGCTCGAGCGCCTGAAGAACATCCGCCAGACGATCGACGACCTCCCGCTTCCGGGAGGCATCGACACCGCCATCCGCGACCATGTCTTGGAGAAGCTCGATGCGCAGATCTCTGCCCTCCAGACGCTTGCGGACGACCAGCTCTCCCGCATCAACGACCTTCAGGACCTCTCTGACTCCATCAAGAACGATGCCCAGATCGCCGGCAACCTCTCGGACGCCGTGAACACGACGATCCAGGACTCAGCCCAGGGGCTCCAGACGCTTGATGGCGACCTTTCCACGACGACGATGCCGAAGCTCTCGAGCGCCCTCGACTCCTTCTCCGATGTCGGAAACCAGCTTGCCTCCACCCTCGATTCCGTCTCGCCGCTCCTGAGCCAGACCTCGGCCCAGCTCGCGCAGCTCCAGACCACGCTCGACCAGACGAAGGGCATCCTCGACCAGACGAAGGATTCCCTGGGGACCGCCCGCTCCGACCTCAATGCCCTGGCAGGCGACATCGATGCCATCGCCTCGGCCGATATCGTGGGCCAGCTCAGCGACCTCATGAGCATCGACCCCGAGAGCCTCGGCGACTATCTCGGCTCGCCCGTGGACCTCGTGGACGAGTCGATCTACCCTGTTGCCAACTATGGGTCGGGCGTCACGCCCTTCTATACGAACCTCGCCCTGTGGGTCGGCGGCTTCGTCCTTGTCGCCATCTACAAGCTCGAGGTCGACCCGGAGGGCATCGGCGCCATCAAGCCCTGGCAGGGCTATTTCGGCCGCTGGCTCCTGCTCAACACCCTCGGCATCTTCCAGGCGCTGATCTGCTGCATCGGCGACCTCGTCCTCGGCATCCAGTGCCTCTCGCCGGTCGCCTTCGTCGTCGCCGGCGTCATCGAGTCCTTCGTCTACATCAACATCATCTATTCGCTCTCGATCGCCTTCAAGCACATCGGCAAGGCCCTGGGCGTGCTCCTCGTCGTCGTGCAGATCCCGGGCTCTTCGGGCACCTACCCGATCCAGATGATGCCCGGCTTCTTCCAGGCCCTGAACCCATGGCTCCCCTTCACGTATGGCATCAATGCGATGCGCGAGGCCATCGCCGGCTTCTACGACGGCTACTATCCCTTCAATATCTTCATGCTCCTGCTCTATGTGGTGCCGTCGCTCTTCGTGGGCGTCGTGATGCGCCGCCATCTCCTGAACATCAATGCCCTCTTCGACCGCAAGCTCGGCGAGACCGACCTCATGGTCACGGAGCGCGATGGCATGGCCGAGGTCCATTTCAAGCTCTCCACGATCATCAAGGCCCTTGGCAACTCCGAGGAGTTCCGCAAGAGCTTCGGCGAGCGCGTGGCGAACTTCGAGCTCCGCTACCCGGTCTATATCCGCCGCGGCTTTCTGGCCCTCTTCTGGGTCCCCCTTGTCCTCATGGTCCTCATGTTCATCCTGCCCTTCCGCATGATCACGATCACGGCCTGGATCATCTCGCTGATCGCGACCTGCACCTACCTCATCGTGGTCGAATATCTCCACAGCCGCGTGAGCGAGAAGACCCGCATAGCGAACATGTCCTCGGAGGAGCTCTACCAGCTGCTCGATGACAACCTGAAGCAGGAGCTCTTCACGTTCTCCCCCATCGAGTCATTGAAGCTCGACCACAACGTCGGCACCCGCGGGCTCGACGAGCGCCGCGGCGTGGGAGGAGACGATGGGCTCGAGCTCACGACGATCCTCGACCGCAGCCGCACCCGCATCCTCAGCCGTGTGAAGGCGAAGCGCCCGACGCGCCTCTCCTCGCTGCATGAGCGTGCCCTGAAGCGCCGCGCCGAGCGGGCGCAGGCCGAGGCGAAGCCTCAGGCCCAAGCTGGCAAGGCCCAGACGCCCCATGCCCGCCCGATCACGGCCGAGCAGACCATCACGATCCACATGCCAGTCTCGCCTGACAGGGACGGGAAGGGAGATGATGGGCGTGCCTAGGTTCCTCAGAATAGCCCTCCGCGATGCCCACAACACCTTCCGCAACGTGATCACCCTCGTCGTCTGTGTCGGCATGGTCGTGATCCCCTGCTTCTATGCCTGGTTCAACATCTGGGGCTCCTGGGACCCCTATGGGAACACGAAGAACCTGAAGGTCGCCCTCGTGAACGAGGACGACGGCTACAAGAGCGACCTCATCCCGGTCGATGTGAACCTGGGCGAGCGGGTCGTGAGCGACCTGCGTGCCTCGAAGAGCATCGGCTACATCGTCGTCGACCAGGATGAGGCGATCGAGGGCGTCAAGAGCGGCGAATACTATGCCGCTGTCGTGATCCCCGATGATTTCTCCAAGAGGATGCTCACCTCCTTCGCGCAGGAAGGGCAGCGCCCAGAGGTCGAGTTCTACCAGAACGAGAAGGCCAATGCGATCGCCGCGATCGTGACCGACAAGGCCTCCTCTGCCGTCGAGAAGGAGATCAACCAGTCCTTCGCAAGCTCGCTCACGAGCGCGGCCGCAGGCGTCCTCGACCAGCTCGACAACTATCTCGATTCGGACGATGTGGCGAAGGTCGCGACGCAGCTCGACCAGGCCTTGACCCAGACCCAGGGCAGGCTCTCCGATACGGCAGGGAACCTGCGCTCCTATGCCGCAATCGCAGGATCGGCGGCCCAGCTCCTCGACCAGATGGACGAGAGCGGCGTCTCGGGATTGGGCACCGCCCTCGATGCCTCGGGCATGCTGCGCTCCGGCACCGAAGGCGTGAGCTCGCTCTCCGACGCGCTCGACGGGGCGACCTCCAGCCTGAACAACTCCCTCAACACCTCCGCCGCCGACTTCTCGGCGGTCAAGCGCTCCTTGGACGATGCCTTCGATGCCGCCGATGGGCACGAGGAGAAGCTCGTCGGCGCCCTCCAGAAGGCGAAGGATGCGGCCGACCAGCGTGTCGCCAAGCTCCAGAGCCTCTATGACTCGATGAACGGCACCGACACCGTGATGAAGACCTACGAGGACAGCTTCCAGATCGGCTCGACCGAATGGCAGACGGTCCACACGATCTCGGTCGAGATCACGGGCCTCAATGCGAAGGTGAAGCAGGCCCTGGACGATGCGAAGGCCCTGGACGATGGGATCGGAACGGCGATCGACGATCTTGAAAACAGCCGCACCACCGCCACCCAGGCACGCCAGATCCTCTCCGACATGGTCACGCAGGCAGGCTCCAGCATCACCGAGCTCTCGAGCAGCTACGAGGATGGCCTCAGGAGCTCCCTTGCGAACCTGAATTCGAGCCTCAATGCAGCTGCGGACACGGCCGATTCCATGAAGGGGCAGCTCGACCAGGTATCCTCGTCGCTCTCCGACACGGCGACGACCGCCTCGAAGAGCCTCTACGATGTCCAGGGCAGCCTGAACGATGCGGCCGGCAGGCTCGATGAGGCGGCAGGCAAGCTCCAGGACATCCATACGAGGATCCAGGATGCGCTGAGCTCAGGCGATCTCGACCAGCTCCGCACCATCCTCTCCGCCGATGCAGGAGACCTCGCCTCCTTCATCTCCGCCCCGGTCACGATGGACCGCACGGCCGTCTTCGCGGTCGCGAACAACGGCAGCGCGATGGCGCCCTTCTACTCGACCCTTGCCATCTGGATTGGCGGCGTCGTGCTCTGCGCCCTCACGAAGACCTCCCCCTCCGAGGACTTCCTCGAGGAGATCGGCGCGAGGCCGACCGACTCCTACATCGGCCGCATCATCTTCTTCCTCGTGATCGGCTTCCTCCAGTCCACCCTCGTGATAGCCGGCGACCTCTACTTCCTCGGCATCCAGTGCCTCCATCCCTTCCTCTTCTTCCTCACGGGATGGCTCGAGTCCTTCATCTTCATCAACATCATCTATTCCCTCACCGCCTCCTTCGGCGATGTGGGCAAGGCCATCGCCGTCGTCCTCATGGTCATCCAGGTCGCAGGATCGGGCGGCACCTTCCCGAAGGAGATGCTCCCCGGCGTCTTCCAGACCCTCTATCCATTCCTGCCCTTCGTGCACGGCGAAGATGCCATGCGCGCCTGCATCGCCGGCATCTACCAGAACGACTACTGGTTCTGCATGCTCCGCCTTGCCGCCTTCATCGTCCCGTCGCTCCTGCTGGGCCTCGTGCTCAGGCGCCCGGTCATCCGCCTCAACCACTGGGTGGAGCACAAGCTCGAGGATACGAAGATAATGTAGGAGGCGCTGAGAGCGTCTATACTGGGTGTGCATTTCCAACCATTTATGGGCCCTTCCAGACGTGGGGCCCTAGACGAGAGGCAGCACTATCGTGACTTCTTCTGAAGACCGCCCGGTCCGCGTGCGCTTCGCGCCCTCACCCACCGGCAAGCTCCATGTCGGAGGCGCGCGCACCGCAATCTTCAACTGGGCCTTCGCCCGTGCCAACCACGGCACCTTCATCCTGCGCATCGACGATACCGACCCGACCCGCTCCACCGAGGAGAACACGCAGATCATCCTGCGCGCCATGCGCTGGCTTGGCCTCGACTGGGATGAGGGTCCTGAGGTCGGAGGCGACTTCGGCCCCTACAAGCAGACCGACCGCATGGACCTCTACCGCAAGGCAGCCATGGACCTCATCCACGAGGGGAAGGCCTACTACTGCTTCTGCTCCCCCGAGAAGCTCGCTGAGGACAAGCGCCAGGCACAGCTCAGGCATGACCCCTTCCAGGGCTACCAGAGGACCTGCCGCAACATCCCGCCCGCAGAGGCACAGGCCAGGGTCGATGCCGGCGAGCCCTACACGATCCGCATCAAGGTGCCGCTCGACCGCGGCGACGTCGTCGTGCACGATGCCGTGCATGGGGATGTGACCTTCAATGCGAAGGAGCTCGATGACTTCATCATCTTCCGCTCCGATGGCACCCCGACCTACAACTTCGCGACCGTCGTCGACGACTCGATGATGGGGATCACGCACGTGATCCGCGGCGACGACCACCTGTCCAACACCCCGCGCCAGATCATGGTCTACGAGGCCCTGGGCGCTCCGGTCCCGACCTTCGCGCACATCTCGATGATCCTGGGTCCTGACGGCAAGAAGCTCTCCAAGCGCCATGGCGCGACATCGGTCGAGGAGTACCGCGATGCCGGCTACCTCTCCGACGCCTTCGTGAACTACCTGGCGCTCCTCGGCTGGTCCCCGGACGGCGAGACGACAATCGTCCCCCGCGATGTCCTGGCCCGCGAGTTCTCGCTCGAGCATGTGAGCAAGAACCCCGCCACCTTCGACCAGAAGAAGCTCGACTCCATCAACCAGACCTACATCATGGCAATGAGCGACCACGAGTTCTCCGAGAAGATCCTCGTGCCCGAGCTCAGGTCCGCAGGCCTCGAGCCTGAAGGCACAACGCTCCACGACAGCTCCTGGTATGACCTGCTCTCGAGCATCCTGAAGCCGCGCACGACCGTGATGCCCGATGTGATCGGGAAGAGCCGCTTCCTCTATGAGGGGGACGAGGTCGCGCTCGACGAGAAGAGCGTCCAGAAGAACATCGCGAAGCCGGACACGAGAAGCTATCTCACGGCTGCCCGCGAGGCCCTGGCAGCGCTTCCTGCCGATGGCTTCAAGGCCGATGCGATCGACGCCGCCCTCGAGCCGGTGCCTGAGCAGCTCGGCACGAACAAGCGCAAGTTCTATGGGGCGCTCCGCGTCGCCGCCTGCGGCAACATGGTCTCCCCGCCCCTGGGGCCCTCGCTCGAGCTCCTTGGGCAGGCATGCACCCTTGCCCGCATCGACCGGGCACTCCCCCTCGCGCAGTAGCCTCCCATACGGCAGATAGGCAGATGGCGCCCAGCTGGCAATGCCGGCTGGGCGCCTTTCCATTCCTGCTGTCCGCTCTCAGAGCTCGATCAGGTGGTCGGTGATGAAGGTGAGGCGCTCTGCACCCCCGTCTGTCACGAGGTAGTCGTCCTCCTGGCGGACGCCGCCGACGCCCGGCACATAGATGCCCGGCTCGATGGTCGTGATCATCCCCTCCTCGTAGGGCGTCTCGTCCCTCGGGCTGATGAACGGAAGCTCATGGATCTCGAGGCCGAAGCTGTGGCCATAGCCATGCGGCGTCTCGTAGCCTGCCGCATGGATCGGCGCCTCGATCGCAGCGTGGAGGCCTGCCGGCGTGAGGCCTTGATGGAGCGCCTCCTCGCCTGCCCTCTTCGCTTCTGCCACGATTTCGAAGATACGGTAGAGCTCAGGGTCTGCCCCCTTGCCGACCGCGACCGTGCGGGTGATGTCCGAGCAGTAGCCGTGGTACGCCGTGCCGAAATCAATCGTCACGAAGTCGCCCTTCTGGATCGCTCGATCGGAGACGCTCGCATGGGGGCAGGCGCCATTGACCGGCCCTGAAGCCACAATCGTTGTGAAGCACATGCCGCTTCCTCCATGAGAGCGGAACTCATGCTCGAGCTGGTCTGCGACCTCCTTCTCGGTCACGCCTGGCCTGATATGGTCGAGCAGGGCATAGAACGAGAGCATCGAGATCCGGCAGGCCTCCCGGATCGTCTCGATCTCCTCGGCCGTCTTGCGCGCCCGCATCTGCTGCAGGTAGGCAGGGGCTTCCTGGAAGCTCCCTTCCGGATACTGCTTCTTCAGGTCGCGGAAGTCCGTGTAGGTGAGATCCGACCCGTAGATGCCGATGGTTTCAGGCTTCGCTGCCGCAAGGATCATCCCGGCGTTCTCGCAGTAGCTATGCGTGCCCTTCTTCCAGGAGACGCATTCGTAGCCTTCGGTCTCCTGCGCCACCTGTGTCGTGTAGCGCCTATCCGTCACGAAATAGTCTTCTGACTCCATAAGGACAACGACGGCGACCCCCGGCTCTCCCGTGAATCCCGTGAGATAGGAGATATCGAAGCCGGACGAGATCACAAGCGCATCCAGGCCATCAGCTGCCATCTTCTGATGGACCGTGCGCCGGCGGCTTTCGAAGACTGTCTCTGCCATATGCTTCCTTTCCTTCAGGTGCGGTTCCGCAACCATTGTGCGGCGCTCTCCCCCTGAGGGCAAGCATGGCAGATGCCTTCATTCGTTTCATAGTTCATGGATGCCAGCATTGCGCGCTGCCGCCTTTTGCGCCACGATGGAAGGCCGTGGCCTTTCAGAAAGGATTGCCCATGAACACCTCCGCCTTCGAGATCCTTGGTCCCATCATGGTCGGCCCCTCTTCGTCCCATACGGCAGGCGCCCTGAGGATCGCGCTCGTGGCGCGCTCGCTCGCGCCCGCCCCGCTCGAAGCGGTCGAGGCCACCTACTACAACTCCTTTGCCCGCACGCACCGGGGACACGGCACGGACCAGGCCCTCGCAGCAGGCCTTCTCGGCATGGCCCCCGACGATGTGCGGGTCCGCGATTCGCTTGCGCTCGCCCGCAGGTCAGGCCTTGCCCTCACCTTCCGCGAAGGGGAGGATGGCGTGATGGCGCATCCCAATACCGTCTCTTTGGCCATGCGGTGCACGACCGGTGCCACGCTCGAGGTCTGCGGCGAGTCCGTCGGAGGCGGCAGGATCCGCATCTCCTCGATCGACGGCGTCCATGTGGAGATAGGCGGCGACTACCCGACCCTCTATGTCTCCCACTACGACCGCCCCGGCGTCCTTGCTGCCCTGACAGCTGCGCTTTCGGCCGCCGGCGTCAATATCGCGACGATGCGCACCTACCGCCAGTCAAGGGGTGGCAAGGCCCATACGATCTTCGAGACCGATGAGCCCGCACCTGAGGAGCTCATCGAGACCTGCCGCACGCGCAAGGACATCCTCTTCTGCGCCCTCGTCTCGGTCCCGGGCGCTGCCCCCGTCTCGCCCGACATCGCCCTGAAGGATGGCTTCGATACCGGCTCGGAGCTCACGAGCCTCTGCCATGCACGGAAGCTCTCGATCGGCGCTGTCATGCGCGAGCGCGAGATCGAGATCGAGGGCACGTCCGATGCGGTCGACGCCCAGATGGCACGGGTGCTTGCCACCATGAGAGATGAAGTCGCGTCCACGATCGAGCATCCTGTGCGCTCGCTCGGAGGCTATCTCTTCGGCGAGGCGAAAGAGGTCCTCTCCACGTTCTCTCCCCTCATGGGACAGGGCCTCAGGCGCGCCTGTGCCTATGCGATGGCCGTGCTCGAGCGCTCCGCCTCCATGGGCGTCATCGTCGCAGCACCGACCGCAGGATCTGCCGGTGTCGTGCCAGGGGCCCTCATCGCTGCCGCCGAGGAGGAAGGGGCATCCGAGGACAAGGTCCTCGAGGCCCTCTGGACCTCCTCTGCGATCGGCGCCCTCATCGCCCAGCACGCAAGCGTCGCCGGCGCCGAGGGCGGCTGCCAGGCCGAGGTCGGCACCGCTTCTGCCATGGCGGCAGGAGGCCTTGCCTGCCTTGCGGGTGCAGGTCCTGAGACCATCCTGGATGCGGCCTCCATCGCGGTCGCCAATCTCCTCGGCCTCGTCTGCGATCCGGTCGCAGGCCTCGTCGAGTATCCCTGCCAGATGCGCAATGCCGTGGGCGTCGCTGCTGCGGCAAGCGCCGCCCAGCTCGCGCTCGCAGGCGTGCATGGCCCCATCCCCTTCGACGAGGTCGTGCACGCGATGGCAGAGGTGGGGCGTGCGCTGCCGCCAGAGCTCCGCGAGACGGCGCAGGGAGGCCTTGCTGCCGAGCCTTCGGCACAGATCCCCTGCCAAGGGTGCAGCGCCTGCCTGGAGGCCTGAGAGCGCCTCAGGGCATATGCCGAGCAATGGCGAAGGCCCTGCCAGGTGGCAGGGCCTTCTTTGCGTTCTGTCTCGATCTGCTGAGGCTACCGGAGGCCGGTACCCTTCCCTGCGCCATGCGCCACATCGTTCCAGCGCTGATAGAGCGAATGGCCCCGGTGCGTCGAATGCAGGTTCAGGAGCGGCAGGGCGGCAAAGATCGGGCCGATGTAGCTGATGGCACGCCACATGATGAAGCCCGCCGTCGAAAGATCGCCGAAGGTCGGCCCGAAGAAGATGTTCCAGGCCACGTCGACGCCGCCCGTGCCGCCCGGCAGGGGCACGGCAGCGCCCACCATCTGGACAAGCGCGCAGAGCTCGATCGCAGCGACCGGATTGATCGGGAAGCCGAAGGCGTTCGCGACGAAGAAGGGGATCAGGTAGAGCAGGAAGAGCTGGATGTAGTTGATAATGAGGGTGACAAGCAGGCCCTGGCGGCTGTTCGTGGCCCTGCGGAAGGCATCGGAGAGCTCGGTCACCTCGTTGTTCACGAAATGGTAGGCACGGCCATAGTCCTTGAGCCAGCCCCGCTTCGAGAGCCACTTCACGGCGGCATTGCCGACGCGCATCACCTGGTTCGGGAAATAGCAGACGGCAAGCTGCCCCAGGATCATGAGGAAGCCGATGACCCAGGCTACGAGCGCCAAGAAGATCAGGTTGCCATAGGACTCGCGGAACGAGACGAAGCCCACAAGCAGGACGATGAGGCTGAAGCTCACCGAGGCGACCTCCTGCATGATGCCACGGGTGAGCTGGGTGGCCGTCGCCTCGCCGGCATCGAGGCCGGCATTCGTGAGGCGCAGGATCTGGGCAGGCATCACGCCAGCCTTCGCGGGCGTGAGGTTGCCGAAGAAGGTGCCTGCCGCCTCGACGCTCATGAGGTCGCGGATGCCGACAGGCGAGTCGCGGTCAAGCCAGACGGCAACCGCATAGGAGGCGACCCCTGCGAGGTAGTAGAGGATGTAGCAGATGATCGCGGCGACGATCCAAGGCATAGCGAGGCCCTGGAGCGAGGTCAGGAAGGTCTCCATCTGCCCCGTCACGACGAGCTGCAGGACATAGAAGAGGACGACCGCAGCCAGGAAGAGCATGCCTTTGAAGGCGCTCCCCTTGTTCTCTGCGCTGTCCTTGCTGCCTGCGGCTGCAGGACGCGCGGATGCCTGCGATCTGGGACGTGGATGCTTGCTGGATGGCATGGCTGCCTTTCTGCAGGCCGGAAGCCGATAAGCCCCCGCCTGCCTCTGCTAGTGTTTCTTCTGCCCGTTCCGGGACGTCGTGCCCTTGGCGGGATGCTGCAGGCTCCGGTGGATCGCCGCTCCCGACATCGAGACGCCGGCAGACGAGCTCCTCCCCTGCGTGAGGTCGCACCAGCGCTGGTAGATGCTCCGCGTGCGGTTCGTGGTCTTGAGGCCCAGAAGCGGGGCTGCGGCGATGGTCGGGGCGATGAAGGTGATGAGGCGCCAGATCAGGTATCCTGCCGTCGCCGACTGCCCGAAGAGCCCGCCATAGAACATGAAGAAGCCGCCCTCGGCGCCACCGGTGCCGCCCGGCAGCGGCACGGCCGACGAGACCATCTGCACCATCGAGCCTGCAGCCAGGCACTCGAGGAAGTCTGCCTCGACGCCGAAGGCCTGGAGAACGAACCAGGGGATCGCATAGAGGGAGAAGAGCTGCAGCATCGTGACGCCCAAGGTGAGGAGCATCGAGGGCCAATCCCGCGCTGCCCGCTTGAAGGCATCCGAGAACTGCATGACCTGCACGTTCACGACCTCATCCCAGTGCGCGACGTCCTTGTCCTTCAGGATGTGGACGCGGCGGGCAAGCCTGATGAGGGCATTGCCGACACGCATAACGAAATGGGGGCAGAGGCAGATCACGAAGAGGCAGATGAGCTCGAGCAGATGGACGCCGAAGACGATCAGGTTCAGGATCACGATGTCGCCGTAGGTCGTGAAGAAGAACTCGAGCTTCGCGGCGAGCATCAGCGCCGCGAAGAGCACGACGCCGAACTGGAACATGATGAAACGGGTGAACTGGGTGGCCGAGGCCTCGCCCACATCGAGCCCGGTCCTTGTCAGACGGACGATCTGCGAGGGAACCGAGCCTGCCATCATCGGCGTGAGGTTGCCGAAGAAGACGCCCGATGCCTCGACGCTCATGAGGTCGCGGATGCCGACTGGAGAATCATGGTCGATAAAGACAGCGATCACGTAGGCGGTGACACCGAAGATGAAATAGAAGACATAGCAGAGGCAGGCGATCAGGACCCAATGCGTGTCCACCGTGCTGAGGGCATCGAGGAACTGCTGCATCTGCCCCGAGAAGATGAGGTAGACGATATAGAGGGCGACGACTGCCACAAGGAAGAGCGCGCCTTTGCGGGCGCTTGCATTCTGGTCCTCATTCGTGTTCGCCTCGATGCTGGAAGAGGCGACCTTCGGCTTCGGGGCAGAGGCGCCCTTGTGCGCCGTCTTCTTGGGCTGTGCAGAGGATGCGTGCTTCTGCGCGCTGGATCCAGAGGCCGTCGCTGGAGATTCGTCCTGCGGTGCATGTGCCTTGCCCATCCCGCGACCTTCCTTCTCAGCTGACACCTTGCCTCCCACGATACCTTTTCCAGAGCATTCCCATCCATACTACTCGGCAAGTGTTTCCGAGCACGGAACACCTTGATCGAGCTCCCCTTCTCCATCGAAGAAGCTCTCTCCCATCCCACAGGATTGTGGTATAAGGCCGAAGCAGGTTGTGTGGCAATTGTGATGGAATCGGGGTGTCCCATCTTTTTTCAACCAATTTGGAAAAGGTCCTTGCACCCTAGGGGGCACTGAGATAATATTCTTTCTCGCGCCGATGAAGCGCACGCACGACTTTGGGATATCGTCTAACGGTAGGACAGCGGATTCTGGTTCCGTCAATGGGAGTTCGATTCTCTCTATCCCAGCCATTTGGCCCGTTCGTCTAGCGGTTTAGGACGCCGCCCTCTCAAGGCGGAGATCAGCAG